>JAQYVU010000131.1 GCA_030145385.1 Desulfococcaceae bacterium
ATCGTCATCCCCTGAGATATAATAACCGCCGAAGTAGGGATTAAACATATCGGCAACCGACGCTTCTATGGCGGCAAAACCGCCAAAAGCGGAAATATCGGCATTGTCGTCACCGGCAGCCGGAAAGTTATCCTTGCTTCCCAGAGCATAAACGAATTCAGCTTTTGGGGCAATATTGCCGATTTTGCCATAGGTCTGAATACCCAGATAATGGACATTCGCATCACGGGTCTGGTTGTCACTATAGCCATAAAAGGGGCACACTTTCAAATCGCCCATGGGCATTGTGATCTTGGCCGTATATACCTGCCAGTCATTTTCATCGGCATTTCCATCCCGGGTTGCAGTGTCGTTGATCAGTATAGCCAATACTTCCCACTTGGTGCCGTCCATATCGCCGGCAAGGCTGAAATAGGGGTGGTCATCGCCGTAAAACAGCCCCCCGGTTTCCAGATCCACAAAAGTGGTATTCCAGCCGGTTTCAACCGTCGCCGGCAGGCCGTGTGAGGAAAAATCATAACTGAATTCCAGCTTTTCAACGGCAAATTCATTGCCGTTCATGCCCGTGTCGGTGAGTTCACCGGCCCGGACGCCGCGATCCACATTGCCCTTGTCCAGGGTCATGTCGGATTCCAAAATCGTCAAGAATTTCCAGTTCTCCCCCCCGCCTTTGAAGCCCAGACGAAATTCATTTCGCACGGTGAGTTCGTCGTTATCGATAATACCGCCTTCATCAAGTATCCAGTCATAAGCGGTATCGTCATCATTGAAATCCACGTTGCTGATAAAATGCGGAAACGTCTTCAGGCTGCCGAAAATTTGAATGTCGACACCCGGTTTCGCCGGTGTGACCATGCCCATCTCCGTTTCGGCTAACACCGGGCAGGATAATAAGAATAAAGCTGATAAGATCAAAGACACAATAACTGAAAATTTCTTCATTGGTCCCCCCTTCTTTATTAGTTAGAAATTTCATTCATAAAGACATCTCTTTCTAATCAACCCGTTTTTACCATAGGCATTGCTCCACGTTAAGTTTAAGTTTAAGTTTAAGTTTAAGTTTAGGCTTAGGCTTAATTAATCCGATATAGTTCATATACCAATAAAAATCGACTCTGTCTATACTATTTGTTTTGTTATCCACAATTTAGGGATATTACACCATGCTGCAAAAACGGTAAAATAATGAATATGCCTTGACGTTTGTTGTCTTGTTTTGCAAAATACAATAACATCGGCTAAAAAATTATACTGGGAGTTAATCGATGGATCTGAATGCATACTGCCCTGACAAAATCCTGCCCCCGGAAAAAGCGGTAAAGAAAATAAAAAACGGCAGCAGGGTTTTTATCAGCACAGGCTGCGGGGAACCCCAGCAGCTTATCCGGGCAATGGTTGAAGACCCCGCCATTCAAGATATCGTTATCTACCAGATGTTTTCCTCGACATTTTCCCAATATGTCCATTCCCCGGATTTTTCGGAACGTTTTTCCCTGAAGCTCTTTTTTATCAGCCGGCATATGCGCCAGGCAGCCTTTGAGGGGAAAATCGATTATATTCCGGCTTATCTTTCTCAGATCCCTTCTCTGTTCGACTCCAGACAAATCGGTCTGGATGTCGCTCTGGTGCAGGTCAGTCCGCCGGACCGATACGGCTTCTGCAGCCTGGGCATTTCCGTGGACATCACCGTTTCCGGCATGAGCAACGCCCGGACCGTGATTGCCCAGGTGAACCCGCGTATGCCGCGCACGTGGGGTGACAGCTTCGTCCATGTTGATGATATCGACTACATTGTTCCTTATGAAGAACCCCTGGTTGAAGCCCGGCCTGAAACCAAGAACCATGAAATTGCGGAGCGTATTGCCAGATATGTGAACCAGCTTGTCGATGACGGGGCCACACTGCAGGTGGGTTTCGGCCACCTGCCGAATTCCATTCTGCCTCACCTGAAAGGCAAGAAAGACCTGGGCATCCATACCCAGGTGATCACCGACGGATTTCTGCCCCTTTTTGAGCAGCGTGTCATCACCAACAAGAAAAAATCCTACCTGCCCAACCGGGTGGTTGCGTCCCTGTGCATGGGCTCGGAGCGATTGTACAACTTTCTGGACAACAACCCCATGTTTTACTTTCGGGGGTCTGATTTCGTCAACGACCCCAATGTGATTGCCAAAAATGACAATCTCATCTCCATCAGCTCCGCCCTGGAAATCGATCTCACCGGCCAGATCTGCACGGACTCCAAGGGCTACATTTTCTATAGCGGCATCGGTGACCAGGTGGATTTTATCCGGGGCAGCAAGATGTCTAAAGGGGGATTCTCCATTATTGCACTCCCTTCCACGGCGCAGAACGGGCAGGTTTCCCGGATTGTTCCCCACCTGAGTGAAGGTGCCGGAATTGCCACCACACGGGGCGACGTCGACGTCGTGGTAACCGAATACGGAATTGCCGAACTCAACGGCAAAGGCATTTATCAACGGGTTATGGAGCTGACCCAGATCGCCCATCCCAAGTTCCGGGAAAAACTGATCAGCGAAGCAAAAAAACGCCATTACATCTTCGGGGACCAGCTGCCGCCCAGCAACCAGGACCTCATGTTCCTGGAGAACTACAAGGCCCACACAGAGCTGAAAAGCGGCAAGACCGTTGAATTCCGACCGCTTATGCCGTCCGATGAGTTCGCCACCCGGAATTTCTATTACTCTTTGCAGGAGAGCACCGTCTTTTATCGTTTTTTCTATAAACGCAAGGTTTTCTCCAGGGAAATGCTTCAGAAGCAATGGGCGGCGGTTGATTACCATCAGAACATGAGCATCATCGGTATTGTTCAGCGCGGCAAGCATAAGGAGATTGTGGCCATCGGTTCCTACGGCATTGCTGAAGAGACGGATCTGGCCGAAGTGGCTTTTGTGGTCAACGAGGACTATCAGGGTATGGGACTTGGAAGCTACATGCTCCAAATGCTGGAAAAAATCGCTAAGGAAAATAAATACAAAGGATTTACGGCCATTTTGCTCAGTGAAAACAAGGCCATGATCCGGGTTTTCGAAAAATACTACCCGAATGCCGAAATCAAACGCGGTTTCAGTGATGAAGTGGAAATTCACATGCTGTTCGATTAGACCACCTCGTTACCAGTTTTCGTTTTTTATTCCATTTTGCATTCAAGACATCATCAAAACAGCAAGGAAAAGAGCACGACATAATTGCCAACGCAGACTCCGTTTGAATGCGAATCGGAATATGGCTCTATGGCTGTCCATAGAGTTGCTTGATCTTCACCCTATCCGGTGTGCCGTCGGATTTTAAAGGCAAATCGGATATTATTTCCACATAATGGGGTTTCTTAAAACGGGCGATACGCTCGCCCACAAAGGCGATAAGTTCTTCGGCTTCCAATGATTCACCGGCCTTGAGCTCACAGATTGCCTTGATCCCCTCTTTCCATTTAGGATCCGGCACGCCAATGACCACTGTCTTTTCCACCGCCGGGTGCTGAAGGATTATTTTTTCTACCTCGGCGGGGTAAACATTTTCTCCGCCAGGCTTAATCAGCTCCTTTTCCGCCATTCTTCCGGCATAAAACAAAAATCCGTTTTCGTCGAACCGTCCCATATCACCGGTATGATGCCATCCTCCCCGGAAGACATGCGCATTATCTTCGGGCAAATTCCAGTATCCCTTAAAAACCAGGGGACCTTTCATGACAATCTCACCCGCCTCGCCCGGTGGGAGGGTATTGCCGTCATCATCAACCGTGCGGACATCGGCAAAAATGACGGGCTTGCCGGCCGATCCGGGAGCATCATTGTAGCTTCCCATGGTCCCCAGCATTGCGGTTTCGGTCTGCCCGTACATGCAGTAATAGGTCCCCCCGGTCATTTTCTGATATCTGTCAATCTCTTCGGGTGTGCCGAGCCCCACTACCGACCGGAGCGTGGAAAGTTTGCGTTTTTGTTCCCCGGCAGCTTTCAGAATGGAGGCAAGAATGGGCGGAAAATCGAAACACAATGACACATTAAATTCTTCAATCAGGCCGACGGCTTTGTCTGCATCAAACCGACTGATATTCGCGTTCAAAGCGCCGGCCTGAAATGCTGCAACAGCCATGAATAGTCCTGCCACATGAAACAGGGGCAAAAGGCTCAAATGAACGTCTTTTTCGGACAGGGCAAGATAATAATCAAGATGCAGACACGCACACAGCATGTTTGCGTGGCTCAGAAGCGCTCCCCGGGGCCGGCCGGCCACCGCTGCCGTATGGATAATCACAAATCCGTCGTCACTGTTCACCTCGGACGGACCAATCATTTCGCCGCTATCAAGCAGAGACGAAAATGCATCCAGGCTGCCGCTGTCGGCTTTCAGATTATACCACTTTTCTGCTGACGACAAATCCGGACGGTGTGATGTCATCATGTCCTGGAACTCTTCATCCGCAAACAAAAGCCTGGGTGTGCAGTCGTTGAGAATATAAAAGATTTCGTCGACACTAAGCCGCCAGTTGACCGGGAGAATTATCGCACCCACTGCGGCGGCCGCGCCATATAGCAGGAAATACTCGATGCTGTTTTTACCCAGCACCCCCAGCCGATCACCCTTTTTAATACCCGCGGCTTTCAACCCGCCGGCAATCAAATCCACGCGGTTTTTTACATCAGCAAATGTCAAAGTGGACCTGTCATCGACTTCATACCATGCCTTCGCATTGGAAAAGGCTGCAGCATTGCGTTTGATCAGGTCATAGAATGTAAAATCATAAAGTCCCATTGGATATTTTCCTGTCTGACGTGGTTAGGTTCAAGTACTATTTAACAGCCACAACCGGACAATGCGCTTTCAAAATAATAAATTGAGCCGTTGAGCCAAGAATGATTTTCTGGGCTTTTGATTTTTTTTTAATTCCGACATATATCAAATCAATATCATTATCCCGGGCAAACTTGACAATATCTTCACCCGGAGATAAACCGCGCGCGAGTTGATGGGTTTCGCACGCGACTCCCTGCTGCTCCATTAATTGCCTGGCCTCGTCAAGGCTCTTTTCTATACGCTCAATTTCATTGAGCTTCTCTCCGGCCCCGCCTTCCTTGGAGGTCAGAATAAAAACTCTGGCATTGAATATCCGGGCGTGTTCCCGTGCCAGCGACAGGGCTTTATTGGAGATACCCGAGCCGCTATACCCCAGTAAAATATTCATTAGTTTTTCCTTCTCCGGGCGTGTTCGCCCCCCCTGGTTATTTTATTTTCAGCAGTCCGTTAAATCCTTTACATCCACCGCTTCCGCCGCTTATACGACTTGATTTCCTTAAATGACTTGCGGCCGCCGCCCTGGGTCACTCCCATATAGAACTCCTTGACATCCGGGTTGGTTTTCAGCTCCTCGGACGGCCCTTCCAGCACGATTTTGCCTGATTCCATAATGTAGGCATATTGTGATATCTCCAGGGCGATTTTCGCGTTTTGCTCTACCACCAGAATCGTGGTATTCATCTGTTTGTTGATCAGCTCGATATTTTCAAAGATTTCCTTTACCAGCAGCGGCGCAAGGCCAAGCGATGGTTCATCGAGCATAAGCATCTTGGGGGCAGCCATCAGCGCCCTTGCAATGGCGATCATTTGCTGTTCTCCGCCGGAACAGTATCCGGCCAGCCGGTGGGTGATATTGGACAGCCGTGGAAAATGCCTATACATCAGTTCATGGTCTTTGCGGATTTTTTGATGGCCGTCTTTTCGGATTATGGAACCGACCCGGATATTTTCGTCGACCGTGAGATGTTTAAAAATGCGGCGGCCTTCAGGAACCATCACCGCCCCGAGTTTTACCACCTGTGTGCCCAGTACATTGGTAATGTCTTCGCCCATAAACTTGATGAAACCATCACGGATAAAACCGTTTTCCGGTTTGAGCAGCCCGCTGATCGCCCGCAGGGTCGTTGTCTTGCCTGCCCCGTTGGTGCCGAGCAATGCCACAATGCTCCCCTCGGGAACATTCAGACTGACCCCCCTCAAAACCTGCACGATATCGTTATAAACGACTTCGATGTTGTTGACTTCCAGCAGATGCTGCGTTTTATTAGTATTCATTAGGCGCTTTTCTATTGATGATGACGTTTGGATAATTCCCGGATAACCGGATAACCGGCACCCGGTCAGCCCTTCCCCGCTGGCCGCTTTTGCGGCCAACGGGGAGGAGGAGCTGCTTTGGGTTAACCTTTCTTTTGGGTTTCTCCGGATACCCGAACTGCCGGATATCCGGATTATTTAATTTTGCCGGTATACTCCGGAATAAAGGGCGTGCCCACAGACTTGAACTGCCCCTTGTCCACGGCATACAATTGCAGCGTGTCTACCCCCTGATGGTCATCTTTGGAGTAGGTCACCGGACCGACAGTGGTGACCGGGTAGAAAGCATTCATTCCGTTCATGGCCAGCAGTTCCTCATAAAGGGTTTCCTTGGTAACTTCCTTGCCGCGGGTTTTAGCCCGCTTGATCACTTCAGCAGCAACCTGTGCCACCATTACCCCGTTGGCATAATTGTGGGAATTGGCGGCCTTGTCATCCCGGCCGTACCGTTTGGCCAGGGCAAGCTGAGCATCTGTGCCCACACCCGGTTCGGATGTGATAATGTAGGACGTCGTCCAGTAGAAGTTTTCAGCCGCATCGCCGGCCAGGGCAATCAGATCATTGCCGCCCGTATAATGGCAGCCCAAAAACGTGATCTTCCCTTTTTCGCCGAATGTCTTGGCCACAAGACCGAGACGGCTGGCGTCATTCAGCATTACGGCCACCGGCGACTGAACCGTCTGGCTGATCACATACTGGACGCCCTTGCTCTTAAACCGCTGGAGCATGGCCGTGTTGTCAAGATCTTTCCCGTGTTCCACCACTTCCACTATTTCCATGCCCAAACCCGCGGCAACGGATTTTTTAACATCGTCCACCGGGCCGCGGCCGAATGCGGACGGATGCACGAACAAAGCCACTTTCGGAGTTTTGCCATTGTGATTCTTGACGACGTATTCGGCCAGGCCAATGGCCTGTGCCGAGTATGAAGCAATGGGCAGAAAAATATAGTTCGACTCCTCTAAATTGCCTGCGTGAAAAGAGGCGGGAATAACCGGCATTTTGACCTCTTCGAAATCGCGTTTCAGGCCGAGCGTGCTCCCCGTGGAATAATTGAGGTAAAACACGATGCCCATATCCAGGTATTCTTCAAAATTGCGCTTGGTGATGGCTGTTTCATATTTGTCGTCTCTGATCGTACAGTCGATGGTATCTTTTCCAAGAAGTTTCATGTCGTTGACGTATCGAAAATAATCTTCCACGCCCTTTGCATAAGGGTTTCCGGCGTCGGAAGTCGGGCCGGTAATGGCAAGGGAAAGTCCCAGTTTATAGACTTCGGCCCCGGACGACACAGGCATCGCCAACATTACGGCAACCAGTGATACCATCAACCAGATGCTGATTTTGTACGTTTTCATTTGCTCCTCCTTGTTTTGGTTGGTTTAAAACAACTTTCAACGGATTCATGAAAACCGGCGGCCGAAATCAATATCGAAACGGCCACAATTTTACATACGAACGCAGGATTCGCCACCAGTTGGCAATCCCCCGCGGTTCGAAAATGAGAAAAAGAACAATAACCAAACCGAAGCTCAAAGGTCGCAGTGCGGTGGCCAGATTCATACCGGACGGAAGGAAAGTAACTGCCCATTCGGCTAAATTTTCCACCTGCAGATCGAGTATCTTGATTGCCGCCGGTCCGAAAAATGACCCGGTCAATGACCCCAGTCCTCCGACGATCGTCATGGCCAGGTATTGAATGGACTCATGCAGCGTGAAGGATTCCATGCCAACGCCCCGATAAAGGTAGGCATGCATGGCGCCGGCGATACCGGCAAAAAACCCGGCAAGCGCGAATGCATAAACTTTTGTAAAACCCGGATGCATCCCCATGGCATCAGCCGCGCGGTCATTGTCGCGTACAGCAACCAGGCACCGTCCATAGCGCGTGCGCAGCAGGTTTCGAACGGCAAATCCACAGAGCACGACCACCACCAACAGGGCATAATACCAGAACAGGTAATGCTCTTTCCGCCCCACCTGACCGGTAAACCAGAATACCCGCCCCACGAATATGGTCTGGCCCTGATTGAAAAAATCCATGAAACCGATGGTCCACTCAAATATCATCTGAAAAGAAAGCGTGGCCATGACCAGGTACAAATGCTTGAGCCTCAGCGCCGGCAGCCCGACGATTCCGCCGAAAATCGCGCCCACGAATCCCGAAAACATAATCATCAGGGGCCAGGCATGGGTGATCAATACATGCTGATCGCCGATGATCCGTGAAAGACAGGCCACCGTATAAGCGCCGACACCCACAAAAGCCGCATGTCCCACGGAGATCAGACCGGCAAACCCGGTGACCAGGTTCAACCCCAGGATGGCGATTACCGCCACGAGAATATTGTCAATCACCAGCATATCCTTGCTGTCGAGTTCCATAAAAAACGGCCAAATAAAAAGAGTAGTCAGAAAAAAAACGCAGAAAATCCGGTCGAGGGATGTGTAAAAAATCCGTTGCTCTTCTTTATAGGTGGTAAAATAATTACCGGTCGCCAACCAACGATTTACTGACATAATTTACACCCGCTCGATTTCGTGTGTGCCGAATAAGCCATGGGGCTTGAAAAGAAGCAGGACCAGCAGAAGAATATACGGCAGGACCTGGGCGGTGCCGTACAGTCCAAAGTTCCCGTCGAGATATCCGCTGGCAAACTGCTGGATAAGCCCCATGATGATTCCCGCCACCACCGCACCCAGCAGTGAATCGAGCCCACCGAGGATAACGACCGGAAAAACGATAATTCCGAAAGCATGGAGCGTACTAAAATTCAATCCCGTAATATTGCCGATCACGCTGCCGGCCGCTGCAGCACTCAAGCCGGCGGTGGCCCAGGCCAGTCCGAACACTCTGGGCACGGAGACACCGATGGACATGGATGCCAACTGATCGTCGGATACGGCCCGCATGGAAATGCCTACTGTGGATTTTTTAAAAAACCATGAGAACAAACCAATGAGGATAAACGTGATGATCACGCCGACCAGCTGCGTATAAGAGATGGAAATCCCGGCGTAGACAATGGGCTGCTGGGGGAGAAAGGGCGGAAAGGAAAAATTCTCGGAACCAAACGGGGTGAGGTATATCAGACCGTCGATGATTGACATCAGACCGATGGTCACCATAATAACCGATATAATCGGCTCACCGATAAGACGTCGCAGAAATATTTTTTCCACGCTCATGGCCAGGAAAAAGGTGATGATCATGCTCATCAGAAAGGAAAGATAGATCGGTATATGGGCCGTCACCGTCAGCGAATACGTAATAAAAGCGCCGGTGGCAATAATCTGCCCATGGGCCAGATTCAGCACCCGGCTCGATTTGTAAATCAGCACGAAACCGATTGCGGACAGGGCGTAGATAGAGCCCACCACAATACCACTAACTACGAGTTGAAAAAAATAGCTCATCGTTTTTCTTCCATTGTATAAAACAGGAGTTTGGTTTTCACGATTGACGTCTGTCCGTCCTGGTATTGATAAAACGCTTCCACTTCTTTTTCCGCCACAGTTTCATCATAGAGAGACTCATAGAGGTCCTTGTATTTTTCCCGGACAAATTTACGGCGGATTTTTCCGGTTTTCGTCAATTCCCCGTCATCCACATCCAACAGCTTATACAAAATGGCGAATCTGTGAATCTTAAAATGCTCCTGCTCGGCGTTACGGTTGATTTTGACCACTTCGTCTTTGATCAGTTCGGCGACTTCAGGTCTTGCGGACAAATCCATGAAAGTTGAAAAGGAAATCCCGTGATCTTCGGCCCACTTTCCCACCACAATAGGGTCAACATTGATCAGGGTGGCCACGAATTCTCTTTGATTGCCGAAGATCACTGCTTCTTTGATATACGGGCTGAATTTTAGGCGGTTTTCAATAAACATGGGGCTGAACATCTCGCCCTTATTATTATGCATAACATCGGAGACACGGTCAATCACCACCAGATGCCCATTTTCGTCGATATAGCCGGCATCGCCGGAATGGAGCCAGCCATCCTCGATCAGTTCGGCTGTTTTTTCCGGCTGCTTGTAATAGCCGGGCGTCACTGAATCGGATCGGGAGAGAATCTCCCCTTGTTCAGAAATACGGCACTCGGTTCTGGGAAGCGGCTTTCCCACGGTGTCCGGCCGCACATCACCATCGCGATGCATATAGGCAATACCAACGATTTCGGTCTGACCATAGATCTGCTTCAGGTTGACACCGAGGGCCTGATAAAAAGTGAATAGTTCAGGGCCCAATGCCGCCCCCCCGGTATACGCCCGGCGCAGCCTTAGAAAACCGATCTGGTTGACCAGCGGCCGAAACATCATCTGCCTGCCAAGCCATGCCTGAAACCGGAGCATACCGGGCAGGGTTTTACCGGTCATCCGGTAAGTGGCGGCTTTTTCGCCGATTTTCATGAAGTAGTGATAAAGCATTTTATTCAGCCAGTAGGATTCATCCATTTTCAGCCAGATCTGCGATCGTATGGTTTCATAGATTCGCGGGGCGCCGAACATGAAGTGCGGCCCGATTTCTTTGAGATCCGACATGGCGGTTTCCACCGACTCCGGAAAATTGATGGCAATGCCTGTTGCCATGGCCACACCGAAAGAATTCATCTGTTCACCGATCCAGGCAAAGGGCAGAAATGATACATATTCATCAGTGGGGTCCAGGGGATCGACTTCAGTGAGCTGAAGTCCCATATTAATATAATTGCGATGGGTCAGCATGGCACCCTTGGGCAACCCGGTCGTTCCTGATGTCAGGCAGAAATGACAGACAGCGTCGGGGTCGCCTTTGCTTACGAGTGAATCGAATAAATCCGGTGATTGTTTGTGAGCCTCGTCGCCCAGGGCATAAAGATCGTCTATGAACATGAACCAGTCGTCAGCCTGGTAGCTGCGCATGCCCCGGGGATCTTCATAGATGACCTTCCTGACTTTCGGAATCCGGTCACGGACCTCGACCACTTTATCGACCTGTTCCTGATCGTTGCAGAAAACAACGCTGATATCGAGATAATCAAGGATCTGCCCGATCTCATCCGGCAGGCTGGTCTGATAGATTCCCGCTGACACACCGCCCAAGGCCTGAGCGCCGATGGCAACATAGAGTACTTCCGGTATATTGTCGCTGATGATGGCGATTTTGTCGTCTTTGCCGAAACCGATCTGTTTAAGGCCCAGTCCTGCTTTTCGGGTAAACTCATAATACTGCTTCCATGTGTAGCTGATCCAGCGCCCGAAATCCTTTTCCCGCAGTGCCGTCTTATCTCCGCTTGTTTCAACACGCCAGCGCAACAGCTGCGGAATGGAATACTCAAGTAAATGATCTTTATTGTCCATGCTCAATTTACTCTTCTCCGATATAGGCTTCGATCACCTTTTCATTGACAGCGACTTCTTCCGGCCGGCCCGATCCGATCACTTCGCCGAAATCAAGGACGTAAATCTGATCCGAAATATCCATCACCACCCCCAGATCATGTTCCACTAAAACGGCCGTGATGTCCCATTCATTTTTAATGTCGAGAATAAACCGGACGATGTCTTCTTTTTCTTCGATATTCATTCCCGCCATGGGTTCATCGAGTAAAATCAATTTCGGCGACAACGTCAAAGCGCGGGCCACTTCCACCCGTTTTTGAATCCCGTAGCTGAGATTGCCCACCATGCTTTTCCGATACGGCTCAAGCTCCATAAAATCAATCACGTCTTCGACATACGCCCGATTTTCCGCTTCCATCCGCGAGGCCTTGCCGAAAAAAACAACGGCATGCAGCAAACTGTATTTAAGTTTCTGATGACGGGCCAGCATGAGATTATCGAGCACCGACAGGCCCCGGAATAATTCCAGATTCTGAAAGGCCCGGGCAATGCCGATATTGGAAATCTGATGGGGAGAGGCATGGGTCAGGCGCTTGTCGCCGTAGTGAATTTCTCCGCGGGAAGGGTGATAAAAACCGGAAATACAGTTGAGAAGACTCGTTTTCCCGGCACCGTTGGGTCCGATGATCGATGTGATCAATCCCGGCTTGACTTCCATGTTTACGGAAGAAAGAGCGTGCAATCCGCCAAAAGTGAGGGTGACATCTGAAACGGTTAGATTTACCATAGACATTCCAAGAATTTGAATTATTGGAAAGATCTGTTCGAATATCGTTCTATACGATACAAAAAAAATCCGACAAAGTCAAGGGTATGAAATAGTGGTAAAATAGCAGGCCATACCCACTATTTTATAAAAGACAGTAAATGCGCCCTCAAATTTATCTTCTTGTTTTTTATACTTAATTTGCTTCGTATATTGTGCCGGTGAAATAAAACCGTATTGTAAGAAATCAAAAGCAGCCCGGCAATCTCCTTGTTGGACTTGCCCGCCTTAATCAGATCGGCAATCCGGATTTCCATGGGTGTGAGATTTCCCATATGCCCGGTAAGCTGGCTGATAAACGGCGAGATGATATTTTTAAGGTTGGTCTCCAGAATCTGAAGCAGCGTTCTTTGACGAGTATCGAGCCGGCTGCTCAATACCTTTTCCAGATAAGGGCTGACAAGCTCTTCGACATTTCGACGGACCATCTCGCTCAATATCTGCTTGTCTTCTTCCCGCTGTTTCAGCAGGACCCGGAGTGCGGTATTGACTTCTCCAAGGTGATGGGACTGGGCCCGCAATTCCTTTTGATGCTGGCGCAGAGACCTGTCGGCAAATCTTCGCTCTTCAATCTGCTGTTCAAGCGCCAGATTGGCCTGCTCCAATTCAACGGTGCGAGCGGCCACCAGTTCTTCCAGGTGACCATGATACATTTCCAGTTCTTTTTTCGCCTGTTTCTTCGCACTGATATCGCGAAGTATCACGATGTTACCAATAGGACGCCCGTCGGCGCGTTTATAT
>JAQYVU010000016.1 GCA_030145385.1 Desulfococcaceae bacterium
TCTGCAGACATGGAAGGAATTATTGTTTTTATTATTTCACTGTCCGGTCTAAGCTCAGAAGAAATTTCTCCAAGCGTTGTTTCCGGAAACAATAATATCACGCCCAGCGGATCATGCTGTTTGACGGAAGTATAATTCAGTTGTTTATTTGCACTGATAAGAACACTTTCCGAGCCATCAGCAACAACTGTATTTATGCCGGTTATCATTTTTTGGGGATCTGCTTTCGCCGGTTCTGTATTCTTTTTTTCCGACATAGACGCGCAACCAACAGAAAGCAATAAAAGGATCGACAAAAATAAACTACAAATCGACCGTCCGAATTTTTTTTCCGATATCATGTGACTACAATCAAACATGTTTAACTCTCCAGATTATTGCTGAAGTTTCATTTCTCTTTCACGTACAGAGATTTTTCCAAAAACGTCTAAATACTTTTCCTCAACCATTATTCGATCTTTTAATATTTTTGAAACCTGCCCGCCTTTATTGCCAATGAAGGTTCCTTTATTCACAACATATCCTTTGCCGGCAACTTCCTGAACAAGAGCTTTTGTTTTTGTCGGAGTCCGTAAAACTGCGGTCAGCCTCAGCTGACTCAAGTCAATTTTTTCCAAGGGAGTCCGGGGAACACGTCGCTTAAGTTTCGACTTTTCATTAGTTGCGACTTCAGGTTCAGGCTTCCGGAGAAAGGGTTCAAACGGATCAACACGTCCCTTTCTGCTGTAAAAACGTTCTTTCTTACCAATTATCGATGAAACTTCTTCTCTGATCGCAGCTTCGGATTTTTCCCCAGACACATCATCTGCAGCCACACCACCGACTGGTGCCAGATCCGCAACGCCAATCTCCTGCCCACCGGTTGCCGGAATTTGAACCTGAGCTTCCGGTTGAGCTTCCGGTTGAGTTTCCGGCACTGCAGCGATCTTTGTTTCAGCTTCTTTCACTGCAGCGTCTGGGGACACCGAATCAGAAGTTTTCATAATTTCTCCAGGCCGCACAATCTTCACACGGTTACTCACGTATCTAACCGCCTCAGATGCATCCGCATCCTGATCATAGCCGGAAAAACAAACTCCCAAAAAAAGAATAGATATTACACAACAATAAATTTTATACATAATTTATCTTCTTTATTTCTTTTTTTTTCTTTATTTTGCCTTTCACCTTATTTAGCTTTCTTAGGTTGGGGCTCCACAAATTTATATGTTTCAGCAGTGCATGCTATGTTAAGGGCTGAACCTTTTCCAATTTTCATGTCGAACTTTTTAACATTGACAATTCTGGACAGTCCGGCCAGTTGATCAAAAAAAACACCCAGATCATGGTAGGAACCGGATAAATTCATTGTTACAGGCAATTCCGCATAAAATTCTTTCTTTTTTTCCGGTTCAGGTTTAAACAGCAAAAAAGTGAGACCGGAGTCTTTTCCAACCTGAGAAATACCGGTTAAAAGGGCTGGAACCTCATCGGTTAAAGGAAGGGCTTTTGCAACAACATTAAACTTTGCCTGGGCAGCCTCCAGTTTTTTTTGAAATTTCGCATATTGCGCAGCACTTTTTTTTGTTTCTTTTAACTTCTCTTCCTGCCCAGCAATTTCTTTGTTTAATTTATTTATATCTTCATATTTCGGCATATACAAAAAATAGACAAAACCACCAACAATCAACGCAACCGACACACAGCAGATGATAATTCTCTGTATTTTTGTTAATTCACCAATTTGTTTAATCAGCGGCTCAATAGAATTTAATGAGATATCAAGTTTTTTCATTCTTCTTTC
This sequence comes from Desulfococcaceae bacterium, assembly GCA_030145385.1. Taxonomy (GTDB): domain Bacteria; phylum Desulfobacterota; class Desulfobacteria; order Desulfobacterales; family Desulfosalsimonadaceae; genus SURF-3. Next base: position 1,784 of record JAQYVU010000016.1, read on the forward strand.
GCCTTTTCTCCGCCTGGTTAGGCCCTCATAACTATTTAGATGCCGGGGCTTTCTTTGTCAGTGCAGCCTTTTTGCATTTAATACTAAACTGTTTCATATTTACATTATACTTGTTTACTTGCTTTGAGCTTGACAGAGCGACTCCCGAGAATAAACCCGATCGCTCAAGGCGAAGCATGAACACGGCAACGGTTTCATTATCCAGCGCAACACCTTGAAGCGTCAGATTTGCATCGTCAGAAATAAGCCGTGTTAACTGCATTCTTCCGGGAATGACCATTTCAGTCATTTTTGCCAGAAGCTTTGGTGGATTCTCACGGTATTCCTTGAGCTGATTGACAATTTCAATCTGCTTATTGAGCGTCTCAAGCTTTTTCTTTATTTCTTCTACCTGCCTGGCTTTTTCTTCATAAATAGCGACTTCTTTTTTTAAATTGTCCAGGTTGTTTGACAGCCTTTCCTTTTTAGAACTCAAATGGCTATTGTAAACAACTAACACGACAAGCAAAAGGACAAAAGATAATAGGAAAATTGAAACCTGTTTGCGAATATTTTCTTTGGATCTTGCTGCCCGGTAGGGTAATAAATTGATACGTATCATTTGTCGTCCACTCTTCTGATTGCAAGCCCCGTCGAAATAGCGGCCTGAGGTGCTAGCTGTTTCAGATAAACTGAATCTAATTGATCGCTGTTTATGTTAATTTTTTCAAAAGGATTTATTAGTTTAACTTCAGCAGACGACTGCATGGCCAGCAGTTCTCTGAATTCCTTAATGTTTGCAGCGCCGCCACTTAAAACAATCTGCCTGATCCGATCATCCGGGTTGGTTGAATAGAAAAAATCAAGCGCGCGCCGGATTTCATCGCACCAGTCAGAAACGGAAGATGAAATAATTTCTTTCAGCTCCTCGGTTGACAATTTATCCGGTTTCTCGCTGAGCATAATATTTTCAGCTTCAGTCATCGAGCAGTTCGCAATCGAAACAATTCTTTGATAAATCTGGTTACAGCCGAGAGACACATCGCGCATAAAAACCGATATATTGTTTTTCAATATATTCACCGATGTTTTACTCGCGCCAATGTCAATCAGTGCAACATTTTCCCCCTGAGCACCATAATTGAATTCATATATATTCTGCAGGGCAAATGCATCAATATCAATGATACATAAATTAAGGCCAGCCATATCGATCAGATTGATATAGTCGTTGACCATATCTTTTTTCGCAGCAACCAGCAGAACATTCATCTGATTCGGGTTATGCTCGGTTTCTCCCAGAATCTGGAAATCAAGATTAACATCATTTATATCAAAAGGGATATACTGCTCCGCCTCAAAATTGATAGACTCATGAAGCTGCTCTTCCGGCATATTCTGTATCGTAATGTTCTTAACGATAACGGAATAGCCGCCAATGGAAATCGCAACGTTATGCTGCTTGATGTTATAATTCTGGTAAAGCTGACGAATAGCATTCGCCACAGCCTGATGGTCCTTGACAACCCCTTCGTCTATCGCACCGGGGTCAATGTCAATGGTTCCAAACTTTTTGAGAGCCCATCCTTTTTTGGTCTCCGCGACTTCCGCCACCTTAATGGAACGGGATCCAATATCCAGTCCGACAACCTCGTTTTTGGGTCCAAATAGCATGATTTTACTATCCACAATAAATTGAAGTAAATTGATAACCGGTGCACAATCTCCCAGACAAATCCAAACTGGACAAACCCAAATCGTTTGGTACTGAAAGGAATGTTCCTAAACTATAAACTACTGAAATAAAAATTCCTGAAAAGGAATTGCAATAAAAAATGATATTTTCACAGATAAAAAGATATTTTTCTTTAAGGAGATGGGCTTCTTGTTTCAAGGCACTTACCTAAACTGGCCGCAACAGAGACAGCCTTTAATTTTAAATATTAATGCCCGATAATAAGCTAAATCAAGCGGTAATCGAATTGAAAAGCAGATCTTATCGTCAACATACGTTTCTAATCCTTACGTTAAATTGTTGTTATGTCAAGGAAATTATATAAAATTTTTTTAATACCGCTCGTCTTGTGTCTTTTCCCGGATAAAAACCACCATATATTGTGCAATGATCCTATCAACTACACTGAATTGAATTGAATAAGGGGTATAGAATTTTCTAATGTACCGTTTCAAAAATAGCCTTTTTTAGTGTAAAAATTTTTATCAAAAAAATACATGGGTGCATGCACCGGATAGTTTTTTCTGTTGTAAATGGTATTTTAATAATTTTGAGTTTCTGAGCAGCCTATCATTCCTGTTATAAATATTGTCCGGTTCAGATTAAATCAAACTACTTTTGCGATTCGATAATATCATTGCAAGAGAAGTGCCAATAAGAAGGCTTTTTATTTTTTGATAAAATTTTGATGAGCAATATCAACCTTAGCACAAAAACCAGACTACTGATTTTGAAACGACACCGCATATCAAAGATAAAATATTTTTAAAAATCAGTTTTTTATAGTTTTCAATAGACTTATTTATGACATAAAAAATATTTATTGTGATAAGCCCGGAAAAAATAAAAAAAGGCTTTAATGGGATTGTATATAAAAGAATAACTTTAAGCAAAGGCAAGCATGTGCCTTTTTGTGCACATTTATATAAAAAAGTATAACCTGGACAGGAAAAAATGAAGTGTTCCAGATGTGATGTTTGGGGGGTATTAATAAGACAACAAACTACTCCAGCGACCGGTATACATGCTCAAACTCGCCTTCAGCCTGCAGAGATAAAAAAAGCTCCGCAATCTTGGGGTCAAATTGGATCCCCCTTCCTGAGCTGATTATTCCCAGGACTTCGCTTTTGGGCATTTCTTTTCTGTACGCCCGGCCTGACACCATGGCGTCATAGGCATCCGCGATAGAAAGAATCCTGGCCAGCAGGGGAATTTCTTCTTCCTGCAGACCATCCGGATATCCGGTGCCATCAAACCATTCATGATGATGCCGGACAATTTTTTTTTCCCGGTCCCAGAGCCCCAGCTGCCCGATAATGCTTTCCCCGATCAGCGGATGCTTCTTGATTTTTTCATACTCGGCATCCGTCAGCCGCCCGGGCTTTAAAAGGATATCATCCCGAATACCGATTTTTCCGATGTCATGGAGACGGCCGGCAAAATCAAGCACATCAATATCTTCTGTCGAGCATCCATACGCTTTGGCAAGAATGATGGCGGTATCCTTTACCCGGCTCGAATGCTCCTTGGTATAGACGTCCCGGGCTTCAACCGTTTTAACCAGGGCCGAAAGGGTGGAAAATAAATTTTCATAGATATTTTCATACAAGGCGAGATTTTCAACAAGGTAAGCAGCCTGCTGAATCATAAAAGACATGTAATACAGATCTTTTTCAGTAAATGATTGTCTTTCGTTTGTGATCACGGCAATTAAAACGCCAAAGACTTTCTCTCTTATTTTAAGAGGAATCCCCATCAGTGAACGAATCTTATCAGACAGGTCGTGATTTGTGTTCTCGGAAATCAACAAAGGCGTTTCATCAATTGCAATTTCCTTGATCAAATCACTTAAAGCGGAATCATAAATTTTATATTTACTTTCGCCTTCAGCTTCTTCTTCAACTGACGAATTCTCTAAATTTTCATTATTGCTTCGAACCGCGCTGGTGAGCTCAAACGGGGCATCAAACGATTCACTGACCGCATAAAAAACAGAGCAACTGGCCGGGGTAATCAACGTCGCCATTTCCGCAATATGAGCTAACACTTCCGAACCGGTATTCAAGGACATCAGCTCAGTCATAATCCGGTTTAGAACACCTAATTCCTCGACTTTTAAAACCAGTTCGCGATTTAATTCTTCAAGCCGTCTTTTACTCTCCAGCTCTTTATTGAGTAAAAGATTTTTTATAAATAACTCCCGCTCTCTTAAAACACGCTGAAGGCAGATTGTCATCTGCTCCAGATTCACAGGCTTTACTAAAAAATCAACCACGCCGTTTTTTAATGTTTGGAGAGTGTTATCCAGGGAAGGGTAACCGGTCATAATAACAACGGGAATGGTATTGTCATAATTCCTTAAATATTCCGCAAGCTCCAGACCGTCCATTTCGGGCATGTTGATATCTGTAAAGCAACAGTCAATGATATGATTTGCATCTTCAATCGTCTTCACTGCCTCACGGCCATTTTTTGCCGTGAAGACCTGATATCCAAGGTTGTGAAAATGCTCGCTGGCAATCTCGAGTATTGTTTCCTCGTCATCGACAAACAATATCGTCTTTTGGGTGTCCATTTCAATCATTCATATAACCGTTAAAAATTCGAATCCGCGACAAATCTCTTAAACTGCAAATACCACAGAGTTAAAATTATATTAAAAATCTAATATCCATGGTTTTTTGTCAAGTTTTAACCCGTCACCTACCTGTATTATCTTGAAAACAAGCTCAAAGATGTTTATGTTGTTTAATATTTTTTCAACGGACTGTGTCATAAAATCACATAAATTTATAAGGAGATAAACCCCATGCCGATGTCGAATGACTTCAAAAAAAGGCTTCTGCCTGCTATGGCGGACATCGTTGCGCACTTTGGGACCCCATTTCACATATACGATGAAGCCGGTATTTATGATACCGGACTTGGCTTGAAAAAAGCGTTTTCAAATATTGACGGATTTATGGAATATTATGCCGTTAAAGCGCTTCCCAATCCAAGTATCATGGCGATTATGCACAAAATGGGATTTGGATTTGACTGCAGTTCCATTCCGGAGCTCGTATTAAGCCGCCAACAGGGAGCCACCGGCGAAAAAATTATTTTCACTTCAAATAATACCACAGATGAAGATTTCAAGGTAGCGTTTTCTGACGGCGGATGCATCTTAAACCTTGATGATACTTCACTGATTCCCAAACTCCCTGCCATCCCGGAGCTCATCTGTTTTCGTTATAATCCGGGCCCGCGCCGAACAGGCAATGACATCATTGGAAATCCGGTTGAGGCCAAATACGGGGTCAGCCATGATCAGATATTAGATGCCTACCGGCAAATGGCCGAACTGGGGAGCACCCGCTTCGGCCTGCATACCATGCTGGCTTCCAATGAACTTGCTTATTCCTATATTGTTGAAACCACCCGTATGCTTCTGAAATTAACCGAATGGCTGTCCGCAGAACTCAATATCCGATTCGAATTCATTAATATCGGCGGCGGCCTGGGGATCCCCTACCGACCGGAAGAGTCTCCCTTAGACCTGACACAAATGAGCAGGGAAATAATTGAGCTGTTTGATACCTACCAGTCAGACAATGGGTATGCTCCGAAACTCTTCATGGAAAGCGGCCGCTATATGACAGGGCCCCACGGCGTACTGGTCACAAAGGCGATTAACCACAAAAATATTTACCGCAAGTATATTGGCGTCGATGCATGCATGTCCGCATTGATGCGGCCCGGAATGTACGGCGCCTATCATCATATAGATGTTTTCGGCAAAGACCCGGCAAAGCTTTCGACCGAAAAAGTTGATGTTGTGGGATCTCTTTGTGAAAACATTGACAAATTCGCCGTTGAACGGGAACTCCCGGTAATTGATACCGATGATATCCTCATTATTCAGGACACCGGCGCCCATGGCCATGCCATGGGGTTTAACTATAATGCAAAGCTGCGCCCCAAGGAACTGCTGCTTCGACAAAACGGCTCGGTGGAACTGATCAGAAGAGAAGAAACCATGGCAGACTATTTTTCCACGTTAAACTTTGAAAAAAATGTTTTAAACATTAAAGCTTAATTTCCGTGACCAGGCATGCAATGCAAACCAAAAACGGAAATAGACATTGGACTTCTTGCGAAGCCGTCCGAAAAATAAAAAACGGCGAGGTCCTTACTAAATAAAGACCCCGCCGTTTTCAGATTCCATATTACAAAAAAACTGCGCATTAATCCCGACGCGCCAAAAACATATCTGCCAAAATATTATCCGATGGACAAACCGAAATCTTCCAGATCCAGGTTATCATCTATGGAAATGATTTGTGACAGCATGGTGCGCATTTCTTCCGGAACAATATCCTCATACTGCTCGAAATTCTTCATAAACTCCGCGACCAGACGAATGGCCCGCAGTTCATATTCGCCGGCATCTTCCGCCGATTTCCTCGGGTTTAAGATATCTGCCGGAACCACATCGCCCGGGCTTTTCTTTGGAATTTCAAACTGAAATACCGGATCGGCTTCAAATTCCATTTTTGAAAGCTCCCCGGAAATTGCCGCTTTAACCAATGCCCGGGTATGCGCAATTTTGATCCGTTCACTCTTAAAGCTTGGCTCTCCGCTCCACCCGGTATTCACCAGCCAGCAGTTAATATTGTATTTAATAATATTTTCCATCATACGCTTGGCATATGCATATGCCGGCAACGCAATCATTGTATCGCCAAATGCCACACTGAACATGACCTGGGGCTCAAATTCACCGGATTCCATCTGATTGAATTTTGACGTATATGCGGACAAAAATGCGTAAACCGCCTGTTCCGGGGTCAGCCGGGCAATGGGGGGAAGAACGCCATATGCGTCGCAGGTCAACAGAAAAAGGTTTTGGGGATGATCAAACAATCCTTCCCGATAAGCATGGGGGATGTGAGATATGGGATAGATGCACCGGGTATTTTCTGTCAGACTGTCATCCGTTAAATCAACCCGCCGGGTATCCATATCAATGGCAACATTTTCCAGAATGGCACCGAACTTTCGCGTACACTCATAGATAAAAGGCTGTTTTTCTTTTGCAATATTCATAATCTTGGCATAGCCGCCCCACTCAAGATTAAACAGTCCCTTCTCACTCCAGGCATGCGCATGGTCCCCGATCAAACTTCGCTCAGGATCAACCGCCAGCGTTGATTTACCCGTATCCTCCCGGCCTAAAAAGATTGCCACATCGCCATCTTTGCCCACATTGGCCGAACAGCGCATGCAGAAAACAGATTCCGGCATCAGGTAGCTGGCAAGAGTGAACACCACCTGCCGGATTTCACCGGCATAACTGGAACCTCCCACCAGAACAAGCTTCTGGGTTAAATTGATAATAACAAATGAAGTTGAATTGGTGCCATCAAGTTCCGGAATCGCATTAAAACCCGGAATGTGAATGATCGTAAATTCCGGCCCAAATGCTTCCAGTCTTTGCAGGTCATCCACCTGAAAAAACATATTACGGACAAACAGGCTGTGCCATGCTGTTTCCGTTACAATCCGGACGGGCATTTGATATTCTTGTTCACTGCCGACCAGACAATCCTGAACATAGGCTTCCTTATTATGCATATAGGCCAGCATGCGATGAAACAGTGTATTAAAATGATTTTCCGATAATTCGTTTTTTTCTTCACTCCAAAAAATCTTTTTTTCACTGTACGGGTCTTTGACAAAAAATTTATCTTCGGGCGGCAGCTCTGCATAATGACCGGTCCGAACAACAATCGGCCCCAAATGAGCTATCTGACCTTCACGGTTGTTCACGATCTCCTCATACAAAACAGACGTGGGCAGATTTCGGTATATGCGCCTCAAATGCTTACGCCCAAAATATTCAAGATCCAGACTTTCAACCATGGTTACTCCTTTATATTCAATAGGTTAAAAACTCACCAATCTCGCACTTGACTATCATATCAGATTCGTCATTATAATGCATTCAAACCCATAAAAACTTTATATACTTCCTGTTGATGTCAATGCATAGATCACCAGCTTTTGCATCATTTTTTCTTTGGCAGACCCCGGATTATCAAGATCTAATCTTTCCAGATAAGGCTGGGCACCTTCCGGAATGGTTCGGATGGTCATTGCTTTACCCAGGCTTGACACCTTGCTCAAGCTTTCCGTCATCTGGGCCTTCAGCCATTTTAAGGACTTTCCAATAACCAGTTCTTCAGGGGTAAAATCTGTGCCAAACGGAAACGGTTCAAAAAATCCGTTTTCTTTAAACCGCGCCACATCTGCTTCCAGGCGCTCAGGGGTGTTATTCTTAAACTGATCCGGAATGACATAATCTGCCGGAATCTTTCTGGCTTTTTTCGCTTGTTCCAATAGATCTTCCTGAAAACGGGAATCGGTAATGTTAAGCAACTGCGCAATAATTTCCTTGTCCATTTTCCCACGTAAATCCGCAATTCCGTATTCGGTAATTACAAAATCCCGCAAATGACGTGGAATTGTTGTATGGCCGTAATTAAAAACGATATTGGAAGCCGCTGACTTGCCAGCCCCGCGCACGCCTTTACACATGAGTATGGATCGCCCGTCCGGAAGCGCATGGGCCTGGGACACAAAATTATACTGCCCGCCGACACCGCTGACCACCTGGCCACTCTCAAGACCATCGGAAACAACGGCCCCGGAAAGGGTTACCATCAGACAGGCATTCACAAAGCGGCCGTTTTTGCGCTGGAGGCATTTGAGTTCTTCGCTGTAATAGGGATTATTGCCATAAAGCTGATTAACGTTTAACACACTGGTCATGAATATTTTTTTGCGTTCTTCCTCGCTCATGTCATTGAGCATTTGATACAGACTTTCTGGTCCAAGAAAAAACCCGCCGTGAATTAAAATATCTTTTTTCAGCGTGGATCCCAGGCAACTTGAAATCACCTGATCCATATTGCCTGAATCGTTTAAGTCTGCAGAAATCTCAGTTTTACCATTTTTAATCATATTGTTTTCAAAGGTCAGGCCTTCTTTAAAGATTCCGAACTCTGTCAGAAAATCAAAATCCTTTTCATTTAAATTCGGCCTTACAGCGCCTTCTTCAATGAGAAGCTCTAACGTTTTCGGTGTAACCTTGTCTGTAATTTTTCGTTCATTGAGCAGGCGCTGAATATGAACATTATTATATGTTTTCCGCTTGACTACGCCGCTTTCCAGCAAGTATAGATAGCCATCCACCAACATCTCGGTGGAACCCGTGATGCCATCTTTAAAGGTATTAATACCCCCGACCCGATCGATCACATTTCCAAACTTTCCCAACATTCCGGTATCGTTGACGAATTTCTTATATTCCGCATTTTGGGTATGCCGCATCCGCAGGCCGTAGCATAATGCATCACCTAAAGATCCAATACCAATTTGAAGGGTGCCGTTGTCTTTAATTAATGTACTGGCATACATACCGATCATATAATCCGGCGTGGTAATTGACATTTTAGGAGCGCCAAAGAGACGGGAGGTATATTCCGGTGCATCAACAATGGCATCAAACGCATCTGCTTTTAGCACTGCGTCCCCATACATAAAGGGGAGATTCTGATTAACCTGAGCAATGATGGCTATTTTTTTCCCCTGCTTTTCCAGTTCCCGCATGGCTGGTGAAATATCTAACGTTACTTCCGGATTACAGCTCATGCTGTAGAGGGTTTCCCCGTCAATTTCTTTTTTGCACACCATCTGAGCCGCGACATTGACTCCGTTATCGATTGAATCCCGCCAGGCATGGGTGTAATTTGAACTGACATAGTTCATCTGGGTATGATCCACATTGATATAGGATCCTGCTTTTGCGTAGAATTCTCTCAATTCAAAATTTTCAGGAAGCGTTCCCTTTCGAAGGTCCAGCATATAATCCAGCTCAACATACCCGTCAAATTTTCTTTCAACAAAAGGCCCTAAAAATTTCTGTTCCAGATCACTGGCACCTTTCGGCTTTTCAAGAGACAGGGCTGTCACAAAAACAAGGTTCATTGACGAATCTTCTTTGGCTCGCCGGTATAAAGCATTTGCAAACTCATTCGGCTTTCCGAGACCTAAGGGCATTCCAAAAACAATTTTTTTCCCCACCTTGCTGATGACATCGTCTACACATTTTTCAACATCCTGGTAATATACCGGGCGTTTACCTTCCATTTGCTATCCTCCGGAAACTTAAGTCACAAAAAATTAATATCAACTTGCCTGCTAACAGTGTTTATGTGCAGCACGACTCGCCATCACCCGCCATTTTTTTCCCGGCCAATGATTAAATCAAAAAAGCCGGGCTAAAACTGCCGGCACCAATAATATTTATTTTGGGAATAGAATCTTGATGCAACTCTGTAAATAATTTCATTTCTCATCGCCAGAAGAGGTAACCGGAAGCTTGCGATGCCTCAAATTATTAAGATTCTTCAATAAAAAATCATTAATTACAAAAAATGTCAATATTATTTCTTCAATTAAAGCGACGTATTTTTAGTCAACCGTCTAAGTTTAAGGTTGAATTTTATCATCAGCCAGAAGCGGCGGATTAGAAAATTTTCTCAGAATAAAGTTCAGCCACGTGCGCAACACGGATTTGTTTTTTTTGCCTGGCAAGCATATCCGCCAGTTGAATCATGCACGCCGGGCAACCGGTTGCCACAACAGCGGCACCGGTGCTTTCGATGCCGGCAACTTTCTTTTTACCAATGTCTGTGGAAAGAGTATAGTGCGTCAGGTTAAAACTGCCGCCCATACCGCAGCAGGATGCGGCATCCGGCATTTCCGCAAATGAATAGGCATCATTGGCTTGAACCACAATTCTCGGTTCAGAATAGACATTCAGAGTTTTTCTTAAATGACAGGGGTCGTGATAGGTGACAATTGGTTTTGAAGATTTTTCTTCCGGCGGGACACAAGGCTTCACCCCGATCACATCCACTAAAAATTGATTGATATCAAAGGTTTTTTCAGCAATTTGACGAACTGCTGCTTTCTGATCTTCCGAAGATGATTCAAACTCAGGCTTGAACATAGCCGGCCAGATTTTATTAATGGTGGCCGTGCAGGTTGCACAACCGGTAATCAGATAATCAAAGCCCGACGGGTCAAACAGATTCAGACTGTGTGCAACCAGCCGGTTAAATGTCAAATAATCGCCGGAAGACAGGGCAGGGATGCCGCAGCACCCCTGGGACGGCGGTATGATTACCCGCACTTTGTGAAAGTTCAAAATACGTACAATGTCTATAGCGACTTGAGGAAATACTTTATCCAGCAGGCACCCGACAAAAAAGGCAACCTTTAAACCTGGTTCTGTTTCGGATTTTTTCAGTTCCTGTTTTAGTTTCGGTTTTAGCCCCGATTTCAGCCCGGAGCTAATTTTATGAAACGGGATCGGGGCCAGGGGAACCATTTGGCGCTCAGACAGCAGTGGCGACACCATTGTTGAACAGGAAGCGTCCAGCTTAAAGTCCGTCTTTTTAAATAACAGATATTGCCATCGGGCACCCCACGCAACAATCCGGTCAAAAAAATTCGGGTTTGACAACAGGTACCGGAAAATAATTTTTTTGACCAGAGACAATCCGCTGTATCCGTTGATGATCATCCGTGCGTTTAAAAAAATTTCCACGGTATTTACCCCTCTCGGGCAATTTGCCGCACACGACCCGCACAAAAGGCATCGATCCAGCCGTTGCCGAACACCTGCGGGATCATCAAAAAATGACCGCATCAGTCCATCCAAAAGCATCAGCTTGCCCCTGGCAACATCACTTTCATTTTTTGTGATATCGTATAAAGGACAAACCGACTGACAGATACCGCACCGGGAGCATTGCGCCACCTGCTGATCCAGTGTTTTCATCAAACGGATCAGTTCGATCATTTTTAATCGTTTTCTTTTCAAATCCAGCATGAAAGCATTGCAAAATTAATTTTCAAAAGTTAAAAGAAAGGTTGATTTATTATCAAATAACCAAAATTATCACAAGGAAACAACCGGATGAAAGACAGCAACGGCCTTTATTATAATCCTTTTCCCGAAAATAAACGGGTCCGAATGTACGTGAAAAAGGAAAAAAACACCATTTATTTCAGATTATGGAACACCGACGATGAACTGCTCTGGAAAGAGCATGGGTGGGTGCCGTATGAAACAATAAAGAAGGCATCCGATCTATATACCGGCAAAAACTTCAATCCCAACGAAGCGTATGACTTGAACGTCGCAACAGCAATTTTAAAAGAATCCGAATAAAAATATAAAATCTTATAATTACATTATATTTTAGAGTATTTCCCCCTGAGTTTCGGTTTTTCAATCTTACCGGTCGGGTTTCTCGGCACTTCTCCTAAAATCACTTTTCTCGGGCGCTTATATCTCGGCAGGGCCGCACAGAATTGTATAATCTCGTCTTCGGACATCCGGATGCCGGGCTTAAGAGATATAACCGCCGCAACAATCTCCCCTAAGCGCATATCAGGAATTCCAATCACACCCGCATCCAGAATTTTGTCGTTTGTCATTAAAAAATTTTCAATTTCATTGGGAAAAATATTTTCACCGCCACTGATAATAATATCTTTTTTCCGATCAATCAGCCAGATAAATCCATCCTCATCCTTGCGGGCGATATCACCGGTATGCAGCCACCCGTTTCGGATTGTTTGGGCCGTTGCTTCAGGGTTCTTATAATACTCTTTCATGACCCCCGGGCCTTTGACCATAAGTTCACCGGGCATCCCGGACACTGCAGGGTTCATGTTCTCGTCAATAATTTTGCACTCCCAGTCAAATCCCGGAACACCGATGGACCCGACCTTATGATAATTTTCAACGCCCAAATGAACGCATCCCGGACCGGTGGCTTCTGTCAGACCGTAATTGGTGTCATATTGATGATTTGGAAAGTATTGTTTCCATTTCTGAATCAGAATTGGGGGAACCGGCTGCGCACCGATATGCATCAGGCGCCATTGGTCCAGGTGGTAATCGTTTAAATCGACTTCATTATTTTCAATGGCAACCAGAATATCATGTGCCCAGGGCACCAGAAGCCAGACAATGGTTGCCTGTTCCTCTGAAACGGCCTCCAGTATACCTTTGGGACTGACCCCCTTTAAGATGACTGATTTTGCGCCGACAATCAGATTCCCGAACCAGTGCATTTTGGCACCGGTATGATACAGCGGCGGAATGCACAAAAAATTATCCTCATGAACCTGATTATGATGCCGGTTTTCAACATAACTGGAAAATTCCAGATGCCGGTGCTGGAGAGACACACCTTTGGGATGACCGGTAGTTCCGGATGTAAAATAAATGCCGGCACCGTCAAACAGGTTTAGCACCACATCCGGTTCGTCAACGCTGTTACCGGTTAATGCATCCGGATACCATGTTGCAAATACCGGTTTTTTTTCCAGGCCACCTGCAAATAAATACGTATGGACCGTTTGATCGAGTACGGATTTTGATTCATTGATTCGGTCGATAAACTCCTCGCCAAAAATGATCGCATTTGCCTCGGACAGCTGAATGCAGCGTTTGATGTCATCTGCCTGAAATCTGAAATTCAAGGGAACCGCAATGGCACCGGCCCTCAAAATCCCAAAATAAATCGGGAGCCATTCAATACAGTTCATCATTAACAATACAACCCGGTCGCCCTTTTTAATCCCATAAGCGCCCAGACTGTTCGCCAGCTGGTTAGACTGATGATAAAATTCCTTCCAGGTCATTGAAGAACGCTTACCGGTTGTCGGCTCTCGCTCAATCAATGCCGTCTCATCTCCGTATATCCTGAAATTTCGGGCCAGTATTTCTGTAATCAGCATATTTTACACCCAGATATCTCCGAATCCATAAAACAGTTCCATAAACAGGTTTTCAATTATTATAAGAATTTAAATACAATGCACCTATCAAATCATTGAAAAAAGTCAACTTTTTTCAATGGCACACAAAAAAACCCGGAACACAGATCATGTTCCGGGTTTTTAATTATTATTACATTTTTTTTTACAAAACCATCAATTTTATTTACTTCTTCTCATCTTTAACTTCTTCAAAATCCGCGTCAACGACATCTTCGTCGTCCCCGGCAGCCTGGCCCTGTCCGGCATCTCCGGCCGCATCCGGACCATCGGCCTGCGCACCTGCCTGGGAAGCCTGTTGATAAATTGCTTCTGCCAGTTTATGGGAAGCCTGGGTCAGCTCTTCCGTCAACCGCTTGACTTCATCCGTATCATCGCCTTCCATGGCTTTTTTCAGCTGTTCTGTTATGCCTTCCACTTTGGCTTTGGTTTCAGCGTCCACCTTGTCGCCCAGTTCGGCCATGGATTTTTCAGTCGAGTATATCAGTGAATCCGCATTATTCTTGGCTTCAACTTTTTCCCTTAAGCTCTTATCTTCATCGGCATGAAGCTCGGCATCTTTCACCAGGTTATCAATCTCTTCCTGAGACAAACCGCTGGAAGCGGTGATCTGAATGGACTGTTCTTTTCCTGTGGCCATATCTTTTGCCGACACATGCACAATACCGTTTGCGTCAATGTCAAATGTCACTTCAATCTGCGGCACGCCGCGGGGAGCCGGCGGGATATCAGCCAGATCAAACCGCCCCATTGTTTTATTGTAAGCGGCCATTTCCCGCTCTCCCTGAAGCACGTGAATGGATACGGCCGGCTGACTGTCCTGAGCAGTTGAAAAGACCTGACTCTTTCTTGTGGGGATCGTGGTATTTTTCTCAATCAGCTTTGTCATCACCCCGCCCAGTGTTTCAATTCCCAGTGAAAGCGGCGTCACATCCAGCAGAAGAACATCTTTTACATCGCCCATTAAAACGCCGCCCTGAATCGCGGCACCGAGTGCAACCACTTCGTCAGGGTTCACGCCTTTATGCGGTTCTTTACCGAAAATTTTCTTTACCCGATCCTGAACTGCCGGCATCCGGATCATTCCGCCGACAAGGATGACTTCATCGATTTGAGACGCAGAAAGTCCCGCATCTTTTAAAGCCGTTACACAGGGACGTTCAAGATTGTCCAGAAGGTCGCTCACAAGTGATTCAAATTTTGCCCGGGTCAGCTTGATGTTCAGATGTTTCGGGCCATTTGCATCTGCTGTGATAAAAGGAAGATTCACATCCGTCTGCAGCGCTGTGGACAGTTCCATTTTGGCTTTTTCAGCACCTTCCTTCAGCCGCTGAAGCGCCATTTTATCGCTCCGGATGTCAATTCCGTTTTCCTTTTTGAATTCATCGGCCAGATAATCAATCAAACGCAGATCAAAATCATCACCGCCCAGGTGAGTATCTCCGTTTGTGGATTTTACTTCAAAAACCCCATCGCCGATTTCAAGAATGGAAACATCAAAAGTGCCACCGCCAAGGTCGAATACGGCTATTTTTTCATCGGACTTTTTATCCAGGCCATATGCCAGAGATGCAGCGGTCGGTTCATTGATAATCCGAAGCACATTCAACCCGGCAATCTTTCCGGCATCTTTGGTCGCCTGGCGCTGACTGTCGTCAAAATACGCGGGGACCGTAATAACCGCATCGGTCACTGTTTCGCCTAAGTATTCTTCAACCGTATGTTTGATATCAGCCAGAATAAACGATGAGATTTCCGCCGGACTGTGCTTCTTTCCCCGCAGGTTAATGCGGACATCTCCATTGCCGGCTTTCTCAATTTTATATGGAAGGTTTTTGATATCATTCTGTACCACTGCCGAGTCAAATTTTCTTCCAATCAGCCGCTTAACGCCAAAAACCGTATTCTCCGGATTCGTGATTGCCTGACGTTTTGCAACCTGACCGACTAACCGCTCGCCGCTTTCGGTAACGCTCACAGTAGAAGGGGTTGTTCGACCGCCTTCAGGGTTCGTGATAACGTTGGTGTCATTCTGTTCTCTTATCGCGACACACGAGTTCGTTGTGCCGAGATCAATTCCTATGACCTTCCCCATTTTTGCCTCCTTAGTTATATATTGTATTCTTTTTATTGTATTTAATTTTTAAGATTTTGTCTTGGAAACTACGACCATTGAAGGCCTGAGCAGTCTGTCATGGATCAAATATCCTTTTTGGAATTCATTGATAACCATATTTTCAGGCTGATCTTCAGATTCTTCCTGCATCACGGCTTCATGAAAAACAGGATCAAATGGTTTTCCCAAAGACTCAATCGGGGTCACATTATACCTGGTTAAAATTTTTAATATTTCGTTTAATGTCATTTCAACGCCTTCGAACAGGCAGACCGGCATCGATTCACCGGTATTTTCGCCGGAAGTATTCAGCGCCCGTTCAAGGTTATCCACTACGGATAAAAGATCTTTGAGCAGTGTTTCATTCGCGTATTTCCGAAAATCCTCCATTTGCCGGTTCATTCGTTTTTTATAATTTTCAAATTCCGCGGACATGCGCAGCAGTTGATCATGCTCCTGAACGATTTCCTGCTTTGCGTCTTCCAGCTGCTCTTCTACCGGCTTTGCATTTTTTGTTTCATTTGATTGTTTTTTTTCTGACGGTGCACCACTTTCAACAGGTTCTTGTTCATCTGTTTTTTTGGAAAAATTGTCATCTGTTTCAATGGTGATATTCTTCTTTTTTTGTGAATTGTCTGTCAATTTATAACTCCTGTCATAACGCCTGTATCCATAAGAATTATATATCTTATTAGACCATTACAGCATAACCTGTTGTGAATAAGAATAAAAACGTTTAACCCGATTCAAATTTCATCCAAAAAATAAGACGCGAACAGGGATTGTCAAGGAAAGTTTTTGAAGAAAATTAATAAAAAAAATGAGGGGGTTCGGTGGGTTAAAACATTATAAAACCAAAAATGAGCGATTAAAATTTTTAAACTTAAAATGGATATAAAGAAATCCGGTTAAAAATTTTAATCGCTCATTTTTGGTAAAGTCTGGTTGTGAACCCTCCGTCGAATATTTACGAAAAATAAATCATAACATAACCGGGATCGATCCACGACACAAACGGGTTTACTTATCGCTGCTTCCTTCCGGATCTGACGAGGTTCGTAATCGTCTGTTGCGCGGCGACCGGTCAGAATAACTTATTTACCCGCATTCAACCCTTGGGAGGGAATTCTGCCCCGCATAAAGCGGATTTCGGGAAACAAGGCACCGCTGACACCCCGCATATCACAACCAGGCTTACGGTTATAAAACTTAATTTTCTTCTTTTCAAGAAAGAAAAGTAAATTTTTCAGCTACCCTTTTTTTGTTGTCACCGTATCAATAACTATTATAAGGTAATCACTAATAAAATCATAACTCAATGCAAAATTCACAGCCAGACTGATATGTTCATGCCAAGTTCTGAAAACATTTTTATTCATCATCCGTTTATCCAAAAATTTTACCAGACGATAAAACAATATGACATGTTGCAAAAAGGGGATTCTGTTCTTGTCGGGGTATCCGGCGGTCCGGATTCCATGGCCCTTTTACATTCTTTGATGGCCTTATCGGATTCCATGGATATGCGGCTTGGCGTCGCTCACTTAAATCACTGCCTCAGACAAAAGGCTGCGGATAAGGATGAAAAATTTGTGAAATCCGTGGCAAAAAAACTTGGCTTACCTTTTTTTATTGAAAAAACAAACATCTTAAAGGAACGGGAAAAAACAGGATTATCCTTAGAAGAAGCCGGAAGAGAAGCCCGGTATCACTTTTTTAATGCGGTTTGCCGAAAAATGCAGTTTGATAAAATTGCCGTCGGGCATCATCAGGATGACAATGCCGAGCTGATACTACTGAACCTTCTTCGCGGAAGCGGCCCTGCGGGTATTGGCGGGATCCCGCCGGTCAGGAAAAATATTATCCGTCCTTTGATTCGAACCCCGCGCGCTAAAATAATTGACTATATAGAATTACAAAAAATTGACTATGTCATTGATCAATCAAACGACGATGTACGTTTTGCCAGAAATAAAATCCGGCATCAACTCTTGCCCTTACTGAAAAACAACTATAACCCGAAAATATCTGAAACCCTTAACCGCTTAGGAACCATCCTGCAGTCGGAAGAAGAATGGATCTCCGCCCTGGTAAACCCGCTTTTTGATCAAGCGGTCGTCAATTCAGATGAGCAAAGCATAAAAATGTCAATTTCCGAACTGCTGAGTTTTCACATGGCGGAACAACGCAGAATTATCCGCAAAGCTATTTTGAAAATAAAGGGAAACTTAAGAAAGATCACCTATTCACATATTGATTCTATTATACAACTGATAAGCAAAAATTATGCTGATGCGCGGTTAGACCTGCCGGACCGGATCAGAATTCTCAAACAAACCGATCAACTGATCATTCAAAAAGAAACGCAAAATTTGCGCACTGCAAAGCCGGCTGAAGAAGATACAAAGCCGCCTGTTTTTGAATATCTGGTATCCAGGCCTGCGGCAGAATCACTGGATCGACTTTACATTCCTGAAATAAAAACCCGGATCACATTTAACAAAACAACCCCCGCCGAAATCCAAAATCTGTCCGGACAAGGAGACCATGTGGCTTTTTTCGACTGGGACAGGTTGCAATTTCCACTCATTATCAGAAACTTTCGTCCGGGGGACCGGTTTTCGCCCATTGGCATGACAGGCACTCAGAAACTGAAAAAATTTTTCATTAACAATAAAATCAACCCATCAAAGCGTGCGGCGGTTCCGATATTTTTAAGTGGAGAAACGATTATCTGGGTGGGCGGGAGCAGGATTTCAAATCCGGTTAAAATCACGCACAAAACAAAAACCATTCTTAAAATAGAAATATTTACAAAAACCGAAAGACCTTAAAACCCGCACAGGCATAAGATTTCTAAATTATTTACACCACATAAACAACCATAGATAAAGCTCAAATTATTTATTGTTAATTTAAGCGGTTGACAATTCTATTGCCGATAAAATAAATAATATAATTTACTATTTTAAATTCGTAATTATTATATACTGATCACTTAATGCATCAGAGACTAATTTCGTACAAAGGAGACTGTTTTGAACCCTTTTAATAAAAACATAGCGCTTTGGATTATCATCGTGCTGATGATGATCATGCTGTATAATATTTTTAACCAGCAACACCAAACTGAGGCGGAAATCGGCTACAGTGAATTTCTGTCAATGGTTGAAAGTGATAAAATCTCAAAGGTCGTTATCCAGGGAGACAATTTACTTGTAACCAATCAAGGGGGTGTCCGCTACCATGTATATGCGCCCCAGGATAGCGAAATGATCAGCATTGTCCGAAATAAGGGCGTTTCCATTGAAGCAAAACCCGAACAGCAGACCCCCTGGTTTATTTCAATCCTGGTTTCATGGTTTCCGATGGTATTACTGATCGGCGTCTGGATATTTTTCATGCGGCAGATGCAAAGCGGCGGCGGAAAAGCGCTTTCATTTGGTAAAAGCAGCGCTCGCATGCTGTCTGATCAAATGGAAAAAATCACATTTGACGATGTGGCCGGGGTTGATGAAGCCAAGGAAGAGGTTGGTGAAATAGTTGATTTTTTAAAAGATCCTAAAAAGTACACCCGGCTGGGCGGTCGAATCCCCAAAGGTGTTTTGATGGTCGGCGCTCCCGGAACAGGAAAGACCCTTCTGGCCCGAGCCATTGCCGGAGAAGCCGGGGTTCCTTTTTTCAGCATCAGTGGATCCGATTTTGTTGAAATGTTTGTCGGGGTCGGCGCATCAAGGGTCAGAGACCTTTTTGTTCAGGGTAAAAAAAACGCGCCCTGCCTGATTTTTATCGACGAGATTGATGCCGTGGGAAGACATAGAGGCGCCGGGCTCGGCGGGGGCCATGACGAACGGGAACAAACATTGAACCAGTTGCTGGTTGAAATGGATGGTTTTGAATCCAATGAAGGTGTTATCCTGATTGCATCCACCAACCGTCCGGATGTTCTGGATCCCGCACTTCTCAGGCCCGGCCGATTTGACCGCCAGGTGGTTGTCTCAATGCCGGATATCCGTGGAAGAAAAGCAATTATTGAAGTTTACATTAAAAAGACACCCCTTGATCCGGATGTGGATCCAAGCATTCTAGCCAAGGGCACCCCGGGATTTTCCGGCGCTGATCTGGAAAATATGGTCAACGAAGCCGCGTTAATTGCCGCCAAAAAAGGCAAAGAACGTTTGGCTATGGTCGATTTCGAAGATGCCAAAGATAAAATCGTCATGGGATTGGAACGCAAATCAAAAGTCATCAAAGACGATGACAAAAAAAATACCGCATATCACGAAGGCGGCCATGCCATTGTGGCCCGTTTCCTGCCGGAGACGGATTCCATCAACAAGATCACCATTATCCCCCGCGGACGGGCCGCCGGTGTCACATGGTTTTTGCCCGAAGAAAAGGATTTTCAATATAAAGACCAGCTCATTAGCGAACTGGCGGTTGCCATGGGCGGTCGTGCGGCTGAGGAACTGATTTTTAACCGCATCAGCACCGGCGCATCCAATGATATTAAACAGGCCACCAATCTGGCAAGCTACATGGTCCGGTCATGGGGAATGAGTGAAGAACTGGGGCCGCTGTCATTTGCCAAGCAGGATGAACAGATCTTTTTAGGCAGGGAAATCTCTCAGCACCGGGATTATTCGGAAGCCACGGCCCGGATAATTGACAATGAAATATCCAACCTGGTGAAAAACAGCCATAAAAAGGCCCGACAGATTTTAGAGGAGAACATTGATATTCTCCATAAACTCTCTGATCTGCTTATAGAAAAAGAAACTGTTCTCGGCAAAGAATTAGATGACCTGATATATGAAATGCGCCCGGGTATCACCATACCGGGTATCACCCCATCATCAGACGATTCTACGGATCAAACCCCAAAAACTGAAACAACTGACTAAAACAATTTCAGATACAAAATGACGACTCAAAAATATAACCTGACCTGGGGGAACCATTGCCTGGAACTGGGGGAGCACACCCGGATCATGGGGATACTCAACATTACTCCGGACTCGTTTTCAGATGGCGGAAAATTCTTTGCTTTAGATAACGCCCTTGCCCAAGCAGAAAAGATGATCGAGGCTGGGGTGGATATTATTGATATCGGAGGAGAATCCAGCCGGCCGTTTTCCGAGCCTGTTTCGATTGAAGAAGAAACACGACGTGTTATCCCGCTGATCGACTACCTGGCAAAAAAAATCTCCATTCCCATTTCCATTGACACGACCAAGGCTGTTATTGCCCGGCGAGCCGTCTCTGCAGGCGCATCCATTATAAATGACATCAGTTCATTAACTTTTGATACCGGTATGGCAGCGGTCGCGGCAGAAAACGATGTCCTTCTCATACTGATGCATATGAAAGGGTCGCCGTCAGACATGCAGGTATCGCCCTCCTATGATGACCTGATGGGTGAGATCAAAGACTTTCTGGCGGATGCCATTTGCCGGGCTGAAAAAGCCGGTGTTTCAAAAAATAAAATCATCATCGACCCGGGCATCGGGTTTGGTAAAACACTGGCGCACAACCTTCATTTAATTAATCACTTAAATGAGTTTCAAAAACTGAATGCGCCGGTGCTTTTAGGGTCATCGAGAAAAGCATTTATCCGAAAAATTCTTGTCCAAAACGATAATACCGAGCTGACACCGGATCACCCGCTGATCGAAACAGCGACACAGGCAACGGTTGCTGCCGGAGTCATGAATGGCGCCCATATTGTTCGCGTTCACAATGTTGGCAATACCTGTGCGACGGTCAAAATCGTTGATGCGATACGAAATTCTGCTTTAACTTAATTTTAGGTAAATAACTATGCTCTTGGCAGTGGATGTGGGTAACACCAATACGGTAATCGGGTTATTTGAAAACGATAATTTGATTTGCGACTGGCGAATTCGTTCGACTCCGCGCATTACGGAAGACGAATTCAATATTGTTATTTCAAACCTTTTTCAAAGCAAAAAAATCAACCCGTCGGATATCCGTAAAACCATCGTTTCCTGTGTTGTTCCTCCTATGATAAAGATAATTGATGATTATTGCGTAAAATATCTTGGACATACCCCATGCTGGATTGATGCCGCGTCTGTTAACATGCCGATTTTATATGACAACCCCGAAGAAGTCGGTGCGGACCGGCTGGTAAACGGCATTGCCGCCTATCATATTTACCGGACAAGCCTGATTGTCATTGATTTCGGCACTGCCACAACATTTGATGTAATCACCGCCCAAGGGGAATACCTGGGAGGCGCAATTGCTCCCGGCATCGGTATTGCGGCCGAAGCATTATATAAGCGCGCATCCAAGCTTCCCCGTGTGGAACTGTTTAATCCGCCGGAAACAGTGATTGGTAAAAATACGGTCCACAGCATGAAATCCGGGATTATCTACGGATATTCGGAAATGGTGGACGGAATGGTTCGTCGAATCAAGCGGGAAATGCCGGCAACGCCTGTGGCAAAAGTGATAGCAACCGGGGGCCTGGCACCGTTAATGCAGAATATATCAGATACCATTGAATCCGTTGAAACGGGACTAACGCTGGAGGGGCTCAGAATCATCAGCCAACAGCTTTGATGGCTTTATATCATATCCATTGTGGATTCAAGCTGCCGGATTTCCTTTTGGATCATTTCTTTTTCCGATTCCGGCAAATTTTCTTTGTTTAATCGCAGCCGCAATGACAGCAGAATCATTTCCTGTCTGTATTCATTGCAGGTGTACTTGTTTTGATCACTCATTTTAAAAATTTTAATCCAGACCTAATTTTTTTGCACTGTCCTTGAATGCAGCATAAAACAGTTCATATTCATTAATACCGCGACTGAGTATCCTGTCAATACTTCCGATATCTTTAACATTAATTGTTATATTGACACTTTTTAAAAACGCCGCCATGTTATCCATGGTTGAAAACCGCCGGGTCAGCAATCCCACAAAGATATTGCGGCGCACATCCATGCTTAACCGCTCCACATACACAAGAAGCCCGTTTGCATCCGGATCACTGCCATCAAAAGTTTCATTAATCAGTATCATATCATATGTATGATACTTCATTTTTTTCAACGCATCACGGACAGATTCGGCTGTGGCCACACTATAATCCATTATGCCCAGGACAATGTTAATCTGCTTTAATATTTCAGGATCATTCTCACAGACAAGCGCCGTATTTCCCTCTTCTTCAAGAAAGTCAAAAGGTTTTTCACTGGCATCATAATCATCTGTCCCTTCGTCAAAATTGAACGAATTCGGCTTGGGAGCATCTGCGGCCTGGCCGTTTTCGGGACGATTCCGTAAATCAATGGATATTTTGTTTTTGCATTTCGGACAGCGTATGGAAGCGGCTTTGCCTTCCGGAAGTTTATCATCGGCGACGCTTAACTTACTGTTGCAATTATTACAAACAATCTCCATTTATTACACCCCATTCCAATTATGATCTAATAGATTTAAAACCTAATGCCTGGAACTTTTCCCGTAGCCCATATCAATCTCAAGCTTATCAATCTTACTGGTTGATTCCCCCCGCGAACTCTTCACCAGATCGATCCCCCGGCCGACAATCGATCGGCGGGAAGCGTATCCAATGGCGGTTTCTTCTGAAATCAAACCTTTTTCAAACAAACCGACAATAAAGTGGTCGAAAGTGGACCAGCCAAACGCGGTGGATGCTTCCATCATGTCATAATAGGTTTTTCCTTCGGCTTCTCCGTGCAAAATAGAATCTTTGACCCGCAGACTGGTTCCCAGGATCTCAAATGCCGCAGCACGGCCGCCGCCGACTTTTGGAAGAAGCCGTTGACAGACGACCCATCGGAGAGTATCCGCCAGACGAATCCGGATCTGATTTTCCTCTTCAATTGAAAACATACCCAGAATACGGTTAATTGTCTGACCGGCATCCACGGTATGCAGGGTGGTAAAAACCAGATGCCCGGTTTCCGCTGCCGATAAACCGATTTCGACTGTTTCCCGGTCACGCATTTCACCGACCAGAATGACTTTCGGTGCCTGCCGGAGCGCCGCTCTCAGTCCGGTGGCAAAAGAACTGAAATCTTTTCCCATCTCCCGCTGGTTAAATGTCGCTTTTTTATGGGTATGAATATATTCAACAGGATCTTCGAGGGTAACAATGTGTACGGATTTTTCCTTGTTGATTTCCGATAAAAGGGCTGCCAGAGAGGTGGTTTTACCGGTTCCGGTGGCCCCGGTAAAAATTACGATTCCGTTTCTCTCCCGGGCAATTTTATGGAATATTTCCGGAAGGTTCATTTCTTTAATCGTCGGCACTTTTGTTTCAAGCTGGCGAAGAACGATGGAATAATTCCCGGTTTGGGAAAAGACATTCACCCTGAATCGGGCTTTTCCGGGCAGGGAATATGAAAGGTCGCAGGAACCTTCTTTAAGCAGCGTATCTATCAGTCGCCGGTCTCTTCCAATCAGGTTTAAAGCAATCACTTCCGTTTGAAAGGGGGTCAATGTTTTCAGCGGCGGCTTCATGTCAACAGCTGTCAATTCTCCGTAGGTTTCAACCTGCAGCGGTTTTCCCGAGGTAAAATTCAGATCCGACACACTTTCATGGGAATCCAGCATAGCGGTTAAAATATAATCGGTTTCCGGCTTTTTCATATTTCCTTATTCCTTATTAAATATTTATAAGTAAATGCCATGAATAAGGTCTCTTCTGAAAATTCAGACGCCACGTCTAAGCTTCGGTAAAATCAGCAGGAGCAGATTTCAGCAATGGCCTGAATTTCTGCTTATCATTTGACTTGTTGTAACTGTCTTCGGCACTGATCCATCCCTTGTTATACAGATCCATAATCGCGTCATCTAAAAGAATCATACCATATTTTTTACCTGTCTGCATTGAAGATGGCAGCTGGTGTGTTTTTGCTTCCCGAATCAGGTTTCTCACCGCCGGAGTGGCAATTAATATTTCAAGCGCGGGACATCGTCCTTTTCGGTCAATCCGCTTAAATAATACCTGTGCAATAACCGCCCGGATACTGTCCGCCAGGGTGGACCGGACCTGTGCCTGCTGTTCCGCCGGAAACACTTCGACCATACGGTCTACGGTTTTCATGGCACTTGACGTATGCAGCGTGGCAAACACCAGATGACCGGTAGAAGCCGCTTCAATGGCAAGAGACATCGTTTCCAAATCCCTCATTTCACCGACCAGAATGATATCCGGATCTTCACGCAGCGCGCCTCTGAGCGCTGCACTGAAATCCTTTGTATGCACGCCGATTTCCCGCTGATTGACAATACATCCCTGGCTTTCGTGCACAAACTCGATGGGGTCTTCAACCGTGATAATATGATCCTTGCGGATACGATTGGCTTCGTCAATGATTGCCGCAAGCGTTGTCGATTTACCACTGCCGGTCGGCCCTGTGATGATAACCAGACCCCTCGGCAGGGATGCCAGTTTTGAAATTACCGGCGGAAGCCCCAGCTGTTCACATCCCATGATGTTGTTGGGAATCTGACGAAAAACCGCCCCCACACCGTTTCTCTGCATAAAAAAATTTGCACGGTACCTGGCAAGTCCCGGAATTTCATAACCAAAATCTACATCACCGGTTTCTTCAAACACTTTGATTTTTTCTTCCGGCGCGATTTCATAAACCATGCTCCGAA
Source organism: Desulfococcaceae bacterium (assembly GCA_030145385.1). Classification (GTDB taxonomy): domain Bacteria; phylum Desulfobacterota; class Desulfobacteria; order Desulfobacterales; family Desulfosalsimonadaceae; genus SURF-3. The sequence continues at coordinate 27,181 of JAQYVU010000016.1, forward strand.
GTCCATCATTATCAAGGGGCTTATACTTGATTCGCTCAATTTCCCCCCGAATCCTCAGAGCCGGCTGCTGTCCGGCCACCAGATGAAGGTCCGAGGCCCCTTGATCATTCATCAATTTAAAAAACGCATCAATTTTCGCCATGAGCGGCTCCTGTTATCAAAGAATTCACCACATTCAACGACAGACACAATCACTAAATATAAGAATTTTTTATATTTTTATAACGGATTCTGTTCTTCTACGGAAAATAAATCGTATCATGATCAGGACAGTATCATCGACAAACGCAATAAACTGTCAACAATAAAAATTTTCAAAAAAACGACCGCCAAAAGTACAATTATCGGTGAAAAGTCAATCCCGCCAAATGCAGATGGGATTCTGCTCCTGATTTGATATAATAATGGCTCGGTTACCTGGTTGATAAACCGGACGATTGGATTAAACGGATCTGGACGCACCCAGGATAAAATAGCATGCGCTATAATTACCCACATAAATAAAGTCAAACCAATATTGATGACTTCTGCCAGGGCTCTGATAAAATTACCAAGTATAAACATATATGAACTTTCTAAACAAAAAAGAGTCTAAATACTTCTATCATCATTAAACATCAGTATATTAAATAAATAAAAAGTCCGTTAGAAGTCAAGCCATTTCCATGATATTGGATAATGATTGACATTGGTAAGGTAAATCATGATAACACATTGAAGGATTTTTTGAAACGTATCAACCTAACCAAAAAAGGATTTGCAATGCCGGAGATTTTCCATAAAATCGGTTTTATCGGTGCGGGCAATATGGGCCAGGCAATGATCGGGGCTTTAATTAAATCAAAACGTTACTCCCCTTCAGACCTGTTTGTTTGTGATGTCGTGAAAAACCAAACAGATACTTTAAAAAAAGCTTATGGAATAACGGTATTGCCGGACAACGGGGCCGTCATTGACACTTGCGATGTTATCATTTTTGCCGTAAAACCTCAAGCCGTTGAACAGGTCCTGTCTGAACTGAAAGACAAAGCTGTTTTTAAAAACACAGCCGGTAAAAAAATTTTTATTTCCATTGCCGCCGGAACGCCCATCAAAAAATTTGAAAGCTATATTTATGATGCTATCGCCGATGACATAAAAAGACAAATGCCGATCCTGCGCGTTATGCCAAATACTCCGGCGCTTGTTCTTTCCGGGATGTCCGGTCTTTGTGCCAATGCTTACGCAACTGCTGGTGATGTTGAAATCGCAAAAAAAATTCTATCCGCCATGGGCAAGGTCATTGAATGTCAGGAAAGCGATATGGATGCCGTTACCGCCGTCTCCGGATCCGGTCCGGCGTATTGTTTTTATCTGGTGGAAGCGATGATTGAGGCTGCTGTGCAGCTTGGCATCTCGCCGGAAAATGCAGGTGAAATGACTGCCGCCACCCTGAAAGGCTCATTGATTTTACTTGAGAATCAGTCAATTACAGCCAGGGAACTCCGGCAGAAGGTGACATCTCCGGGCGGAACCACTGAAGCGGCGATCAAGGTTTTTGACGACAATTCCGTAAAACAGATCATAATTCAGGCTATTACGGCAGCAGCACAACGATCCAAAGAACTCAGCGGCTAAGCCTTTTTTCTATTTTTATTTGATTTATTTAAATTAGTAATTAAAGTTGTATAATGTTTACTCAAACCATATCATATTCAGCCGCATTTTTAGCCGGACTCCTCTCTTTCATGATGCCTTGCGTATTCCCTCTGATTCCGGCTTATTTTACGTTTATCACCGGATATTCCCTGGATGAATTAACCCGGGATACGTCTGCACAAATCCGGAAAAAAGTCTTTATATCAACCCTTGCCTTTGTCTCCGGATTCTCTGTTCTGTTTATTGCTTTGGGGGGATTAGCCGCGAGCTTTGGCGGGCTATTCGGCCAGCATAAAGACATTATACGGATTATTGGCGGTGTGATTATTATCATTTTGGGAATTCATTTGACCGGTATTTTCCGTATCCGGTTTTTAGAAGTTGACAAAAGAGTCCATCTGCAAAAAAAGCCGCTGCATTTTTTCGGGACATTTATTGTCGGCATGGCCTTTGGCGCGGGGTGGAGTTCCTGCACCGGTCCCATGCTCGGTTCCATCATTGCAATGGCCGCCACCCAGGAAACTGTCTGGCAGGGCATGGCCCTTTTGTCTTTATATACATTCGGTCTCGCGCTCCCGTTTCTGATCATCTCATTTTTCATTAACTACCTGCTTGAATTTATGCGGCGCGCTTCCAAAGCACTTCGGTATATTAATACGGTTGCCGGTGTATTGCTTATTTTTGTGGGAATATTTCTGTTGGGTTTTAATTATTTTAATACCTTGCTTTATTCCTTTATACATTAAAAACAAATTTTTATTTGAGGTTTAAAATCAAATTATGAATATAAAACAGATTCTTTTAACAATAACGACAATTGGCGTTTTGCTTGCTTTATCTTTCACACCGGCGTTGGCGGAAAAAAATGAAATTCAATGGCAACCCTATGAAAACGGTATGAAAATGATTAAAGACCAGAACAAAAAAGGGTTTCTGCATTTTTATACTGACTGGTGCACTTACTGCAAGATAATGAACAAGCAGACATTTGTTGATGCAAAAGTGATTGACTATCTGAATGACAATTTTGTTTCCATCCGGGTGAATGCTGAAAAACAAAAAGATGTTGCCAAGAAATACGGGGTAAACCGTTTTCCGAACACCTGGTTTATTGGAGAAGACAGCAAATCGCTTTCAAGCCAGCCCGGATTTATACCGCCTGAAATGATGTTAAACATGTTAAAATTTTTAAATACAGACAGTTTTAAAAATATGAAATTTTCTGAATTTATTGAAGAACAGGAAAAAGCACAGGAACAAAAAAAAACCGTAACCCAGTAAATGACAATATACAGCCCTGATTTTTAATGCAAAAAGAACTAAATCTGCAGTTTTTAAAAAACCTTTTAAGAACTGCAGATATTCCACCGTCAACAAATGATAAGAAATATGATTGCACCAGTGTATTTTTTCTTATCTACAACAAAAACCATTCCCCCTTTCTGCTGGCGATTTTAAAAGCGGACAATCCCGGTTATGCCTGGCGCAATCAGGTGGCGCTTCCCGGCGGCCATATTGATGAAAATGACAGCACTCCCCTTGATGCAGCCTACAGGGAACTTGAAGAAGAAATCGGCATTGCAAAAAACCAGGTGGCGCTTGCCGGGTCATTGGGACATTTTCAAACCATTCAGCATAAGGACATCGAAGTATTTGTCGGCACGTGGGAAGGTCAGTTTAACAATATCATCTATGACGAAAAAGAGATCTCAAAAGTACTTGAAATACCGATTGAGGACCTGTTAAAAACACATATTTCGAACAACTTTCATGGACACATTCCGAATATCTCGGAATTGCTCTATCCGTTTGAAGATGTGATCATCTGGGGCGTGACAGCTCGAATTTTCCATTATTTTTTTGAATTGCTTTTGATAAATAAGGAAGGTGCGCGGATAAACATTTAACAGCCGGTTGAAAGCACAAGCTGTACATATATTTCCCGGCAGACTTATTAAAATTACATCGCAGAGCTTCGTGTATACCGTTTTACCAAACGGATTAAATTTATCGCAAACACAGTGGCGCTCAACACAAAAAACAGCACGGGAACCCAGATATAATCACGATACGCTTCAATTTGTCTGGCCACTTTTATTCCATCGATCCCGAACAAAAGAAAAACAAACATCACCACGGCATTGATGAGGCAGGCCGTATCTGTGTCATACCACGGAATATTAGATTTTCTAAAAAAAGTGCTTTTCTCAGTTCGCATATGATAATTTTTTTTAAGAGTCTAAACAAAAAGCGTGTTAAGCAAAATTAAAAACTGTATCGCATATGATAATTTTTTTTAATTACTCCGGATTGATTTTCTCAGACCAAAAGATCCTTTCGGAGCATGCGCCGACTTCTTGCTTTAATAAAATTTTACCGCGAATTTGTCTATTCCTTTTTTTATTGATTTTTATTTTTATTTCAACGGGATGCTCACCATTGCCCCGAAAGCTGCATATTACGGATATGTCAGAATCTTTTCCCGCAAACACCATTATTTGCTCAAAGCGCAAAGCATCCGTATCTTTTGATACGCTTATGAACGACCTGAATGCCACCCGTATCATTTATGTGGGAGAATATCACAACAACTCCGTTCACCATGATATCCAGTTAAGCATTTTATCCGCGCTTTATGAAAATAACCCGAAACTCATTGTCGGCATGGAAATGTTTGATCACACCTATCAGCCGATCCTGGATCAATGGTCCGCAGGAATGCTTGACCGGCAAACATTTATTGAAAAAGTGCACTGGTATGCCAACTGGAAATTTGACTTTGAACTATACAGCAGCCTGCTTGATTTTATCAAAAATAATCAGATACCCCTAATCGCTTTAAATATACCGTCTTGGGTGACATCCAGAATAGCTGTCGGCGGAATTGATAATCTTTTACCGGCTGACAGTCAATTTCTCCCGCAGAGCATTGACTTATCCAACCCGGAGCATAGAACATATATTAAAAAAATATTTTCCCACCACAACATAATGGGCAAAGATAATTTTGATTATTTTTATTCAGCTCAATGCGTCTGGGAAGATGCCATGGCGGAATCAATTTTTCAGCATATTGGTAATTCCGTAATGCTCGTAATTACCGGAAACGGGCATCTTGTCAGAAAATTCGGCATTCCGGACCGCGTTTTTAAACGCTCAAAACTTCCTTTTCGCACAATTTTACCATACCCGACCGGTCGGCAAGCTGAATTAAAAGCTGCTGATTATATTTGGGTTAGCCCACCGTAGGCACGTTTTTACGGTACCAGCAAATAATATTTTTCACCGAAAAACACAATATATTGATTTTCATATTGACATAAATCTATATATTGTGACATATTCTTAATCACACGAACACTGTTTTCAATAAAAATATTTTTTTCGCTGCTTTCTTCTTAATTCTCTAATGTATAAAATGGTTAAAGGAATTTGATATGTTTAATCAGATAAAAAAACGCAACGACCGGGTCGATGACTTTGATTCTTCAAAAATTACAATAGCGATCGCCAAGGCTGGCGAGGCGACCGGCGAATTCGAAGAAAAAGAAGCAAAAAAAATGACATTGCGCGTCTTAACCCTTGCCCATGAAATGAACCTTTCCAATTGCCCGGAAGTTGAAGATATTCAGGATATTGTTGAAAGAGTTTTGCTGGACTCGCCTTATTACAAAACAGCTAAAGCCTATATTATCTACCGGGAACAACACGCGCAGATCAGAAAGATTACAACAAAAGCACATGTCAAAATAGTGGAAAACTATGTCCAGAAAATGGACTGGAAAATCAAAGAAAACAGTAATATGAGCTATTCTTTACAGGGGTTGAACAATTATATTTCTTCAGACATCACCGCAGAATACTGGCTGAACAGAATCTATCCCCCGGAAGTCCGGAACGCACATAAAAACGGAGATCTCCATATCCACGATTTAAGTCTTTTATCTATTTACTGTGTGGGCTGGGATCTTCAGGATCTTCTTACCGTCGGGTTTATGGGCGTTCCCGGAAAAGTGGAAAGCGCCCCGCCAAGGCATCTCAGATCCGCGCTGGGACAAATTGTAAACTTTTTTTACACCCTTCAGGGTGAAGCAGCCGGCGCACAGGCGGTTTCCAACTTTGACACCCTGCTGGCGCCTTTTGTTAGAAAAGACAGCCTTTCATACAAAGATGTCAAGCAGGCTCTGCAGGAATTTATTTTTAATATCAACATCCCCACCCGTGTCGGGTTCCAGACGCCGTTTACCAATATCACAATGGATTTAAACGTACCGAGTACGCTGAAAGATGTTCCGATAATAATCGGCGGCGAACCCCAAACAGAAACCTATGGCGAATTTCAGCCTGAAATGGATGTCATCAACAGTGCCTTTGCCGAGGTAATGATGGAAGGAGATGCCAAAGGACGCGTTTTTACCTTTCCCATCCCGACATACAACATCACTGAGGATTTTAACTGGGAAAACCCGAACCTGGAAAATATCTGGAAAATGACCGGCAAATACGGAATTCCCTATTTTTCAAATTTTGTGAATTCGGACATGTCACCGGAAGATGCCAGATCCATGTGCTGCCGACTGCGGCTGGATAACCGGGAACTCCAAAAACGAGGCGGCGGTCTTTTTGGTGCCAATCCGCTCACCGGTTCGATCGGGGTTGTCACGCTCAATCTTCCCCGGATCGGATATGCGACCAAGGATAAAACCGATTTTTTTGAACAGCTGACAAAACTGGCGCACATCGCAAAAGACAGCCTGACCATTAAACGAAAAGTGCTTGAAAAATTCACCGAACAAAATCTTTATCCTTACTCGAAGTTCTATTTACGAGGCATTAAGGAAAAAACCGGCGCTTACTGGACAAATCACTTCTCAACCATCGGGATCATCGGGATGAACGAAGCCTGCCAGAATTTTATTGGCGAGGATATCGGCAGCCCGGCAGGTCATGCGTTTGCAGTTGAAGTGTTAGATCACCTGCGAAGCATAATGGAAAAGATCCAGAAAGAAACCGGCGAATTCTTTAACCTGGAAGCGACCCCCGGTGAGGGGACCGCCTTTAGACTGGCAATGATTGATAAAAACCAGTACCCGGGAATTCTTTGTGCAAATGAATCTTTTTATCAGGAAGGTGCGGACCCATTCTACACGAATTCCAGTCAACTGCCGGTCAATTACACCGACGATATTTTTGAAGCCCTTGAACTCCAGGATGAACTTCAGACCAAATACACCGGCGGCACGGTTTTCCATATTTTTCTCGGAGAACAGGTCGACAACATAGAAACCACACGGAATCTGGTAAAAAAAATCACAAATAATTTTCGGCTTCCGTATTTCACACTTTCTCCGACATTCAGCGTCTGTACGGGCCACGGTTACTTAACCGGCCAGCATTCAAAATGCCCGGAGTGCAGTCAACCGGTCGAGGTGTATTCGCGTATTGTCGGATACTTAAGACCCGTGAGCCAGTGGAATAATGGCAAGCTGTCTGAATTTAATATTCGAAAAACATATACAATGAATAAAGTCAGCGCGGCGTAAGATGGATATGATCATCGGCGGTATTCAAAAAAGCTCGCTTATCGATTTTCCCACGAAAATAAGCTGCGTACTTTTTACAGCCGGCTGTAATTTCGACTGCCCCTATTGCCATAACCCCGAACTGGTGAAACCGCCGTTTACAACAATGAATCCAGAAGAGATTTTTGCTTTTCTGAATAAGCGAAAATCTCTTCTGGATGGCGTTGTCATCACCGGCGGTGAACCCACTTTGCAAAAAAATCTTTTGGGATTTTGTGAGAAAATAAAAGCCCTGGGTTTTCCCATAAAACTGGATACAAACGGAAGCCACCCGCAAGTTATCCAGTCTCTGATAGACAATCAACTGCTTGATTATATAGCGATGGACATCAAAACTCTCCCTGAAAAATATTCTTTGTACATCGCTCAAAATATTAATCCGGACTCAATTTTTAAAAGTATGCACATTATCAGGCATTCCAAAATCCCTCATGAGTTTCGAACGACCTGTGTAAAACCGTTTTTGGACGCTGATATAATTTATAAAATTGCTCAAGGAATTGATGGTGCGGATTTGTTTGTTCTGCAAAAGGCAGATATCCAAAATTCTATTTTACACCCGGAATTTTTTCAAAACCATGATTGGAAATTTAAAAATAAAGAGATAGAATCCTTTCAAAAAATAGCCGCACCATTTGTCAAAAAAACAATGATTCGGTAAACTGATTCCACAATATAACACGTCAGACCTTTCATTAACCACTGAATGATTCTAAATTTTTATTCCATTTTATCACCGATACGTACTCATTTTAAAATCAGTTTTCCCAAAAAAAGAAACCCTGTATTTTACTTTAATTTTAGCAGTACGCAGCGTTATACCCGCCATTTAACGGTTGACATTCTCAATACCCAAACGATATCTTAACGCCTACGTCAACTTACTATGCTAATTTTTTAAAAGGAAACAAATCATGTATGACTTTCTTTTATCTGAAGCTTCAATTAAAATAAGGGATGAGGCCAGAGACCTTGTCAAATGGGTTCCTCGCCAAATGATTATTGATATGGATGACGACAAGATACAATTCCCCAAAGAATTTCTCCAGGAAGCGGGTCGGCGAAATTTACTGGGGTGCCGGTACCCCAAAAAGTGGGGCGGCAGAGGCCTGGACTGGGTAACAACAGCAACGGTTATGGAAGAAATCGGCACGCTCGGTTATATTTTTGCCTGCACTTTCGGTGTTGGCGCCGAACTGGTCTGTGATGCGATCATTTTACACGGTACGGATGATCAGAAGGAAAGATATGTAAAACCATTGCTAAAGGGTGAAATATTTGCTGCCGAATGCCTGACTGAACCCCGGGGCGGTTCTGATTTTTTTGGAACCACCACAACGGCAGAAGACAAAGGTGACCATTTTCTTGTTAACGGGCAAAAAAGATTTATTGTTGGGGCCGAAGGCGCTGATTATTTTCTTGTATATGCGAAAACCGACCCGGACGCAGCCTCTCATAAAGCCTTATCATGTCTAATCATAGATCGGGGCCCCGGGGTTCAAACAGAATATCTGTATGGCCTGATGGGATGCCGCGGCGGCGGCGCCGGCCGGCTTGTGTTTAAGGATGTAAAAGTGCCAAAGAAAAACGTGATCGGCAAAATAAACGGCGCTTACCCGGTCTTTAAAACAATGATGATACCCGAACGCCTGGGAACAGCAGCCATGACCATCGGCAGCGCACGGCCGGCCCTTGATATTGCCACAAAATACACAACCAAAAGAAAAGCTTTTGGAACCACCATTAACAATTTTCAGGGAGTTAATTTTCAGGTGGCTGAAGCGTCGATGCTGCTTGATGCCTGTCGCTCAATCATATATACAACGGCGCGCGCGGTGGATCAAAATGCAGACCCCAATACGGTACGGAGAATGGTATCCGAATCCAAAAAATTTGTCACGGAAGCATGCCAGAAAGTTGCTCATAATTCCATGCAGGTTATGGGCGGAATCGGTTATACCAATGTGTATCCGATTGAACGTATTGTTCGGGATCTGCGATTGGCAACAATCTGGACAGGCAGCAATGAAGTCATGTCGATGATCATTGCCAATGAGTGGTATCGTGAACACTTCAAAAACAAACAATCCATTTCTCTTAGAAATTATGAAAATGATGCTCTTGAGGCAGATGCTCCGGATGAGAAAATTTTTGAATAAATGGTGATTTTCTGATAAGAAGATCATCTTCTGCGTCTTGATATAACACGAACTGAAAACTGTCTTTTGTCATGTTTAAAAAAATTTAAACATGCTTATCGATCAAAAACAGTTTTTTAAACATGGAGGAAATAGATTTTTTGGAAAACTTAATCATTCTTGTCAAAATTATTGCCGTCTTTTCTGCCGCCATAATTCTCGGCAGCTGGTTTTCATCAGAAGTAAAAAAAAGCCGGCAAAGGAAAGAGCCTGCTTATAAGCCGTATCTGACTCCCCCGGGAATTATTATCATTATAATCATCCTGCTTTTGCCGATACTCTCCTGGTTTTTAAAACATTTGTAAAACATATGATCCGGTTGACAAAAACCGGATCATTTTTTCTCGCTGAATACCGGCAACAAATTTTTTTGTTCACAATAGAGACAACAATCATTTTTAGGAAACTGGTTGAACAAACAAAAATGAAGCTTTCATTGCCTGTATTTTCTCAAAATGCTTTTCGTTTTATTTAATCCGCTTCCTGTCCCGCCGCAACCATGCCGCCTTGGAATCAGACTATTATTTTTTAATCAGAAAAAAGAACTCCGTTTAAAAATAATTTTCTCTCGATTTTCTTAAAAAAAACAACAAAAACCCGCCCAGAGCCTCATATTTCAACGATATCCCAAAACCTATACCATAACATTCAGCCACGCTCATTCGGCTCGCAGCGAGCCATTCGCGGGGCCATTTTCCAGGCCAAATCCATCTTTTTTACACCCGTCAGGAAATTTTCTCAATGGATAAAACTCATCCTCCAGACAAACCAACAAGAAAAGAAGCGTCTACTTTAAAATTGACGAAAAAATGTTTTAAAACACAAAAGACGGGAAATCTCATTTTTCATGAAAAAAAACCAAATTAACGGCCTGCAGAAATATGTGAAAAATCAAACCTGTTTTTTATTATCGGTAGAGTAACGCTCGTAAATATTTTTACACTGATTATATAGAGGCGTTGAAGGAAGGAACGCTAATAGATCAACTTGAAGCAGAAATAAAATCTGTAAAAAAAAATGGCGGCCGGCCATTTGATCTGACAGAAACGTTGTCCTTTGACATCTGGACCAGGATCTGTCAGATCAAACATAAACTATTTCAACCTAAACCAATTGGGTTTAACCGGAAAGTCAGAATTTCTTGAGATAAAATCAAAAACCATAAATGAGGATTATTTATTTCTCAACCCTTCTTTGATCAATAATTCTCTGTACCAGCATGAAAAGTCAAACATCCCCTGATATTTTTCCTTTTCATTAATAATCCCGAGACAGATTTCAAATGCACCTTGGGCATAATCCGTACTGTAATCGCCGGAATCCAGGGTTTGCAGAAATTCACGAATCAACATCTGGGATGTTCTTTTGGTTTTGTCCTCACGGATATCAATGGGATCTTTAGGTTCCTGAAACGGATCCCATTTGTCAAACCCTCGCTTGAGGATCTGCTTCTGACGCCTTGGGGACATGCTGTCAAAGATCACCTGTTTCCGAAAAGCTTCTTCTTTAGACGTATCAGTCATTTTCTCCTCCATTTTGCTTGCTTTCTTCTATACTTTTTTCAGAGGATATCCCCATGTATTCATCGTTATAGTCGGTAATCAGCGCCATGGACAAGGGGACCAGGATTTCCGCCATTTCAATGTGTTTTGACCGGATTGACTGAACCAGTTTTGAGGATATTGCCAACAGTTGATCATGAATCAAATCATGATTTAATGTCGGATAGCTTTCCCCGGCCTTAAACCCGGACAAACCGCACGTCCGTCCCTTTCCGCCGATGGCTTGCGGAATACCGTAAACCCGGCACGCGATAGGCCGAAACGCATACATTTCACATTCGTTTTCATCTCTTAGCAGCGGGCACCGAATTCGCTTCTGACCGACTTCTTCGACAACGGCTTCTTCCTCTTTGCCGCTCTTTGTGGATCGGAATGCCTCTTTTTTGATTTTGTATATCTGCCGATCTGCCTTGTTGGATTTCTCAATCAGATCGTTTTTTTCTTTTCCGTCAAACTTTTCATTAAAACGATAATTCATATATAGCGCTTCAATCAAAGTAAGGTCAAACAACGCATGACAGCAATCTGCACACCCTTGTTTGCATTTCACTTCATTCGGATACTTGCTTTTAACCTGTGCAAAGACACCTTCGGCTTTCAAAACCAGTGCTTCATATTGTTTAAAATATGGCATTAAATCAATTTTCATATATTAAGATCTCCCATTCATTCGGCACAATGATATCATGCCATGAAATTTAAATTTTAAGTCAACGGCACAAAACAGTTATTTCTTTCTTGTAGTTTTTAAAATGTTTCACGTGAAACATCCTGATTATCCAATTTATTTCCCGATGCAAAATCGGCTGAAAATATTATCAAGAATATCCGGCTTAAAAATTTCTCCTGTAATTTCAGACAATGCATCCAGCGAGGCCTTCAAATCAATCGAAACCAGTTCAAACGGCATCAATCGGTCAAGTCCCTCCCTGGCTGTTTCCAACGAAAGCAGAGCCGTTTCCAGCGAAAATTTATGCCGCAAATTAGGAACGACTTTATCTTCAACGTTCAAGTTTGAATTTAATGCGGTTTCAGCGATAAGCGCCTTTAATTCTGCAATTCCCCGGTTGTAAAGAGCGGATATCCGGATGACTTCATTTTTTCCTGCCTGCTGCCACTGGCGGGGAAGATCAAACCGTATCTGATCTTCCGGCAAATCAATTTTATTGATTACAATGATCACTTTTTTGTGACGAATCTTTTTAAAAAGATCAAGACTACTTGCCGACAAAGATTTGCCGGCATCCACCGTGTACAGAAGAATATCTGCTCCGGAAACATAATCCCACGCTTTCTCAATTCCAATCTGCTCAACAGGGTCCGGATTTTCATGCATGCCGGCTGTATCTGTCAGCACAATCGGAATGCCGTTCACAATAAAGACGTCTTCGATAAAATCCCGCGTAGTTCCGGGAATGTCAGTGACAATCGAACGTTCTTTGTCGACCAGTCGGTTCATCAGGCTTGACTTGCCCACATTGGGAGCGCCGACAATTACAATTTTAAGACCCTCTCTCAAGAAATTCTGATCATCGCTGCGGGCAATGAGCTTACTTATTTTAATCATCAACTCTTCATCTATCCGTGCTATCAAGGACTTTACATCAATATCACCGCCGACCTCGTCCGGGAAATCAATGGCGGCTTCGACATAAGTCAAAATATCCAGCAAAGTAGCGCGAAGCGATTGTATGACAAGATTCAACTCACCGGAAATTTGGGCCATGGCCATATCGATGGCTTTTTCAGACCGGGCATTGATTATATCGACCACCGCCTCAGCCTGTGTCAGATCAATGCGACCGTTTAAAAATGCGCGACGCGTGAACTCTCCGGGTTCCGCAAGCCGGACCCCTTTTTTGATCAATGATCCTAAAATTGCTTTTAAAACAACAGGGCCGGCATGGGATTGTATTTCAACGACATCCTCGCCGGTGTAGGAGCAGGGGGCTTGCATAACGACAAACAGGGCCTCGTCAATGATGCGCTCCGAGAAACCATCAATAACATTGCCGTAATATAGATAACGGGATTGAGGAGAAAAGGGTGCGGGCCGGTGGTCTGAATCACGGTTCGCATTGTTTGAAGATGCTATTGGCCTGAAAACAGACAGGCCAATAGCAATTGATTCCGGTCCTGATATTTTAATAATACCAATTCCGCCGTGCCCGGGTGGCGTCGCGATTGCTGCAATTGTTGAAACTTCCATAACTTGTTAATCGCTGTTATTGAGAGCACAAAGCGCAAAAAAAATCAAATAAAGCTCACTTCTTTGGTTGGGGGTTATCTGTCTTTTTTTGCGTCTTCTTTTTGGGAAAAATTATCAGCTTTCTGTAATAACCATCCCCGACACTCTGGGTCCGCACCGATCGGTTTCTTTTTAACGCGACATGAACAATACGCCGATCATGGGCGTTCATCCGTGTCATGGTTGATGGCTTTCCGGTTTTAACGGCTTTACTGGCCAATCGTGAGGCAAGGTCTTTTAACTCAGATTTACGAGATTCAACATATCCTTCAACATCGAAGATTACCCGATTACCTTTTCCGCATTGCTTATTAACAACCTTGTCCACCAGATATTGAATAGCCTCGAGCGTCTGACCTCTTTTTCCAATCAGTATCCCCGGTTCACCGACCTTGACATTGATCCAGCATTGATCCGATTCGGTGTTAACAGACAGCTCAGCGTCAATAGCCATGGTCTTGAAAATTTCCCGGGCCAATTCCTGGGCAACGGCAATGGCAGCATCATTATTTTTGGTTTGAGGCTCTTCAGTTGACGGCAGCGACGTTTCACCGCTTTTAACTTTTTCCGTTTTCTCTGCCTTGTTCGTTTTCTCTAATTTCGCTGGCTTTTCTTTTTTTTCCGGTTTTTCTTTTTTCCCGGGATTTTTGGCCTTCTTTGGTTTTTCCAATACCGGTGCAGGTTTTTTTACTTCTCCGAACGCTTCATCAACTAAGGCACTGACAGTATCCTTTTCAGACTGAATTATATCAGAGTTCAGAGCGTTGCTTCCATGACCGGCAATGGCAGATGCATCAGAAACTGATTTGTCCGTTGGTAAATCAGGAACAAATACACGAATTAAGGCCTTTTTGGTCCCCACCAATCCGAAAATACCACTGGAACCATGAGAAATGATATCATACTTTAATTTATCACGCGTAACTTTGAGATCAGCGCATGCTTTTTGAACAGCTTTCTCAACATTTTTTTCTTCAAAGTCTAAAAAAGACTTCATGTAAATCCTCCGTACTAAACAGTTTTCTTTGTAATATAATACTGTTGCGAGATTGACAGAACGTTATTTACAAGCCAGTAAAGAACAAGACCTGCCGGAAAATTAACAAAAATGAAAGTAAAAATCAGCGGCATCATCATCATAAATTTCGCCTGGGCGGGATCTCCCGGCGGCGGGGATAATTTCTGCTGTAAAAACATCGTCGCCCCCATGATAATTGTTAAAACCGGAATGCCGTAGGGTGGTGTCATCAAAGGAACCGCAAAGTTGAATGAAAAAAGACGGTCCGGCGCTGACAGATCATTAATCCACCACAGGAAAGGGGCATGCCTCAGCTCGATCGACCCGTACAGCATGCGATAAAACGCAAAGAATACAGGTATTTGCACAACCATCGGAAGACAGCCGCTCATGGGATTAACCTTATATGTCTTATACAGGCCCATGACTTCTTCATTCATTTTCTTTTTATCGTCTTTATATTTCTCTCTTATTTCCGTCATCAAAGGCTGAAGCCGTTTCATTTCCGCCATGGATTTATAACTTTTGGTTCCCAGCGGCCAGAAAATAATTTTAAAAAGAATGGTCAGCAAAATAATCGCAATACCGTAATTGGGTATAAAGCGGTCATGGATGGTATTCATCAGCCACAGACAGGGTTTTGCGATGATATCAAAAAACCCGAAATTAATCGCTTTGTCCAAATTGGAGCCAATCGCTTTTAAAACGGATATTTGCTTGGGCCCCATATAAAGCGAGTACTCAAACTGCTGACTGGCGCCTGGCTGAAGCGTTTTTGCCTGTTGAACATAGGTAATTTCAACAAGATTTTCTTCCGTATTGAAATTCAGGCGGACAATGGAGGAAGAAGGTATTTCCGGAATGATCGTGCTCATGAAATACTGTTCACTCAGTCCCGCCCAGTCGATATTTCCCGCCATCGAATTTTTTTCATCCAGATCTTTTACTTCGATTTCTTCCAGCTTGTTGTCAACAAAAGCAAAAGGACCTTCAAAGGAAAAACGCCCTTTGCCTTCCGGCCCGGAATTGACCAGAGAAACAGTCAAATCCTCTTCAAATGGAAGGGATGAGGTGTTTGTCAAAAGGACATCCATATTGATTTTATAGGTTTCCGGATCAAAGGAAAACCGTTTTTCAACCAGTACACCTTCAGATGACTGCCAGAAAAAAGAAATGGATTTAGAGGCGTCGCTTACCTCCAGAGTGTCTCCTGAAAAATCCGTTGTAAAGACAGCGTCTGATATTTTCGGCAAGGCTTTATTTGTGAAACTTAAAAGAGCGGTTCCCGCATTATTGTTTTCAGATATCAGCTCTTTATTCGCCGAATCTTCGTCCATTGATTCCCTGTAGTCATGAAGAACAAAACTGACAATCGCAGCCCCTTTTTCTGAAATTTTTGCAGAATAAAGCGGGGTATTAATAATAAGTGAATTAAAAAAAGTGCCAGGCGTTGCAACCCTTTCCAGACGGTCCTCCATCGATTTTTCGTCCGGTAAAACAACGTCTTCTTTCAATCCTCTGCTTTCTGTTGATTCAACTATTTCTTCCGGGGCCACAGTCGGTTTTACTTCCTGTTTTCCAACAAAAAGAAACTCCCAGGCCACAAACACCAGAAAAGAAAGCACTATTGCCAAAAACAAACGGCCTTGTTCCATATTCAACTCCTGAATATTATATAATTAATTGAATTAAATTCAATTAGGCCAAGCCTATCAATCTCGGTTAATATCAAACATTTCATAAACAAAAGAATCACATTGCATTTAATGAATATTCAGCAGGACTGGCATATGGAAGGTGTATGATGTTACGTTGAAAAATTATCCGGGCTTGATTCTTGTATTTATCGTATCAAAAGAAACCTTCATTGTGTCAACAGATCTTGCATAAGAAACATTCCATCTCAAGGCCGAACAAACAATTCATCAGGAGAGGAGACAATGTCATCTGTAAAACCGCTATGGAACCGGATCGATGCCGCCGGGATTAAATGGATGGCATCTTAATATTCGCTTTGCTGCCAAATATCCGCCTTTGAATGCACCATGCTTAGAAATCGCTTCAACAGCGTATTCAGAGCATGACGGGTAAAAGCGGCAAGCCGGCCCGATAACAGGCGACAAAATAAGCTGATACGCTTTTATTGCAAATATCAACAAATACTTAATCTTGCCGCCCCCCCAATTTATCGAATATTTTCTCCAGCGACATGAATACCTGATGCGAAGTCAGTCCAGCGGCAGTCTTCTTTGCGATAACGTTTATGTCCCAACATCCTTGAATGCATGACTTATTCATACGAAACCACTCGCGAACCAATCGCTTCATCCGGTTTCTGACAACTGCGTTCCCGACCCGCTTAGATACGGTTATACCCAAACGCGAACATTGGAACTCGCCCGGCAAGAAAACAACAATAAGATAATGATCCTGTAATTTTTTACCGTATTTAGAAAGCTTAACAAACTCATACCGGTTCAGGATCTTATGCGTTTTTTTTAAACCAAAGTTATTCAACACCAATCCATATTATTAAGAATCAAATTTTTTCTCATTCTGGGATTTGAAGAATATGAATTGATCCGGAAAGTCCAAATGGCAGTTGCTTAACCGTCATCACTGTAATTAAAATTTAGGTGGAGACAAATCGATCAGATCTGCTAATTTTTACCAATTAAATGCTGTTTATCTTATTTTCATTAAAAACACCGCGCGCTAAACCACTAAACTTTTTCTTCCTTTGGCTCTGCGTCTGTTCATAATCCGCCTACCTGCCTTTGTAGACATTCTTTTTAAAAAACCATGTGTTCTGGCCCGTTTCACTCTGCTTGGCTGATATGTTCTTTTCATATCCCTACGTCCTTATTTTCTTTATCATTAATCTTTATACACTGCCACCCGAATCAAAAAAACTGATTTTCACTGGCCGCATTGTTTGTTTTAATAAAATATTAAATCGAATCCATTCATCAATTGAGAAGATTTCATCAAATCAAAAAATTGATTATAAACCAATCGAAAAATATAATCATATCATATATGACTTTGTCAAGGTCAAAAGTTTGATCCGGTGTTTACATTATTCCAGATAAACTTCTATAATATTAAATTCCTCAATATGAAACTCGTCAACCGGGTAAATGACAACCTGACGCTGGAGATGTTTTTCCAAAGAGATAATAATATCATTTGCTTCTCCCAGCAAAAGATCGGCAATTTCCGGATGCACGCGAAGGCTGATTTTTTCACCCCGCACATCATGCGAAAGCCTCAGAACTTCCCGGTAAATATTGTTGCAGATGGTCTGTTTTGACAAAAGCATCCCTTCACCGTCACAATAGAAACAGGGCTCGCAGAGCATGCGATTAAGCGACCTGACCACACGCTTACGGGTCATTTGAACCAGTCCCATGTCCGATATCGGCAACACATTTGTTTTGGACTTGTCCTTTTTCAATGCCTCGATCAATAAATTATATACCTTTTCCTGGTTTGATTTTCTTTCCATATCGATAAAATCGATAATAATGATCCCCCCCAGGTTTCTAAGTCTTATCTGATAGGCAATCTCCTTGACGGCTTCAAGATTTGTTTTTAATATCGTTTCTTCAAAATTGTGCTTGCCGACATAACGGCCGGTATTTACATCAATGGCAATCAGCGCTTCAGTTATTTCAATAATAATATAACCGCCGCACTTCAGCCACACCTTTTTCTTCAAAGCTCGGCCAATATCGACTTCCAGGTTGTGGGCATCGAAAATGGGCTCAGGACCTTCATAAAGCGTCACGGAGCCCTTTAGTCTCGGCATAAATTTTTCTATAAACGACAGCACGGATTTGTGTACCGCAACAGAATCAATGGTAACTTTATCCGCATCATGGGTCAGCAGATCCCGGACACTCCGCAAAGTCACCGTCAATTCCTGATGTAATAGCGCCGGCGGGGAAGCGGTGCGGAAAGTTTCCTGAATATCCGACCACAAGTTTGCCAGAAATTCCATTTCCTTGAGTATTTTATCTTCGGTCAGTCCTTCGCCGGCCGTGCGTACAATATAACCGTAGTTCTGGGTCCTTAAAGAAAGCACCAGGTCTTTTAATCGCAGCCGTTCTTCTTCATCGTTAATTCTCCGGGATATTCCGATATGATCAACTGTGGGCATCAGGACCAGAAAACGCCCGGGAATCGATATATAGGATGTCAGACGGGCACCTTTGCTCCCAATCGGCGACCGGGCAACCTGAACCAGCACGTCCTGGCCTTCGGAAAGAAGCGTTTCAATAGATGCTTTGCTTTTGGGTTTTGAAATCTCTTTTTCACTGACAACTTCTTCAGGCTGCAAAGCGGCATCGTCTTCTTCTTCTTTGTTGGACAAATAAACATGCTCCAGATAACCGTTTGTCCTCCCGTCGATCACGTCATCCACATATATAAACGCCGCCTGGTTCAGCCCGATATTTACAAACGCCGCCTGCATCCCCGGCAGAACCCGCTGAACGCGGCCTTTGTAAATATTGCCCGAAATATTTGATTCATCACTGCGCTCCACATACAACTCGACAATGGTGCCGTCTTCTAACAGCGCCACCCGTATTTCCGGGCCAATCGCATTGATGATAAGTTCTCTATACATACACAAATAACCTTTATATTGTTTTTTCTAATTACCTAAAACATATGTTAATCACCGGAAACAAATACTGTCAACATTCCGGTGTATCTTTTTGTTTTTCTTTTAAAAATTCAGCGCAAAGAATCGTTGTATCGGAAAACTGAAAAACCGATTTAATCACATCTGCAGGCCGAACCGACTTGCCCTCCACCATCTTTAACTGCATCTTCAGCGTTACCGGGCTCAATCGTTTCAGGTTTAACACGATCTCTTTTAAGTCAATCTGCTTTTTTCGACCCTTTTTTGTCGTCCGAGTCACAAACCATTCAGCCGTTTCATTAAATGCCGTTATTTTTTGATCCTCAAACGCTTCTTCCGTGACCGTCACTGTGTAATCAGCAGTTTCAGACAATTTCGGGCGTTTATTGGCAGGAATATTGCTGCAGCCGGTCACTAAAAGTCCTTCCGGCAGCTGACTGTTCATCGATGAAACGATATCTTCACAGTTCGCAGATTCCCTGAGCATAATATAAAAAGACTCTTCTTCACTTTCCATTCCCACTGACAACGGGTTGTGAAATGACATTTTCGGCTTGGGATGAAACCCCTGGGTAAACTTGGTTTTGAGGCCGGCCCGCCGGATGGCCCGGGAAAAGATATTGACCATTTCAAGGTGACCAAAAAACTTTGCAGCGCCGGTTTTGGAATAAAAAATTTCAAACCGTACGTCCTGGCTTGGAACAGGATGCCTGACACCACTATTTGAAAAAAGAGCGGATGTTTTTTCCGGGGCAAAGCACACCGGCTTTATTTTGTCAAAATCACAGACACCGCAACCCTGACAATCACCGGAACGGCAGTCTGGTAAGGAGGTTTCCGTCAATGCATTTTCATATTCGGAAATTAAAAATTCTCTGGATACCCCCGTATCAATGTGATCCCACGGCAGCGGTTCATCGGTTGAACGAATTCGGGTCGTATAATAATTTATATCAACCCCAGCCTCATGGATTGCTGTTTCCCACAACGGATAATCAAACCGGTCCGACCAGCCGTCAAAGCAGCATCCTTTGCGGTAAGCAATTTCCAGCAAACGGCTTAAACGCCTGTCGCCCCGCGCCCAGAGGCCTTCCAAAATACTCAGCTCCGGCTTCTGCCATTTAAATTCAACACCCGGCATCTTCAACTGCCGTTTCAGATCAAAAATTATTTTTTTGGATTCTTCCAAAGAAATCTGCGGTGACCATTGAAAGGGAACATGCGGTTTGGGGATAAACGTGCCGATACTGACATTGATATTCGGCCGGCGGCCCTCGGATTTTAATTTTTGACGAATTCTCTTGACCAGGTCTACAATGGCAAGCCGGTCCGCGTCTGTTTCCGTAGGCATTCCGATCATAAAATAAAATTTGATCAGCTTCCACCCCAGTTCAAACGCACTGGATACGGTATCAAAAATTTCCTGTTCCGTGATGTTTTTATTAATCACTGCCCGGAGGCGGTCACTCCCGGCTTCCGGTGCAATGGTAAACCCGGTTTTGCGGACCTGCTTGACCAGGTTCATGATTTCAGGCGTTAGGGTGCCCGCACGAAACGAAGGAAAAGAAAGTGCAATGTTTTCAGATGAATAGCAATTAAACAAACCCTGCATCAGAGCTGACAGACTGCCGTAATCGCCGGTACTCAGGGAAAGCAGGGAAATGTCCTCATACCCGGTGGCAGCAATCGATTTTTCCGTCAAATCCATAAGATTTTCCACGGACCGTTCCCGAACCGGCCGGTAAATCATGCCGGCCTGACAGAAACGGCAGCCCCGGGTGCACCCCCGGGCGACCTCAAGACGGAGCCGGTCATGAACAGGACGACCGTAAGCAACCACCGGGGAGTCCGGAAATGCTGCTTGATCAAGATCCGCCACAATCGCCCGGCGAACCCGCCTGTAATCGTCGAATTTTGGCTGAATTTCTTTAAAATCAGGCCCGTCATAGACCGGCTGAAAAAAAGAAGGGACATACACCCCCTCAATGTTCGCCCAGTCTTTTAACAGGCTGTTTTTATCGCCCCCCCCGCCGTCTTTCCACTTCATCCAGGCTTGGGCCATCTCCACAATCACCGATTCCCCGTCTCCGATCACCATGGCATCAAAAAAATCCGCCACGGGTTCCGGATTTACCGTGCATGGACCGCCGGCAATAATCATCGGATGGGAATCACCACGGTCGGACGAATAAAACGGAATACCGGCCAAATCCAGCATCATCAGGACATTGGTATAATTCATCTCATACAAAAGAGAAAACCCGATGATGTCAAACCCGGATAACGGCGTACCGGTTTCAAGAGAACTTAAGGAAACCCCTGCGGATTTCATGTGTGCCGCTAAATCCGAACCTGGCGCGTAGACACGCTCTGCGGCAATATGAGTCTGTTCATTTAAAATATGATACAGAATTTGCAGTCCAAAATGCGACATCCCTATTTCATACAAATCAGGAAACGCAAGAGCGATGTGAAGACTGATACTTTCTATATCTTTTTTAACTGAATTTTTCTCATTACCCAGATACCGGCTCGGTTTTTCAATCAGCGGCAGTATATCTTTTAAACTTTGGTTTTTCATAATTAGATACCGCCCGGCCGATTTTATGCCATACTGGCCTGAACAAACTCAAGAACCTGGCGAACGTCCTCTTTGAAAAAGATATCCATCCCCTCATGCCAGTTTTCCTCTTTGAGTTTCTTTTCAATGCGTCTTGCCGTATCCATTCTCAGCAGATTCTTCATGCGGATAAACGGTCGGTTGGGCGTATCAATCCAACCCGTGACCACCTGTTTGGCCCGATCGATCAACTGGTCTTCTGCAACCACTTCATCAACCAGCTTCATTTCTTTTGCTTTTTCAACCCCCACCATTTCACCGAAATACATGACATCCCGGAACTTTAAATTACTGTCAAACCCAAAGCGCATGACTTCATGTTGGGCAATGGTCAGAGGCAGGCCGATTTTGACTTCCGACATACCGATTTTGATTTTCGGATGATCTTTGACAATCCGGTAATCCGCAGCCATGGAATAAATCAGTCCGGCAGCGGCGCAATGGCCGTTAATGGCGGAAACAACCGGTTTTTCACAGGTAAACAGCGACAACAGGACCTGTTCTTCCATTTCAAAAAAATCAATGGCTTCTTTCTGGTCCTTGAAATTTATAAAAATCGGAAGATCAAAACCGCTGGAAAAAAACCGGCCGTCACCGGTTAAAACAATTCCCTTGGTCGTCGGGGTGGCATTGACTTCATCAATGATCTCTTTAAGCCGCAAAAGCATTTCCTTGTTAAACGGATTGGTTTTTCCGTTTTTCAACGTCACGATCTTGATATCGTCCTGGATGGTTTCCTCAAACATTTGCTTCTCCTCAATATTAAAATAATTTAAAAATTAATTAAAATTTATAGAATTCCATCAGTTTATGTAATATTTAAGTGTTGTGTCAAGGGATGAATGCCGGTAATGAAAAAAGTCTGATTCCGCTGCTTTCAAACTTCGAATTATTTTTATTTTCCGGCCCATACATATCCACATGGATTGACACGTGTTTGTCATTTTATTATAAACGCAGTTATTATCAAACTGAACAACCCATACGGCAGATACTTTTTATAAATTACTTATATAATAAAAGAGGCAGGTTATGATCAGGATCAATGAAAACTATCTAAAACTTCAGGCATCGTATCTTTTTTCCACCATTGCAAAACGCGTCAATGAATTTCAAAACCAAAATCCGGACACTGAAATCATCAAACTCGGCATTGGCGATGCCACCCGGGGGCTTCCTGCGGCGTGTGTTGAGGCCTTTCACACATCTGTGGATGAAATGGCGGCTGACGCCACCTTCCGGGGATATGGACCGGAACAGGGATATCCGTTTTTAAGGGAAAAAATCGCGGAAAATGATTTTCAGGCCAGAGGCGTGGACATATCTGCGGATGAAATTTTCATCAGCGACGGGGCGAAGTGCGATACGGGAAATTTTCAGGAAATTCTGTCAGCCGACATCACCTTTGCTGTTCCGGATCCGGTATACCCGGTGTATGTGGACACCAATGTCATGGCCGGTCGTACCGGTAATTTTGAAAACGATCGATTCCAGAATATTGTTTACTTAGAATGCACCAGGGACAATAATTTTATTCCCGATCTTCCGAAAAAACCCGTGGACCTGATTTACCTGTGCTTTCCCAACAACCCCACCGGTGCCACCATTTCAAAAGCAGAACTGGCAAAATGGGTCGACTATGCCCGGGTGAACAAATCCCTGATTTTGTTTGACGCGGCCTACGAAGCATTTATCCGGGATGATGAAATCCCGCATTCCATTTATGAAGTGGACGGCGCAAAAGAAGTAGCAGTGGAATTTAGAAGTTTTTCCAAAACTGCCGGCTTTACCGGCACCCGGTGTGCGTTTACGGTGGTGCCCAGGCAATGCATGGCTTATGACAGCCAGGGTAATCAACAAAGCCTTCACGCACTCTGGAACCGACGGCATTGCACCAAATTCAACGGGGTGTCTTATCCGGTTCAGCGGGCAGCAGAAGCGGTTTATAGTGATGCCGGCAAACTGCAGGTCAAAAGCATTATTGCCGATTATATGAAAAATGCCGACCTGATTCGAAAAGAGATGGATGCCCTGGGGCTTTCCTATGTGGGCGGAGAGAACTCCCCGTATATCTGGATTGATGCCAAAGGCAACTCATGGGATATGTTTGACAACCTGTTAAACAACGCCGGGGTGGTTTGTACGCCGGGCGCTGGTTTCGGGACCTGCGGTGATCAGTATATTCGTCTTTCAGCGTTTAACAGTTATGAGAATGTGGAAAAGGCGATGAAACGGATTCGGGAGTCGTTGAAGTAGTTTCTTTCCGGGTTATTTGATACTTAATTTTAAAAGCTGCGTGTGATGACAAGTTATCATACGCAGCTTTTTTTATGGGAAAAAAACAATTTAACACATTGATCACTCATGACCTGAATATATACAAATTTACTTTATAATCGAAATATTATCTTCTACTTTTCTTGGCGGGCAAGAAAAGTAGCAAAAGAAACCCGCCCTGCAACACTTTTCCCTCGATCCACAGCTTTCCATGGCGGGATCAAAAACTCGCTGATTATTACAGAATCCCTGATACTTAGACTTTTATTCCGATTTTCTTCATTCAAAAAAGTTGCTTTTACACCGCTCAAACAATTTGCTCCCTTCGTCCATGGAAACCAGTGTCTCTCAGTCGTGTTGCAATGGGAGTCGCACCGGCTAAAATTCTTAAACATATCGTTATTATTATAGTTTGACAGTCAGCAATAAAAAAATTAAAATATCCAGACTCTTTTTGGTTAAAACACTTTGATTCAGGTAGTTTTCAGCTCAAACGCTTTCTGGAGGATTACAACTTGGCTGACTTAACGCTGTTAAATGATGAATGGACGTTGGATGATTTTATTGACCATGCAGAACAAGTTAAAGCTGTCGCTGAGGTCATTTCAAACTGTAAACCTCCTTATACAATTGGAATTCATGGTGATTGGGGGGCGGGGAAAACCAGTTTTCTTCGCAAGCTTCATTTGTGTTTGACCGGGAAGGAGTGTGGTTACGATAATGCCGAAACAACTTGCAAAAAGCTGTGGGGAGATGAAAGTCGCCCCTTTAAAGATATAGAAACTATATGGTTTGACGCCTGGAGGTATCAATTTGAATCAAACCCCATTGTGGCCTTGTTAAACGAAATACGCTCACACTTCACCCTTTCCCGAAAATTTACTAAAAATGCTGAAAAAATACTTTATACATCTTTGATGTCTATCGAAGGACTGACAAAAAAAATCGGGATTTCTCCGGGACAAATTATGGCAGCCGGAGAAAAATGGGAAAAAGATAACCTGAGCCAGACAATCCCCTCTCAACTTGCTAAAGACTTGCTTGAGCAGGCTATTGGCAATTTATTGAAGGGAGGACGTAAAAAAAAGCTGGTTATTTTTGTTGATGATCTGGACCGTTGCATAGGGAAAGTCGCGTTTCAATTTTTAGAAGCCATAAAAATATATTTATCTCTTTCAAATTGTGTGTTTGTTTTTGGTATGGACGTTCGTCATGTAAGACGTTCGGTTGCGGCAGAACTCAAAAAAACAATCATTTTACCAGAAGCAGGAAATGATAATCATTTACTTGAAATTTATGCGACAGACTATTTGAGCAAAATATTTCAGCAGGTCTTTCATCTGTCCCAGAATAACGGTTATCAAAAATATATGGAGAAATTGTTTGTAGCTTCTGATATTGAACACCAGGAGATATGGATTCAACATATTATCGATTACCGGATACTTCCGCCAAATCCGAGAAAGATAAAGTCATTTATAAACGGGCTATCTTTTTATCTTAAGCAATTAAAACCGCAACTGGAGAATCAGGGTCTTGAGTGGGATTATGAACTTGTGCTTATCGTCACCTATTTAAAACATATGGCCAATGATATTTTCCGAATTATATCCTATGAACCGGATTTCTGGGAAAAACTCGTTGAATTTACCAAAACAGGTGCTAATCAAAATAACTGGGCATTGGAAAAATTTAACCATCCGGAAATTGCAATTCCAGATTCTAATTCACCCGTTGGGTTAGAATATATATCATCCTATGCGGACCCCACAGATGAGTCGCTTTTCAGAGCTGCCAAATTAATCCGTGAATGGAGAAACGGGGCTTCCCCCACTAACGATGAATTCAACCTATATTTTATATAATGGCAATGAAAAGCAAAAAGAAAAATATCAAAAAAACAAAGTCCGATTTTATTCAAAAAGAATTATTTTCGGGAAATACCCCCAGAATTTCCATTTTGCCGGACAAGGACAAATTCATCGAACCCTTTAATCATAGAGGGTGGCTGGATTATTTTGCCAGGCTTCGTCCCCGGTTCCAGTATGTTCGATTTTTGGGACTACCTTCTCTAAAAGAACAGGCAGATGTTCTTATTGAACAGCTTTATGTCCCGATAAATCTGGGATTAAACTACTCCCCAGACGTTGAGCTCGAAAAAAAAAATTCCGTTTCCATAGAAGATGCGCTGGCAAAGCTACGACTATTAATCATATTAGGAGATCCTGGTTCCGGAAAGTCGACTGTAGTTAATTACCTTACGACCTTATTTGCATCCAAACGGAATCATATCCTTTCGGATGCATTGGGCCATTTGATTCCGCTTCCGTTTGTATTACGCGACTTCTCGATTGATAAAAATATTTCCTTTGAAAATCTTTTAACGCAATTTCAATCACAGCCTTTTTGGCCAAAAGACGCTTTATCGGAAAATGATCTCCTTCATGTTCTGGAAAAAGGACAGGCTTTGATATTATTGGATGGCCTGGATGAAATCGGAGATATAAAAAAAAGAAAAGCACTGCGAAAAACTATTTTTGAGGATGGGATATCAAAATACCCCACATGTATTTGGGTTTTTACAAGCCGTAGCATAGGGTATGAAGATGTTCCCTATGATGATTTTTCAAAAATTGATAATATTAAACCAAGTATTAAAAACATTCCATCAATTTCAACTTTACATCTTCTTCCGTTTAACAATGACCAGATCAAACGATTTGTAATAAACTGGTATGCGCTCAGAGAAGCTGACCCGACAATCCGGGAGGAGAATGTTCAATCCCTTCTTGCAGCGATTTCCTCCTCCCCAAGCATTGAGAGGCTGGCAAACAACCCCAACTTATTAACTATTATTGCTTTGATCTACCGAGTTTATGCCAAACTCCCCTCCGGAAGATCTTTGCTTTATGATAAAATTACAGAGGCTTATTTAGAGTCCATTGATGAATTTCGGGGTATTCCCGGCACATCTATCCCCATAAAAGATCATATTCAGTGGTTGTCGCATCTGGCATATGACATGCAACGCAAAAGACAGGATAGCAATTCGGAATCTCATGTAATATTAGTTCCTGAAAAAACCATATATAACAATATGCGGAAATACCTTAAAAAGCCTGAAACCGACTTTAAACAAGAACTTGATTATATTGCCCGCAGATCCGGACTTCTTTTACCCAAAAAACCTGGATATTATAATTTTGTTCATCTGTCTTTTCAGGAGTATTTTGCCGCACTCTTCTTATATGAAGGCCTGATGTCGTTTGATCGAAGACAAGAGACCATAGAGGCTCTGAAATCGTTAAAAGACAATATCACCTGGCATGAAAGTTTGGTGTTTTTGTTTGAAAAACTATCTGAACACGACAATATATCCAATAATTTATTTGAAATACTTTTTGGCAAGCTCCAAAATTTTAAGCTACCTGCCATTAAACTGGTTTCCATTTTACTGGGTGATCTCCAATCCGGGTTAAATGAAGAAAATAGAATAAAAGCATCACAGATCATTCTTAAACAAGTTTCCAAACGATATAACACAGGGCTTCAAGAAAAGATTAATGAATTGCCTAAAGAAATTGTTCTGAACAATTTCTGGCCATCGGCAAAAGCTTTTGTTCAAAAAATTTCTCAAAAAAACAAAGATATCAGCCCGGATCTTCTTTTGTTTATGCAAAACATAAATAAGGTTGATCTACACCTTGTTGGATCTTTTTTTGCCGAAACAATACTTCAAAAATTTGAACCCGATCATTTAATCTTTCTTGCCCCTTTAATACCCAATAACGACCTGATTCGTGACGAGCTGGTTTGCCGATTGCCACTACAGTCGTGGTTTTTAAGAATTTTGTATCTTCGGGACATAGCTTACACTTCTTTAAATCCTTTGATTTCATTCAAATTAAATACGCGCCGGGACTTAATTGTCTGGATTGGTTTTCTCAATCAACTACTGAATGCTATAAGCATCAAATGTTTCTTTTTTTCAATGATATCTAATAAAAAGAATCGGGCTCGGGAACGGGCTCGGGAACGGGCTCGGGAACGGGCTCTGGAACGGGCTCGGGCCATGGCTCAGGATCCGGCTCAGGATAATCAGGTTCAGGGCTTGGAGCTGGCTGTGGCTCTGATTCAGGCTCAGCATCGGGCTCGGGTTCAGGCTCTGGTTCAGCATCGGGCTCTGGAGCGGGTTCGGTTTCTGGATCGGGATATAGATCGGCTTCTGGATCGGCTTCTGGATCGGGAGCGGGTTCGGGATCGGGATCTGGAGTGGGCTCTGGAGTGGGATCTGGAGTGGGATCTGGATCTGGAGCAGGAGCAGGAGCAGGAGGAAGATGCACTTCATTCATTTTTCTTTCAGATAATAAATACCTGGCTTTCCGGAGATGACAAAAGTGTTCCACGACTGCCGGAAAAAATAATATCCGGCTCATTTTCTCCAATGCACGAAATTTTGCATCATTTATCTCGCCTGCTGTTGGGACGGGGATCCCAAGATGATTGGGCAAGGGCAATAGAAAATATTGAGACTATCACTGGTCCGCAGTGGCTACAAAAGCATCTGCCCTTTGCCACACCTGATGAAATGAAAAAAACACTGGAATTGGTTGGCCTATCTCAGGAAAAAGAAAAAGCATTGTTTGAAGCAGAATGGTTTAAGAAAGGGCATCCTTTGGCAACTGCCTTGAATGCAAAGCCTTCTGAATTTAATAAAGCTTTAAACAAATTAAAAGAAGCAACGAAAAAATAAAAAGTTATTTTGAGCGACTTTGGGAATTTTGGAAAAAGCTGATGAGATGCATTGTGATAAAATATTAAGCTGTTTTAGGAACTTGTGACGAGTTTTTAAAATTTCGTAATGCAATGAAATCAGACCCAAACTTTCACGAAGCGAAAATTTATTTTATAATCAGAATATTATCTACTTTTCTTAGCGAGTAAGAAAAGTAGCAAAAGAAACCCCCCTTCAACACTTTTCTCTCGATCCACTGTTTTCCATGGCGGGATCAGCCATTATATATTTTTTTTTGGTCGCTAAATATTTTTACAACACACTGATATTTAAATTTATCAAGTTTATATAAAATCAAAACAAACGGCCTTACCTCCGTTCAAACAATTTGCTCCCTTTTTCCATGGAAACCAGCGCCTCTCGGTCGTGTTGCAATGGGAGAGAAAGCCGAGCATTATTTTAAAATTTTGGGGTGTTATAAATCATCAATACCATGCCGCTGCACCGACATCCCATTGTAACGCAGCCGAGTGAAATAGTTTCTGCAGAAAAAGTGAGCAAACTGCTTGAACAGGTCAGAGCGGAATAGCCTGAAGGAAAAAACAATTGAGTAAGCGCTCCGCTTGGTCCATCTGTTGCCTTGCCGGATAATCTTTTCTGTTCATGTTAACAAAAAAACAAAATTTTCAATAATGTGATATCAAGCATAAATAAACGACTTGCATCAAAACGACTGCTTAAAAAACGTCTTTCACGCTTCACTTAGGCGTCGAATAATCGGCCTCCTGATAAAAGATTTTGACATCACCGACAATGTGGATTATCATAGCTATAATAATCCACATTATGGAGGTTGTCATGAAAACCGTACAAATGACCCTTGATGAAGATCTTGTAAATGCTATTGACGTAGTATCAAAACAACTTCACACAAATCGCTCTGCATTCACAAGAATGGCGCTGCGGGAGGCGCTGGCCCGTTATAATCTCAAGCAACTGGAGCGCAAGCATCGCCAAGGTTATGAGAAAAACCCGGTTACGGCAGATGAGTTTTCGGTTTGGGAAAATGAGCAAGCCTGGGGTGACGAATGAAACATGGAGAAATTCGTTGGTACAAGTTTGCCTATCCAGACAAAAAAAGGCCTGTTCTTATTCTGACAAGAAATTCAGTTTTGGAGTATCTTGGAGAGGTCACTGTCGCACCAATCACAAGCACGGTTCGTGATATTCCATCTGAAGTATTTCTTTCAAAGAATGACGGGATGTCGCGCGATTGCGCTATCAACTGTGACCACCTGCAAACTGTTCCCAAGGAAAAAATTGGTTCTTTGATTACAACCTTACCCATGTCAAAAGTAGTTGATGTGGGGAAGTCTATTCGATTTGCTCTTGATATCTAAAAATTGGAATGGCCAACAACCGGTTGACGCCGACCTTTGCACTCGCCTTTTAATCAGAGGGCGGCAAACAACATTTTTCGCCTTATCTACTCGGCTGTAAATGCGGGTAAACCGGTGCGTTAAAAAAATACTTCTCAGCAAAAACAAACTTGCGAGGCCCATCAACAATTCAAAATAACTTCGCTGATATCCTTGCAAAAACCAGACGTACTATTCAATTGTTTCCCATCCAGGCTCAACACTGGAGCCACCCCAATAAGTGAATTGGTCATGATCACCTGGTCACCACGAAATAAATCTTCGGGCATAATTTTTCGGGATTTCTGCTGAAATCCTTGTTCAGCAAAATATTGAATTACCTGCTTTTCCATCACACCGGAAAGTACATGAGAAGATTTTGGACAAATCACTCTTTTATTTTTTACATCAATTAATAAAATATTGGCCGTATTGGTTTCAGAAATTGATCCGTCGGGATTTAAAATCAGAGCCTCATCCGCGCCCTGCTGATTTGCCCATTGACCTGCCTGATAATAATATAAATAATTCAAAGTTTTATGGTCTGCCAAAGGTGTCTGTCTCGGGTGAGGATAAGAGATAAGTTCCAACCCTTTTTTCTCTATTATTGCCGGCCGCGACAAATATTTTCGGGCACTTACCATCAAATTATGATGAGGTAAATCTCCTGGCTCTCCGAATGTGGCCATTACTTTAACAGCAACAATTTCTTTTTCCAGCCCGTTTTTTTCAATCACCTGACGAATAATAACATCCCAGGTCAAGTCCGGCACAGACGATTTAAACAACGCTTCCCATGCCCGGTAAAACCGCTGGACATGATCGTCTAAGAATTGAGGCTCGCTATTTTCCACACGGATGGTTTCAAAAAAACCCAACCCGTACTGAAGTCCGAGATCCCCAACCGGTATCATAGCCTCATCTTTTAAAACCAGTTTTCCGTTCTGCCACAGCCATTCTCCAGATATCGAATCCGTAACAGCCTTTTCAGACTGCAGCACACCC
>JAQYVU010000132.1 GCA_030145385.1 Desulfococcaceae bacterium
GCGCTGGCCAGGGTGGTCGCTTCAATGGCAATCCACATCACCATGATATGATCCGAAAGGGTCACCATGGTCATGGTGGATAAAAACAGGAGCATGGATCCGGTAAAAATGTTTTCAGACGGGATGTCCTCCTCTTTGAGATATTCCGTCACGTATATGGAAATCAGAAAAAACAGCAAAGATATCACGATCAGGGATAAAAGCCCCTCCGGTGTCACGGCAAAATATTGCGCAAACAACGCGTCTGGCCGGTTGACCCACAACATGATCGACAGCAGCAGGTGAACGGCTCCGGTAAATCCCAGCACCAGCCGCCCCGCCGTTTTGGGCAGAAAGAACGCGGCCAGGCCCGTAATAAACGGAACCAGAAAAACGATTTCAACCATACAAAACCACCTATTCCTTTAATTCTCTAAGCAACGCCGTATCCAGATTATCATATTTCTGTTTAATACTCTGAAGCATAATGGCCATAATCATCACCCCGGCCAGAACGTCCAGAAGAATGCCGAATTCCACAATATGCTGTGCGCGGGCGGAAAATGACGTCCCCACCAGATAAATCCCGTTTTCCATCATAATGTAGCCAAGAACCATGGCAATGGCGTTTCTTCTGGCCATGAGAAGGAACATACCGGCCACAACCAGGGTGATGGCAGTGGATGTGATCAGCGTGCCGCCGCTAAAAGAGGGCAAATTGAATTTGTGGCTCAACATCGGCGCTGCAACGATCAGCAAAAGACTGAAAAACACAGAAACGTTATACCCCACAACGGTTTCCATTTCCCGTTTAATGCCCATCTTTTGTATCATGGAATAAATGCTCCAGGGAATAACGATTCCCCGGATGGTCAGGGTTGCCATTGTGAACACGACACTGCCTGTGGTCATATCATGTTCTAAAAAAAACGGCACAATCGAGACCACCACGCCCTGAAAAGCCAGAATCCTGATCAATACAGGCAGCCGGCTGGACGCGAAGGCAAAAAGGACCGACAGCAAAACAAGGACCAGAAGGATATCAACGGGATGAATCATTTTACAAACTCCAAAGTGATAACGGTTGCAAAAAAGGCCAGGGCAAAAGATGTCAGGACAAATTGGGGCACTCTGTCCATTCGATACCGGGCCATCACCGATTCCGTAATACCGGCAGCCACATAAACCAGTAACAGGGCTACGCCGAACATCGCCGTATTTAAAATGGGATTGCCCATGTCAAACGGGCAAATCAGTCTCGCCACAAAGGTAGAAAAGAAAAACAGCTTGATAAAAGAGCCCAGCTCAATCAATCCGAGATCCGGGCCGCTGTGGTCCAAGACCATCACCTCATGAATCATGGTCAATTCCAGGTGAGTGGCCGGATCATCAACCGGTACCCGTGAATTTTCCGTCAGAAGTATAATGAAAAAAGCCATGATCACGAACAGCAGCGGTGCACCCGCCGCATGCCAGAGTTCTGCAGGCTGACTGCCGGAAAAATAGCCGGCCAGGCTCAACTCACCGGTCAGTTTATAAAACAGAACCAGAATCGTGAACATGGTGGCTTCGCAGATAATCGGAAAATAGGCTTCACGGGCCGCGCCCATGCCCTCAAACGGTGATGCCGTGTCCATGGCTGCCGCAATGGTAAAAAAACGCCCCAGGCCCATCAGGTATAAAATAAAGATCACATCCCCGTTAAAAGAGAAAACCGGGGCCTGTCCGGCAATGGGCAAAAACAGCAGGACCGTAACCGCGGAACACAAGGAAACCATGGGCCCCATCTTAAAAATAAAAGTGGTACTGGTACTGTATACCGATCCCTTTTTAAAAAGTTTAATCAGCGTATAGTAATTGATCAGCAATGGCGGGCCTTTTTTCCCGCCGAAAAATGCCTTGACTTTCAGGATAACCGCGGAAAAAAACGGTGCCAGAAGCATCGCCAGAAGCCAGAAAATGATGGATTTAATCATACTGCCTCGTCAAATTATATTTAAAATTTCAATTTTAAAATTTAACACCGCTTTAAAATCAAATTTCAACGGCAAAGTAAAAAGTTCACCAATCGCATAAAATTGGCCAGGCGCGCAAATCCTGAGCGATGATTCGTACTTAGTGTACTCTGAAGCAGCGAAGGATGCAGCGCAACACAGAATTTGGGCTTTTTACGAAGCCGTCAGTACAAGTTTATACAAAAAACAAAAGCACCACGATCGCCAGAAGGATATACCCGATATATAGATGAATATCCCCATGCTGAATCCACCGCAGCTGATCAAACACCCACTGCACCGGACGCACAATAATGCTTCCCATATAGCGTTCGGCAATATCATGAACATGGCTGTGATAATGGGTTTTTGCAGGAAACCGGCCCTGAATCGCTGGGTGATCTTCGTTCAGCGGAGCCACGGGTTTGAAAAATTCCAGAATCGATGCGGCATAAGAAGACCCCGTATATTGCATTTTAACCGTGGGCTGAGTAAAACCGCAGCCCCAGGTGCCGGAACGGGTGATTGTTTTGCCCCGGTATAAAAGGGTCCGCAGCGCCAGCACGAGCAAAAACACCCCGAAGAAAATCGATGCGGCCCGGGTAATATTGCCGGTCAGCTCAATAAAGTGGTCCAGAGGAATCCGGCCATATCCCAGTTCAAGAGATGCAACCCCCTTGACAGCCATCAGGATAAATATTTTGGGGTATACACCGATCAGGATACAGGCACCGGCCAGGACCAGCATGGGAAAAAGCATTGCCGGACCTTTTTCGTCCACGTTTTCGGCAGCCACGCTTCTCGGTTCGCCTTGAAACACTACCCCCACAACCTTTGAAAAACAGGCCAGGGCCAGCCCGCCGATCACAGCCAGGCTGATAATGCCAAGCAGACTGAAAGCAAAGGCTGTCCTGTCTAAAGCCACACCGCGGAATCCGCCCATATAGATAAAAAATTCACTGACAAACCCGTTAAAGGGCGGCAGTCCCGAAATAGCCAGCGAACCGATCAGAAACGTAATACCGGTTATTTTCATATTTTTGATCAATCCGCCCAGCGCGTCGATGGCACTGGTCCCGGTTTTCCGGATGACCATGCCGGCGCCCATGAACAGCAGCGACTTGAATATGGAATGATTCAGCACATGGAGCAGCCCCCCGGCAAATCCGAGTACCGCCATCACCGGCTGTCCCGCGGCAACACCGATCATACCGAGACCTAAGCCGATGAGAATGATCCCGATATTTTCAACACTGTGGTAGGCCAGCAAGCGCTTGAGGTCATGCTGGCCAAGGGCATAAACAACACCCAGGATGCCGGAAACCATTCCGGCGACCAGAACAATCTCGCCGAAGATCATCGTGTGAGACCCCAACACTGAGTACATCCGCATAATGCCGTATATACCCGTCTTGATCATCACTCCGGACATGACGGCGGAAATATGACTGGGGGCTGCCGGATGCGCGTGGGGCAGCCAAACGTGAAAGGGAAAAACACCGGCCTTTGAACCGAACCCGATAAAGGCCAGAACAAACACGATAAGCTTGACCGGCTCGGGCAGTGCCGCAGCCCCTTCAAATCCGAAACTGCCGGAAAAGCCATACATCAGCCCGAAAGCCGAAAAAATAAACATGGCCCCCACGTGGGAAAAAACAAAATAAAGATAACCGGCCATGCGGTTTTCAGGCTTCTGATGATCGTAAATCACCAGAAAGAAAGAGGACAGGGACATGATTTCCCAGGCGAGCATGAACGTAATCATATTACCTGCGCACACCACCAATGCCATGGAAATAATCAGCAAACTGAAGAAGAAAAAATTAACTGCGGTGCGCGCTGCCTTTTCCGGTTTGTCCATGTAATGGAAACCGTAAATGACGGCTAAAAAAGAAACAAAAAAAATAGCGACCAAAAAAAAAGCCGCCAGCGAATCGATGGTAAAAAAAAGAGAGAATGCGCTCAGATAATCAAAGGACGCGTAAAGATTTCCGGATATTGCCAGGTGCCGCCCGGCATCGATCAAGCCCAGGAGGCATCCGGTGGCGATGCCGAAAACGCTGACCGCCTTCATCCACAAGAACTGTCGTTTTAAAAAAAGAGGGAAAAACCCTCCGGCCAGAATGATCCCTAAAGATATAAAAAAAAGATCCATAAATTCCTCAGTTATTCAAAAACTTATGCTAAAAACTGAAGGCCGGATATTAATTATCAGCCTTTATCCATCTTCAGTCTATCCACCTGAGCAGTTACAGTTCCGATTCATCACCCAACAGCAAAACCCGCCAGCAAAAATTGAGCTCATATTTTAATTTTAACAGAAATATATATGAGCATTTAAATTTCAAGTCAACAGCCTTTTATTATAGGGACAGGCCTTTTCAGGCGGGAGCTCTGCCTGGGTGAAAGTTTTAAGCAACATTATCTCGCATAATTTTCTGATGATAAATGCGATATTTTTTTACGCATTCGCCAGCCTCCAACCCGATAGTATCTCAGCAAATAATTATGACAATGTCGCTTAAACTTGATTATTTATTTTTTTCATAGTAGATGTATTTTTCGAAAAAATTTCGTTTTATTTTTAAGATAAGCACTCATAATCAATGAAAATCATGATTATTCAGCACCGATATTATCATATTGGATATAAGAGTTTATAACTCATTAAATATTAAGGGAGGTACAAGTGAAATCTTATAAAGTAAAAGAATTAATGGTCCCTCTTACGGAATACGCTACTGTTTCCGAAGAGGCCACCCTGTTTGAGGCTGTCAAGGCTTTGGAAGCGGCTCAGAAAAATTTCGGGCAAGACCGCTACAAGCACCGTGGGGTCCTGATTTATGACAAAAACAATAAAATTATCGGCAAGCTGGGCCAGTTGGATGTACTCAAAGCCCTTGAACCGAAATATTTTGACATGCAGGATCGCCGGGGCATGAAAGGTTTAGGCTTCAGCAAACAATTTATGAAGTCAATGCTGGAGAATTTTCGACTGCTCGATGGCGCCATGGACAATATTTGTAAAAAAGCCGGCCAGACAAAAATCAGCAAATTTGTGGTGACCCCAACCGAAGGTGAATTTTTGGATGAATCCGCTTCATTAAATGAAGCCATCCATCAGCTGGTGCTGGGGCAGCATCAATCTTTGCTGGTCACGAATAAACAAGGCGACATTATCGGAATTCTGCGACTGACCGACATATTTTCAACAATCTGCCAAAGCATGTATGAGTGCGGCATTGAATAAATAGCGGCTTGGGATGGTATTAATTTCAATTCAACCTTCCGTTCCATAATACCGCAAGGAGGAATCTCTTAATGAATAGCGTACAAGTTCCTGAAGAAAATCAGAAAAACTGGGCTAAAATCATCGCTCTTTTCGCTGGCGTTTTTTTGTTTGCAATTGTTTATTATTCCCCCCAATGGTTTGATGCCGTCGATCCCGAGGGCAAACACTTTGTTTTGTCCCAGGAGGGAAAAGGCGCGCTGGCCGTATTTTTACTGGCCAGCACCTGGTGGATATTTGAAGTGGTTCCCATCGGCGTGACCAGCCTGATGATCGGCGTTCTCCAGACTTTGTTTCTGATCCGGCCGGCCAGCGTGGCGTTTAAAGATTTCATGGATCCGTCGGTATTGTTTATTTTCGGTTCCATCGTCATCGGACTGGTGTTCACCAAAACCGGGCTGACACGGAGACTGGCCTACAAAATGCTCATAATTGTCGGCGAGCGCACCAGCATGATCTATCTGGGGTGTTTTGTGGTGACTGCCGCCCTCGCCCATATTATGGCCCACACGGCGGTGGCTGCCACCATTTATCCCCTTTTGATGACAATCTACGCATTATATGGTGAAGGCGATAAACAGACCAAATTCGGAAAAGGCCTTTTCATCGGCATGGCCTATGTGGCCGGTGCCGGCAGTATTGTCACCCTGCTGGGTGCGGCCCGAGGCGCGGTCGCCCTGGGATTTTTCAAAGATGTTATGGGACAGGACATCGGCTTTTTTGAACTCACCTATTATATGCTCCCCATCGGCTGGCTGATGACATTTTTGCTGTGGGGATTTTTTATGATCGTATGCAAGCCCGAAAAAAAGACCATTCCGGGTTTAAGAGAAAAAGCAAAGCAGCTGAATAAGGAACTGGGATCGATCACCCGGCAAGAAATTATTGCCGCACTGATCGTCGGTGCCTGTGTTATCTCTTTGGGTGTCATTGCCGTACTAAAGTCCGTTATCCCCGGTTTTAATCCGCCCCATAAAACAGCCGTCATTTTGTTATCAACGGTCCTGTTTTTTCTTGCCGGTATTTTAACTGTAGAAGATCTGGAAGAAATTCCATGGAATATCATCCTGCTGTTTGCAGGTGCCATGAGTATCGGCTTCTGCCTGTGGCAGAC
Organism: Desulfococcaceae bacterium; assembly: GCA_030145385.1. GTDB lineage: Bacteria > Desulfobacterota > Desulfobacteria > Desulfobacterales > Desulfosalsimonadaceae > SURF-3. Next base: position 6,377 of record JAQYVU010000132.1, read on the forward strand.
CGGTGCGGCTGAGTGGCTGGCCATCAACTGGCTGGTCATGTTCCAGGAAGCCAACTGGTTTGTCTTTGTCATGGGCATTTCATTTTTCGTCATGATCATGACAAATTTTATCATGAATGTGGCGGCCATCGCCATTTCGCTGCCCGTAGCGCTGGTTATCGCACCTTACCTGGGGGTGGCCGGCGAAGTTATTTTGTTTGCCTCCCTGGTGACCGCCGGTATGCCGTTTCTGCTGCTGGTTGGTGCTGCGCCTAATGCCATTGCGTATGACTCCAAGCAGTTTACCACCGGAGAATTTTTTCTTTACGGTATCCCGGCCAGTATCCTGATGATGGTTGTCGTCGCTTTTGCAGTTTTTGTTCTGTGGCCCATCATGGGCATGCCGATTCTTACCGGTAATTAATCATAATGTCTTTCAGAGATGGCCCTGAAAAATTACAGGGCCATCTCTGATGGCTTTTTTCTCAATCCCATCGTTTACAACAGCACACCTGATTACAGCCCGCCACTCGTAATACAACCCACAGCAAGCGGCATCATTAAAAGCCCAACCGTTTTTTCATTATGTCCTTTCCACTGCATTCGTAATTTTTTATCCTGAAATCCGACGCCAAAAACCAGGTTGAATATTTATACCAACTCTGTCAGTATACTATCGATTTAGTGATCTTTGGATGTGGTTCTGCAATCATCCTTTTAACTATTAAACAATCAATATTATATAATCTATGACCTGAATATGTAATATCTGCTTATGAAATACACTGTATTTTCAGCAATGATGCTGGGCCCGAGAACCAAACAGGAAGACTGTCTCCTTGACGGGATTGATCTCTTTCAGTTGAATCAATTAAAAGAAAAAAAAATAATTGATACGGACTTCCTGCTGCTTGGCATTTGTGACGGCATGGGCGGCCATGATCACGGGGAAACTGCCAGTCGTTTTGTGTGCGAACAAATTAAAAAAAAATTTAACCGCACAATGTTCCGCGCGGATAATGTAAAAACAATCTTAACTGAAATCCAGGATTCAACCGCAAAACATTTGCCCGAAAACTGTGGGACTACGGTCGCCGGCCTGATGATCATGGACGGTCAAACGATTGTATTTAACGCAGGAGACAGTCGGGTTTATAAAATTTCAAAATCGAAAATGGACTATATCTCCCATGACCATTCACTGGTGCAGGGTCTGGTTGACAAATCATTTATTCATAAGGATTCAGCGTCTTCTCATCCGTTAAAAAATATCATTGATTTTGGTATTGGGCCTTTGTTTAATGATATGTGGAAAAACTTTAAAATTCATTTTTTTGAAGAATTTATTTCAAAAGACACCTGGTACCTGCTCTGCTCCGATGGCGTCAACGACCTGATGAATGAAGAGGAAATGCATGGAATCCTTATGCCGTCGCCCATTGAAAATGGAAATATTTTATTTCAGGCTTTGCAAAAAAAGGGATTAAAGGACAATACCAGCTTCATCATTCTGGAAATGGGGATTCAATGATAAAAATACAGCACCGGCGAGCCGGACAAGATGATTCGATTGACAGGGAATAGTTAATGGAAGAGATAATAAAAAAATGCCTTCCGACATATGACGTGTTGAACAAAATCGGTGAAGGTGTTTACGGATCTGTTTTTCATGTAAAAGACAACTTAAAGGAAAGAGCCGTTAAAGTTGTTCCGATCATGATTGAAAGGTCCCTGCTTTTTCGGACCCAGCAAGACCTGGATTCCAAAATATCACACGACTTTTACGCGGTTCAGGAATATTACGGCAAAATCAAGGGTGACGGAGTGATTGAAATCCATGATTTCCATCTCATGGATAAAACGGTATCCAAACAGGAAGCCAAAGCATATCTCATCCTCTTGATGGAGTTTTGCCCGGAAAACCTGTCAGACCATGTAATCGATCATTATCCGCTTTCTCCCCGGGATGCCAAAAATCTGATGTGGGAGCTGGCAGAAATTTTAAACCGGCTGTCAAACCGGACAAAAGACGCTTTTATTGTCAAAGACTTAAAGCCTTCCAATCTTTTAATAAATAAAAACGAAAAGTTATTAATTGGCGACCTGGGCGGGCTGCAGCGCATGCACAGCATTTCAACCGCTGCGAAAGCCCAATTCACCCCCAACTGGTCGGCTCCCGAACTGATCATCAACAGTGAGACAGCCGATATCCCGAGCCTGCTTTATTCTTATGGTCTTGTCTGTTATTTCATATGGTACGGCACACTGCCCTATGACAAAAAAGATTTCACGGAAAGAACCCGGCTGATCAGGGACAAGGGGCTTATCTTTTCCCGGGGTGACATGCCTTATTATATACAGGGGATGATTGAAAAATGCCTGAAGTTCGACCCGAATAAGCGCCCTGAAAATTTCAATGAAATTATTCGAATCTTAAGCGGTGATAAACGCCTGATTATTGACGACCCGTTATTATCAACCGGTTCAAAAATCCCCGGATCAAAATCCGCCAAACGCATGACCTTCGGATCAAAATCAAAACACACAAAGTCCGCCGAATCTGTCGAACGGGGAAAAGTCAAAAAAGAAAACATTGTCGACATTGCTGTGGAACAACTGGAACTTGACAGCAAGTCACCATTTGAAAGGCATCAGATCGGGGATTCCTGGCTGGAACCGGTAACCGGAATGGAGTTTACATGGGTGCCTTCCGGAACCTTCCGAATGGGACCGGGAAAATGGGACACAGACGGCAAAACCGATGAATTCCCGGCACATACCATTTCTATCGACGGGTTCTGGATGGGGAAATGCCTGGTCACCCAGGCAGACTGGAAAAAAGTCATGGCCAGTACATTCTGGAAAAAAGTCAGCCCCTACAACTATAACCCTTCCTGGTTTAAAATGGGGAAGCAGTACCCGGTGGAGCAAATTTCATGGAATGAGGCCCGTGAATTCACCCAGAAACTGATATCCTTTAACAAAGACAAATACCATTTCCGGCTGCCCACTGAAGCGGAATGGGAGTATGCAGCCAGAAGCTGCGGCAAACACCAGAAATATGCCGGCGGGAAAAACCTGGACGCACTTGCCTGGTATTCAGCCAACAGCGGCATGACCACGCATCCGGTGGGCACAAAGCGACCCAACAAGCTCGGACTTTATGACATGAGCGGGAATATTTATGAATGGTGCCTGGACGCCTACAGTGAGTCTGCTTACAAAAAACATAAAAAAAACAATCCGGTGATTATCGGAGAGGTCGCAAAACGGGTGATTCGCGGGGGCAGCTGGTGCAATTCTCCCCATGAAATGCGCAGCACCTATCGTGCGAGCGTAAACCAGGATTTTAAAGGAAATTATCTGGGGTTCCGGGTAGTGATGACGTCTGTCAGCCGGAAAAGGTTTAATGAGAAGTAAATTCCGATTTTGGATTACGCATTTAACACGCAGCTCTGGGAGTCCACCGTGCATATCAAATCCCTGCCGCCCGATGAGTCCCGCAAGTTCTCCCAGAAAATTTCCTGCCAGGACAAAAAACCTACAAATGGCGATTCAAAGTGGCTGAAAACCCGGAAAAGCTCGATCAATAAAACCACGGGTAACTCTGGCAACTTGTTGCCAGTGACCAGGGTTGCTTCTTTTGCTACTTTTCTTGTCCGTCAAGAAATTGAGAAAACAGAATGTTACAGCAACTTCGCCATTGCTTCTTCAAAAGCCCTTACCCCATGCTCCACCGCATACCAGTTGGCCCGTTCCAGATGCTTGCCCACAGCCTGGGGAGAGATCGCTTCTTTCCATAGCCCGCCAATCTGTTTTCGATCCCATCCCTGCAATGACCCGGTCATGGACAGAGACTGCTTATCCGTCCAATGATCGGCAAAAGCACCGGTCATCCGGACAATACCGTCGAAGAGAAGCGCTTCATCAAGTCCGGCCATCGAAAACCGCATGCTCCCTGATTTGGGAGAGGTCATTTGCTCGAGCATTTTTCCGGACAGACGAAATGCTGCGCCGTCGCCGGCAGATACCCGGTTGTCCGGCACATAATCAATGGGCCCGACACCGATGGCCAGGCGCGAATCAATATGTTTATCAGGAGAGCGTGCCTTGATGTAGGCCCGGAAATAAAGGGCGGACCGCAAAGAAAAAACCGGATTTGTCAACAGGATCTGCCATCCGTCTCCCCGGAACACGTCCACTTCATAGGGCATTATCCCGGGAAATGCCCTTGACAAGCTACTGCCGCACTTTTTCAGGATAAAATACATCTCCTGCCGGACGTGTGCCGTCAAATCTGAAAACCCGATAAAATCACCGGTAATTATCGCATGAATTTGTTTCGGATCAGCTTTCATAACAGATCAAATATCCTTTGCGACAGTCCTCTTTTCCATACACATTCCTAAAATAAAAACAATGGTTCCGGCTGCCATGATAAAAGCCCCCAGATAAAACGCATACTGCAATTCAAAAACATCCATAATAACGCCGGCCAGCAAAGAACCGCAGAGCATCCCCAGACTGTGGGCAACCGTAATCAGGGACATGACCGCGCCCATGGCTTCATTTTTATTTCCGCTGATAACCGCCAGCGCCATAAGCGCCGGCATGGAAATCCCCCCGCCGATGCCGAATATGACGTTTGCCAAAAACAATCCCCAGAATCCTTGTGCCTTTCCCACCAGTAATATCGCAACAACGGTTATCAATCCGCCGCTAATAACAAGAATCCGCTTGTCCATCCTGTCAGCAACAGCCCCCATAGGAAGGTGCATGAATCCGCTGACTGAAACGCCCATCACAACAAGAACACCAATGGCTGAACTTGACAATGCAAAGTTCATGTCACCGTAAACCGGCAGAAACCCCCAGATAATCCCGATACAGGTGGTATATGCCAACCTGAAAAACGAAATGCTGACAATATCGCTGTCCCGCATCAACCCCCTCCATGGGGTGGGCTGATAAGCATTGATAACGGTTTGTTCCTCACGGGTCGGCGGTAAAAAAAAATAACTTAAACAAAATGCGGCAAAAGACAATGCCCCCATCGCACCGAATGCGGCCTGAAGGCTGAAATAATCCTTGATGCCGCCCCCCAGCAAAGGGCCGAGACTCAGCCCTATAAACACCGACATATTAAACATTCCCATGGAAATGCCTTCTTTGCCTTTCGGGGTAATTTCCCCGATATACGCCTGGGCCACCGGCATGATCATAGCTGAAGCGATTCCCTGAATCGCCCGGAGCAGAACCAGCCCCTTGATGTCCTGGAAAAAAATAAACGCCACGGAGATGATAAAATATGAAAAAAGTCCAAGCGTGATAAACGGTTTCCTGCCCTTTTGATCGGATAATTTTCCGAACCAGGGAAGAAAAAAAGTCCGGGTCAAAGAGAATCCGCCGAAAATCAGCGCGATATAGAATCCGCTGGCCCCCAGACTGTGGGCATACACCGGAAGCAGGGGAACAACAATGCCGACACCGGTGACGGCGGCAAACAAAGAAAAAAACAAGGCGGTAAATATTTTTTTATCGATTTTTTCCATATATTAGATCTTTTTTAACTCTACCAGCGTCGCCCCCCACCCCCCGGATTGGGATGGCGCATCAGTAAAGGAAATAACATCCGGATGAGCTTTTAAAATCCCCTGCACCCGTTTTTTCAATACCCCGGTGCCTTTGCCGTGAATAATCCGCAGGGAAAATATTTCTTTTTCCCGGCAAGCGGCAATATAGTCATACAGCAGCGGTTTGACTTCTTTGGGGTTGAACGTATGCAGGTCCAGGATCCCGTCGATGGGTATTTCAATCGGCTCCAAAAAAGCTCCTTAACAGGTCGTTAAATAAGTGATTTCATGATTCTTGATCTTTTAGCAAAGGTCAGTTATTTATAATCGATAACATAATTTTTACATACAGACACGAGAAATCACTCAAGCGATCTATACTGTCATTGCGAGGGAGGCACGACCGAAGCAATCCCCAGGGTATGAGACTGCTTCGGTCGTGCCTTTCTCGCAGTGACATAAAAATAAAAATCACAATTCCTGGTTCATCAATGACCAAACATTATTTTCTCTATATCACGACCAATACACACAATACGACTTTATATACAGGTGTCACAGGCAACCTAAAAAAAAGGATTTATGAACATAAACAAAAATTGGTTGATGGTTTTACAAAAAGATACAACATCACCAAGCTGGTTTATTTTGAGATCTTTGATGACCCGACTAATGCCATCAAAAGAGAAAAGCAGATAAAAGGTGGCTCCAGAAGAAAAAAAATTGATTTAATTGAAAATATAAACCCAAAGTGGGATGATTTATATGATAATATTTAAATCTGCTTATCCGGTTCGCTCAAGTTGACTAATTTACTACTATCTGGCTGATATTTCATAAAATTATGCTTCCACGATTGAAAGGCATGGTATTTACGGCTTGTTGAACAATTCTATAAAATCGTTTACCGACGTATTTTGTA
>JAQYVU010000133.1 GCA_030145385.1 Desulfococcaceae bacterium
TGTGGATAAGGGCACGATCACCATTATATATATGGTGGTGGGTAAATCCACGGCCATATTCAAGGAGTTGCAGGTCGGTGAAGTGTTTCAGGATGTTATCGGGCCATTGGGCAAGGCCACGCACATTGAGAAGCTGGGAAATGTCGTATGCGTTGGCGGCGGTACCGGCGTGGCGGTGTTGTATCCCATTACCCGGGGCTTTAAAAATGCGGGCAACAAGGTTATCAGTATTATCGGTTCCCGAAATAAAGACCTGCTGATTCTGGAAGATAAAATGAAAGCCGCATCCAATGACTTTCATGTTTGCACGGACGATGGATCCTATGGTCATAAAGGGTTTGTCACGGAAGTGTTAAAAGATGTGCTGGATAATAATAAAATAGATCTGGTCGTTGCCATTGGTCCGGTTCCCATGATGAAGTTTGTTTCCCAAATCACAAAAACATATAATGTCAAAACCCTTGTAAGTCTGAATCCGATAATGATTGACGGTACGGGCATGTGCGGCGGCTGCCGGGTGAGTGTGGGCGGCAAAACGCAGTTCGCCTGTGTGGACGGACCGGAGTTTGACGCTCATGAAGTGGATTTTGACGGATTGATCAATCGCCTGCGCGCTTATGCCGAAGATGAGAAAAAAGCGTATGATGAGCATTGCCAATTGGCTGGAAATAAACAGATTTAAGCGGGTTCGGAGGAAAAAATGGCTGAAACAAGCGTAAAAAAAGAAAAAATTGCAAGACAACCCATGCCGGAGCAGGCAGCGGAGGTCAGACGACGGAACTTTGAAGAAGTTCCCACCGGATATAGTGAAGAAACAGCAGTCCTGGAAGCCCAGCGATGTATTCAGTGCAAGAAACCGGCATGCGTGACTGGTTGCCCGGTAGGCGTTGATATTCCGGGATTCATTAAATGCGTTGCCGAAAAGGATTTTGCCGGCGCGATTCAGAAAATATGGGAAAAGAACAGCCTGCCGGCAGTGTGCGGTCGGGTATGTCCCCAGGAAATTCAGTGTGAAGGTAAATGTATTGTGGGCAAAAAAGGCGAACCCGTTGCCATCGGCAATTTGGAACGGTTTGTCGCGGACATGGCGCGTAATTCCGGCGAAGGCGAACTCCCGGCAAAAGCGGCGCCTACCGGCAAGAAAGTCGCTGTTATCGGTTCCGGCCCTTCCGGTTTAACGGTTGCAGGCGATCTTCTGCTTAAAGGGCATGATGTCACCATGTTTGAAGCGTTTCATAAAACCGGCGGCGTGTTGGTATATGGCATTCCGGAATTCAGGTTGCCAAAAGATATCGTGGCCTCTGAAGTTGAAACGCTGGAAAAAATGGGACTAAAAATCGAATGCAATATGGTGGTCGGCAGCATCGTCAGCATCGATGAACTGTTTGAAGAAGGCTATGACGCTGTTTTTATCGGTGTGGGTGCCGGGCTTCCGAGCTTTTTGAACATCCCGGGTGAAGATTTGATTGGAATATACTCTGCCAATGAATATCTGACCCGTGCCAACCTGATGAAAGGATATCTTTTCCCGAAATATGACACACCGATCATCAAGGGGAAGAACGTCATTGTTTTTGGCGCCGGGAATGTTACCATGGATTCTGCCAGAACCGCCATGCGGCTTGGGGCGGAGAGGGTTCGGGTTGTTTATCGCCGGTCCAGAGAAGAAATGCCGGCCAGAGCCGCTGAAATTCATCATGCGGAAGAAGAAGGGATCGAATTTCACCTGCTGACCGCTCCGGTCCGCTTTATCGGCGATGAAAACGGTCGTCTTGTTCAGATGGAAGGCCTGAAAATGGAACTGGGCGAACCGGATAGCTCGGGTCGTCGTCGGCCGGTTCCCATTGAAGGTTCTGAATTCCTGATTGACTGCGACCTTGCGGTGGTGGCCATTGGTGCCAATGCCAATCCATTGCTGACACAGTCTGATTCTGAAATCACATTAAACAAATGGGGATACATTGACGCGAATCCGGTAACCGGCAAAACCACCAAAAAAGGGGTATGGGCCGGGGGAGACATTGTCACCGGTTCAGCCACCGTGATCCTGGCCATGGGTGCCGGACGACAGGCGGCCGACTCGATTCATGATTACCTGACAATGGGCTGGTAGGTTTCAGAAAATTAATAATTAAATTTGGGGAGCAGGGCCGGGGAGATTTTTTTTCGGTCGGCTCCCCTTTTTTTATTTGCTTTCGTAATCCGGTCTTTATTCTGAAGTTGTATCCGGCATTTCGGGATATAATATTTTTTTTACCACAGAGAGCACGGAGAAAGCTACTGACCCCCGTCTTTTAAATGGGTGACTCCCAGGCTCACAAACGGAAACCCAGCTTAAAACAGGTCCAATCCGATCCCAATTCGATGTTCAATGTTGGACGTTCATTTTTTTATTCCTTCCACCTTTTCCTATATTTTCATCCTTATCCTTTGCCCCAATTCCCGTCGTACGGAATCTACAAACGCCTCCTTTACAATTCCGGCAAGACAGCCTATAATTCCGGCATCAACGAGCAGATCAAATCCAGCAGCGGTCATGACAAATATGCCGGCCCTTTTCGAAAATCGACGGTTCATTAAATGACAGCCCCGATCACGGGCTTTTCGGAGGTAACCATGCTAAATATAAATACCGAATTAACCACCCAGGTCCCGAAATTAGGCGAGTGCAGGATCCCGTCACCCATGACGGGCATGCCGTTTATCAGTGATGATGAACGGGTATTGTATCATTCCAGTGCCAAAAAGATCGAAGCCTGTCTTAACGCCGCCAAAACGCCCTTAAGTTTTGAGATGGCCGGTGCCAGGGAAAAGATTTATTTTGATCCGTCAAAACTCAAATGCGGCATTGTCACCTGCGGCGGCCTGTGCCCGGGGTTGAACGATGTGATCCGTTCCATTGTGCTCAGCCTGTTTCATCACTACGGGGTTCGCACGGTCTTCGGTTTCCGGTACGGGTTTGAGGGGCTTTCCTACCGGTACGGGCATACACCGTTTGAGCTGACGCCTTCAATGGTTGAAGATATTCACGCAAAAGGGGGCACAATCTTAGGATCATCCAGGGGACCCCAAAATGTGGGCGAAATGGTGGATACCTTAGAGCAGATGAACGTTGGCATCCTTTTTACCATCGGCGGTGACGGGACCCTGCGCGGGGCTCAGGCCATTGCCGAAGAAGTCGAAAAAAGGCGGCTCAAGATCAGTGTCATCGGCATTCCAAAAACCATTGACAATGATATCGGATATGTCGACCAGTCTTTCGGCTTTGAAACCGCAGTGTACGAATCCAGAAATGCCATTTATTCTGCGCATATGGAAGCCCTGGGTGCCAGAAACGGCGTGGGCCTGGTAAAACTGATGGGACGCCATTCAGGTTTCATCGCCGCCTTTGCCACCCTGGCCAACAGTGATGTTAATTTTTGCCTGATTCCGGAAAGTGATTTCACCCTTGAGGGTTTTTTAAAAGCCCTCAGGCAAAGGCTTGAACAAAGAGGTCATGCGGTAGTGGTCGTGGGTGAAGGTGCCGGGCAAAGTCTCATGGAATCAACCGATGCCCGGGATTCTTCCGGCAACCTCAAGCTCGGGGATATCGGCATGTTTTTGAAAGACCAGATTAAAGTTTATTCTGATCATTGCGGCATGGAGGTGACCTTAAAGTATATCGATCCCAGTTACATGATCCGCAGCGTGCCGGCCAGTCCGCATGATTCGGCACTCTGTCTGCTCATGGCCCACAACGCCGTGCATGCGGGCATGACCGGCCGCACCAATATCGTGATCGGTTACTGGAAACGCGAGTTCACCCACCTGCCCATTTCGCTTTCCGTGAGCCGGCGAAAAACCATCGATCCGGGCAGCCGGCTGTGGGCCAGCGTGGTGGCGTGCACCGGTCAGAAACGGGATATGCGGTAACAGAACCGGAAGAACATTGAACTCGACAATGTAAATAACAACAATTGAACGCCGGGGTGATACCCATTGCAACGTAGCCGAGAGCCGTTGATTCCCATGGGAAAAGGAAGCAAACTGTTTGAGCGCAGCGCTTTTTTTGATCCCGCCATGGGAACAGCGGATTGAGGGAAGCCGAAGGCCAAGTTGCAGGGCGGGCTTTCTTTTGCTACTTTTCTTTGCCTGCCAAAGAAAAGTAGAAAATAATACAGGAGAATATTTTCAAATCCTGAATTGAAAATTATCAGGAATCCGGCACCCCGTGCCTGTTCTCAGCAAAGCTGCTGCCCTCCGAGGCTACGTGCTCGTCACTCCTTTGAAATATTGCATTGCCAAAATTTGCAGTACCACCCGTGAGCGCCGGTGGAAAATCAAGGGGACATCCTTTTTCGCCGGGAAATAAATATGTCCCCTGATTTTTGATTTCCAAAGTTGTTTTAAAACATTCATATGCAGGAATGATCGGGGTCGTATGTGAATTGTTCAGGGTTGGTTTTTCTCTTGCCGTATCAATGGACGTCGAACTGAGATTGAAATAAAGATTGCGGACCTGAAGAAAGTCTCTCCAATGATTGCTTGCAGTCCCGGCATAATGGGAATACAATTATAAAGTAAATTTAATTAACCCAAGCAAAGGTAAAACCCATGGCTAAAGGAAAAGATTCTCAAAAAGCAGTGAAGAAAAAATCAGAAAAAACGCTGAAAGAAAAGCGTAATGAGAAAAAAGATAAGAAAGCAAATAAGGGTAAGATCTCAATCCAATGATTTTTAAGACGGCTATGACTGTCGGGACTTGATATCAATGGAACAATCGGGGACACCATGCCTATTTTGCCAAGAAATAAATATGCTGCCCCCGATTTATTTCCCGATTAAAATGAACCGTGAACCTGGACGTCGCCTGGTGTCCGCCTGGGGTCGGACCACGCTGATTCCTTTATTAACAGACCTTTTGTTGCCAAATGATGGTGTTTTCAGGGGCTATATTGTCTTTTTCACCATCAAAAAGAGGGTTATAGGATTTTGTTTCCTCACGGATTTGAAAGGTCTGCCCTGTTTCTATAATTTTGCGGCCTTCTGCCCGCGGACCCAATTGTGACAGAATGTCAGTTGTAAACGTATAGCTCCCGACAGCTATACTTTCACTCTATCTTTGTTCTCTCCTGTTACCATGAGTTGCCAATGAACCATCAATCCAACTTCTATGGGCCGCCGGAGAGGAATCAATTGTACTCCTGTCCGATCCTTCCAGCCAGTAATTGAACCGACTTCAAAATTACGTCAGCGCTTCCATTATCATATACCAGTAAGTGAGTATGATTTGATGTTACCATATAATTGAGGATGACAAGGTGATGTTTTTTCCTGGCTTTATACGGCCACTGCATCCATCGAAGACGATCTTTAGCAAATTTGAATAAAAATTCTATGACAACGATGGGTTAAGTGCCATACGTTACCGGGAATATAATGTCTATTTGCTTTTGCCACTTTCTTTTTCCTATATTGCTCTTTTGGGGCCTGAAAAGTTGATTATTGCCACGTTTGGAGGCCTTATTTAGCAAGTATTTTCTTTAATAATGAGTGCTTAGTGAGGTCCGACCCCAGTCGCCTTAAAAACCGATCCGTTCAATTATTCACCTGCCTGTCAAATGACCCCAAAAAGCATTACCCTATATAGACAGTAACCCACGCCCGGGCTTCTTGAACAATAGATTGAAATCGACCAGACAAAGTTCTCGGTTGCCTGGATGGATGTTGGGCTTTTGGTCGACTCAATCCTTAGAGGTTAGAGCTTAGGTCATATAAGATCATGAAACTTAAGCCATTGATAGAGTCCTTCATTCTTCCTTCCGCCAAGAAACTGATAATTTGATCTATCAGTCGATGCCATTTTCGAGATATACATATTAAGCATCTCATCATGATCATCCATTTTCAGCCATGCGTCATATTCATAAAGATTACCTTCATGATCCGTCATTCTGATGAAAAAACGTCTATGAGCCGAATCATGCCCTGATGTATACGGTAAAAGGTTCCTCATTGCATTTGCAAATAAGGATTTACTTTTTTTTGAACTTGTCATTGTTTGATCTAAAATTGGCCTTTTTTTATCTTCATCTAAATAAACTTCAATATATTCGATCTCATCAGAAGAAATAGCTGACAATTCTTCAGTAAGTTCGTCACTTAGATGACTTTGCCTATAATTTTGTAAGCCAAAAAAAGCAGCAAACATGAGACCAAATAAAATCAAAATAATACTTATGACTTTATTTTGAAACAAGTATGATAAATTTTCTATTTTGTTCGGCATTGGTTTCTTGTGGATGCTCTAACGTTAAGGGTGAGCAGACCGGGCCGATGATGTGGGATGCCCGACATCGCTAACACCGGTCTGCTCTGCCCGCTTGTTATGTGTTTACTATCTATGTAAGTCTTTTTAAATATTTAGAATATATTAGCAGTAGCATAAATGAAAAACCGCTATTAATTAAAAAATGTTTTGCAGATAAACTGGCCATGTCAGACCCTTCGTTCCCAGTGTATGCAGAGTAAATTAGAAATAAAAGTAAGCACAGAGAAGGAATAACATAACTTGCATATAGAACAGTTGATGATCGCTTCAAATTATCGAGTATTGAGTAGAAAATAATGGATGGAAATAATAATAAACCAAAAATCATTCCCCCTCCAATTGTTTCCAGATCATGTGTGAGAGTCAATATGATAATTATCGACATTACAATTGAAGCAAATGCCCCATAAAGAAATTCAAAAAGTATACTTTTAATTTTTATCATAGGGCACACACATAACGTTAAGGGTGTGCAGACCGGGCCGATTACTTGGATATCTCGACACAGGCCCTACCGGTCTGCTCTACCCGTTTGTTCTGTTTTTTCCTTTTTTCTTCTTCTCTAATATTTCAATCTCAAACTCTTTTTTGGCTTCTTGGAGAATTCGGTCCATTCTCCATTTTTTATATTTCTTATCAAGAGAATGCAGGGGATACCATAAAATAGTTATTGGCGTAAAACCGATAAGTAAAAATTGCCATATACTATCTAAAGAAAACGGTACCTGAAAGAATGAAGGAATATCCCTTGCAAGATTATAACTCCGCATTGGTAAAGCCCATAAAAATGCCCACATAAATAGAATAAGAATTATATTTGAGGCATACTTACCAATTTTTAGCCACACATTCATGATTTTTTTTGTATCCTATTAAGAACAGGAACGTTTGTTCAGTGTTTTTTATCTATTCCTAATACTCTATTTTATTTGATTCAAGACAGGTATGAGAATCACACAGCAAATCACGAATAAGAAATATAAAGGAATGTGCCAACCTGACCATCGGATTCTTTTTTTTAATAATTCAACAATTGGGTCGTTGAGATTATCTTTTGATCTCCAAATGAAATTATATACCGATCGGGAAATATATGGATGAAACCATTTTTCTGTCCGCAACCATTTTGCCGTCAAATTGCTTTCAGCTTTCAATTCAATCCATTTGTCTGGATATTTTTTTGACATATATTTTTGAAAGGAAAAACGAATCAAATAATAATGCCGAATTAGAAGAAATATCCAACCTACGCCAAGAACAAAAACACAAATAATAATAAACAATTCGTTCATATTTGATTCTTATTTAATCTCAGCATTTCTTAGACACAGAACGCATAGGCTCACGCGACCGCGCCTATGCCCTATGATAAGGGACTGCGCTATCCCGCGGTCGCGTGAAGCCGGATGTTGCATAATTTATCGCTTTCATTCTTCCTCTTACAATCCCAAAATTATCAATTCGTTTATTGTAAGATTTGAAAAAAATAATATCTTCCTATGAATAGCGAGCCAATAACCAAACAGTTACATAAACCAGCAATAATGGATAGGATAGCTGCCAATTTTGCGGACTTCCCTCTTTTTATTTTTGTCATGGTCGGCATACTAAAGTTTGCTGGGGGATAGATACCTTCAGCCAATGTTTTGCCGCCAAGCCAAAAAAAATAAGAGCCCTGAATTATGCAGAAAATTAGGGTAGGTACTATTATATACACAATAAAGACGCTGTCTATCTCTCCCAAAATTGATGTCGTATTGTTTGCACTGAGTTGGTCAAAAAGTTGTTCAATTTTTTTTTGTGCTATTTGTTCCAATAAAAGGCCGATTAAAAAGAAAAAACCAAGGAACGAAAAAATGGTAAGTCGTACCCGTGAATTACCTTCAACATATTGGTTATTATTATCAAATTCGTTCATAGTTTAAATCGATGTATAATGCCATGATTCATTTTATGGTGATCTCTGGGGTAACCTCAATGTAAAATTTTATGATAATTTTCTCGCTGCACAACGGCGGAAGCCAGGGGCAGCCAGGGCTTCCACAGATTTGATTAAAGATGATTAATATTCAATACCCCGCAGTTTATCAAAAGGACGCCGGCCCTGGCTGTCACTTTGGGCTGACTGGTTATGCACTATTTTTTATTAAAAAAAGGTCTCCAAAGCACTAAAATCAGTACAGTGATCAGTACAGCGATAACTATTGTCAAGAAAAGCCCTATGCCACTTGTATGATATTCAAAAAATATTTCCCACGGCACAAAAATATCTTTCAGACCATATCCGTTCTGTTTCAAAAATACTATATAGCAAATTCTATCAACATTCGCCGCTAAAATTAAAAGCAAAAAACCCAAAACAAAAATTACCAGCCCTAATGGCTTATTGTTTTTTTCTGCTTTTATTTTTTTGTTCATGGACTTTCTTTTGCGTGCATAACATGTAATCATGAGCTGTTTTAACCATGATCAAGATTTTAAAATCTGATCATTTATCTGATTATTGCCCATAATAATAATTGATTAAAATTAAAAAAGTTCATGATTGAAATGCAGAAAACGATCTAAACGGGCGCACGCCAATATTGATGCTACGATCGGATATTACAAATACTGAAAAATCATAAAAAAATTTTTACTAAATAAAATCAATATTTTCAACTAAAATATCATATATATTGAATTGTAGAAAACGGTTAAAATAGGTGTCATATTGTAATATGGTGTTCAAACAGGCACATTATTACAAACCCAATTTTTAAAATTTACAAATAAAATCAAATATTTTAACATTATTTTATCCATGATTGAAATGCAGAAAACGGTTCAAACAGGTGCCATATTGTAATATGGTGTTCAAAAAGACACAATATTGCATAAGAAAGAACCGGTATTTTCAGTAAAATTTAGTAAAAAAAACAAATATTTGGTCTTAACGATGGTTCAATATTGAAATAGGAAAAATGATCTTAAATTTCAAAATACCGCCCTGTGTATTTGGGGTTCTGATTTGTGTGAACCGGGACGTTGTTGACAAATTGTACAAACTCTATTACAGCAAAGATACCCCATCAATTAACGAATTGTAACAGGAAAAAATAAAATCAGTGTTACGATTTCGGTAACTGTAAACTCCCAGCATCTTATCCTCTTTACTTTTCTTGATGGGCAAGAAAAGTAACAAAAGAACCCAGCCCTGCATTGTGGTGATCCCTGACCCGATGGTTTTCGTGGCGGGGGACAAACTCGCTCTGTACAGTGGCATGCCGGATTTTTTGTCATTATATAATTTGTCGAAACCGACAGGTTTACTGCTTTTGACCCGCTCAAACAGTGTCCCCCTTCTTCCACGCAAACCATCGGTTCAGGGCCGCATCGCAATGGGCAAACCCCTTTGGCGAACAATTTTTATCATTATTCTTATGTTGACGTACCGGGTTTGGGTTTGACGAAGGCCTGGGTTCAAACCTTGTTTATTGATTATCGCAACCAAAACAATCCTGATCATCGAACGTAAATAACAACAAATGAACGCCGGGGTGATACCCATTGCAACGTAGCCGAGAGCCGTTTGATTCCCATGGAAACCGGAAGCAAACTGTTTGAGCGGTTCAATGCCAATCCTTTTTGAATGCAGGAAGATTTGATTACCGCACGTACCGTACCCAGGCGCTTCAAACAATGAAACGAACCCGCCTTAATCAAGTAAAGTGTCGCTGCAATTTATAATTATTATGGTTGACGCACAATTGCGCCTTGATTATATAAAAACCTTTTAAGCGGAAATATGTGATTCTCCGTATAGCAGCGTTCCCGACGTAAACGCCTTCTTGGGATTTTTTCGTAAGGGAAACCGCTTAATTTAGGTAAAAAATATTTCAAATCAAGTTACGGCGGCTGCTTTTTCTTGATCACTGATATATTCTCTTATGATTTCTTCATTTAAACACTCTGTATTTACAAATAATAAGGTGGTCGTGTGAATAATAATAAGTACATTCTTGATGAAAATACCTTAACGATTAAAACCGAATGCGGTGAATACAGGTTTAAAATTGACGATGATGCCGGGCTGGGCAATGCACAACGTATTGCAGAAGTAATGACCCATGAAATGGATAAAGTTGAACAAAAATTTAATGCTAAGGAAAATTCAAATTCATATGCAAAAATACTGCTGGCAAACTTAAATATTTCTGACAAATACATTCAACTTGAAAACAGATACAATAGTCTGGTCAAAAAATACAAAGAGATGAGAGCTTTTTATCAACGCCAGCCTAAAACACAGGCTAAATCAGGTGAGACACCACAAGGCCGACTGAAGAAAAATAATTTCGTCCTTAAATCAAAAATATCTGATGATCAAAAAACCGTTAATGATATTTTGCCGGAGAAAAACCCAAACCCAAAACAAGCCCAACGGGTTCTTTCAAAGATTAATACTGATTGCGATGAAAACACACAGACTGTTTTAAATATTAAAGAACAGGATTCAGAAAGCAATGATGCCATTGTTTGTTCTGATCATGCGCCACAACCCTTTGCTCAAATACCGGCTCAACCGGCAATTAAATCAATGACAGATTCCGTTCAATCACTGAAAGAATCCGGTCAGTCACTACCAGAATCCGGGGGGGAATTGGGGGAAGCATCCGCAAAAGAACCACGGATATCATCGCAACCTACAGCTCAGGCAGAGACATTGCCAGAAGTGCAAACAGAAACATGGCCAGAGATATCAATGCAGATTAATCCGGTATCTCCAGAAACGTCTGTTCCGCCGGCGTCTTCTGCATTTTCATCTTCTTTTTCGCAATTGAAAATTAAACAACCGGAAAAAAAAGTAATTCCCTTTGATCGCGTTGATACTGTCAGTGATGAATTCCAGCTCCCTTCCCTGGATTTTCTAAAAATTTCTGATGTGGAAATGGACGTTGACCACGAAGCCATACGAACAGCTGCAGAAGTGCTTGAGCAGAAACTCGGTTATTTCGGCATCACGGGCGAAGTCATGGAAGTGGCTCCCGGGCCCGTTATTACAACCTTTGAATATAAACCGGCGCCGGGCATTAAGATCAGTAAAATAGTTAATCTGGCAGATGATTTAGCGCTGGCCTTAAGCGCTTTGAGCATTCGTATTGTAGCCCCCATCCCGGGCAAGGATGTCATCGGTATTGAAATTCCCAATATCAAAAAGAATCTGGTTCCCTTTATTGATATGGTTAACTCCGACGATTTCATAAATATTGGCTCCAAACTTCCCATATGTCTTGGTAAGGATATCATTGGCAATCCCGTTGTTGTTCCACTGGAACAGATGCCGCACCTGTTGATCGCCGGGGCCACCGGAACAGGCAAAAGTGTTGGCTTAAACGCAATGATTGCAAGCATTCTGTATAAATCATCCCCTGATGACGTAAAGTTCATCATGATTGATCCCAAGCGGATTGAACTTTCTCTGTTCAATGATATTCCCCATCTCATTACCCCGGTTATTACGGATATGAAAAAAGCAAATATTGCGCTTCAGTGGGTCGTCAAAGAGATGGAGCGGCGGTATGAAATCCTGGCGAAGTTGCAGGTGAGAAATATTGAGCAGTATAATCAAAAAATTACCACCGCAGATTTGTCGGGATATGGTGATGCAGAAATCTTTGAGAAATTTTCATATATAGTCATCATCATCGATGAATTAGCCGATTTGATGATGACTGCTGCCAAGGATATTGAACTGTCACTGACCCGTATTGCGCAAATGGCACGCGCCTCCGGTATCCATCTGATCCTTGCGACCCAGCGTCCTTCAGTGGATGTGCTGACCGGAATAATTAAGGCTAATTTTCCGACAAGAATATCATTTCAGGTTTCATCTAAAACGGATTCAAGAACAATCATTGATTCCAATGGGGCGGAAACCCTTTTGGGCAGGGGGGATATGCTGTTTGTTCCCCCAGGAACGGCAAGACTTTCAAGGGTTCATGGTACATATCTTTCAGAAGATGAGCTGGTTACCATCACTAATTTTCTGAAAAATCAAAGAAAACCCGAGTATGTGTTTGATGTATTCACGGAAAGAAATGACGAACCCGGGTTTGATATCAGCGACGACGATTATGATGAAAAATACCAGGCAGCTTTGGAATTCGTTCTTGCCAGCAGGCAAGCTTCCATCTCGGGTGTTCAGCGGGCCCTCCGGGTGGGGTATAACAGAGCTGCAAGGATTATTGATCTGATGGAAAAAAATGGGATTGTCGGCCCGTCAGATGGCGCAAAGCCCCGTCAGGTTTTAATTGATCGCATGTATTAAATATTCGTAAGCGTTCACAGGGCACCGCACCTGCTTTGTTCCCGGGCACTTGAAGTACGACGAGTACGTCTTCGTGCCCGGCGCCTCGCATCTGCGGTACCCTGTAAACGCTTACAGAACAACAGTTTACGAAAAATTGATAATTTCGAC
>JAQYVU010000017.1 GCA_030145385.1 Desulfococcaceae bacterium
CTGGTACCACATTAAACTGCTGCTGCTCCAGATTCCGCTGGAAACCGTGTCCTGGATTTTAAAGGATACGTATATCAACGGCGATGAGTTCACCATGGGCGGAAACCGGATGCGGCTTGAAAAAATCGAGGCACCGGATGAAGAAGATGATGATGATTTTGTCGATGAAAATCTTTTAAAAACAATAGAGCCTGAATCATCAGAGATGAAAAAAAGCGGCAGTAAAGTGGTTTCCCTGTCAGACCGCAAACCGAAAAAATAACTTGTCAATTCAGCAAGCAAATACATCACGCCGGTAAATTCGATCATGTCCGCTAAAATCGTCATATCCGCTTCCAGGCGCACCGACATTCCCGCATTTTACATGGACTGGTTTATGGATCGAATCGATAAAGGGTTTTTTGAAACCGTCAATCCGTACAATCAGAAAAAAACCATTGTCCCTGCCACGCCGGACCAGGTGCATACCATTGTTTTCTGGTCCAAGGACTTTTCCCGCTTTATTGATGGGGGATTTGGTGAGCAGCTCAAAAAAAAAGGATTTCATCTCTTCTTCAACTTCACCATTAATTCGGAAACATCCTTTCTTGAGCCCAACATTCCCCCACTGGAAAACCGGATCAGGCAGGCCGGAGCATTATGCGAAAAATTCAGCCCGCAAACCGTGACCTGGCGGTTTGACCCCATCTGTTTTTATACCTTACCGGATGGATCTGAAGGAAATAACCTCAGGGATTTTCGTAAAATTGCCGAACAAATGGCCTCTTTTGGCATCTTAAGATGCATCACCAGCTTCATGGACCATTATTTAAAAATCAGCAGGCGGCCCAAACCATACAAGGGCTTTAATTTTATTGATCCGGACATCGGCAAAAAGGTGCGCGTATTACAACGCATGGAATCCGTTATTGCACCCGAACAAATGAAACTGTATACCTGCTGTGAAAAAAAACTGCTTTCGGCAATGCCGCCGGAAACCAATGTACAAAACAGCTCCTGCATCCCCAACCGGCTGCTGATGGATCTGTTCGGCGGCAAACTGTCATTAAAAAAAGATGCCGGCCAGCGGATCAAGCAGGGATGCGGGTGCATGGTATCAACGGACATCGGCATTTACAGCCAACATCCGTGTTATCATAACTGCCTGTTCTGTTATGCAAATCCGAAAGCCATACCCGATAGACGAATCTGAAAAACCGGGGATTCAAATAGATAAACAATTAATATGATGGGCATGCAAAAAGTCCCTTTTTCACCACAGAGGACACAGAAGAAAAAAAATAGGCTCTATTTTAAATGACCTTATCTCTGTGATCTCTGTGGTTAATTTTCTTTTTAAGAATTCTTCAAATAAAAATGAACATAGGAAATATAAAACTAAATAATATCACGGTACTGGCACCTTTGGCCGGGATCACCAACCTGCCTTTTCGGCTGATCGTAAAAGAAGCCGGCTGCGGACTGGTCTGTTCGGAAATGATCAGTTCCAATGCCTTATCCTACGGATCTCAAAAAACCATCGACATGATGCACAGCTGTGCGGAAGAAAAACCGGTATCCGTCCAGATCTTCGGCGCAGACCCCGCAATTGTGGCGTACGCCGCAAAAATGGCCCAGGAAGCCGGCGCGGATATATTAGATATCAATTTCGGGTGTTCGGTGAAAAAAATCTTAAAAAGCGGTGCCGGTGCCGCCCTGATGAAAGATCCGGAAAAAGCCAAAGCAATTTTAACCAAAACCCGGGCAGCGGTTCAAATTCCGCTGACCATTAAAATCAGAAGCGGCTGGGATTCTTCCGGCAATGACGCGTTTAAAATTGCCCGAATTGCCCAGGATTGCGGTGTGGATGCCATTGCCTTTCATCCAAGAACCGCCACCCAGGGATTTACCGGAAAATCCGACTGGTCATTGATTGCCCGGCTTAAACAAGAGATTGACATCCCGATCATCGGCAACGGGGACATTGAAAAAGCGGAAGATGCTGTTGACATGCTGAACCAGACCGGCTGCGACGCCATCATGGTGGGCCGCGCGGCCATCGGCAATCCCTGGATTTTTCATCAGATCCATACGCTTATAAAAGACGGCAAAGTTCTTCCTGTTCGTCTTTCCATACGGTTTGAAACAATGAAAAAATATGTGGCTGCTTCCGTGGAGTATATCGGTGAACTTCATGCCTGCCGCATGATGCGCAGCCGTCTGAGCTGGTTTGTCAAAGGACTTCCCAACAGCAGCCGGTTTAGAGAATCAATTACCAGAATCAGGACCCTTGAAGAAGCGGAAACACTGATTGATGAATATTTGGATTTTCTAAAGGAAAAAGAAAAGGTGGATAGACTGAAGATAGAAGGCGAAAAGTAAAAAAATATGTTTGCTCATGAGAAATTCATATCGATATGCCGAATATCAAAAGACCGCTCTCTTGCCTTTCGCAACCAGCATGGTCAATATTTCAATACCCGCAGAATAAGCATAAAACTCAATTTAATATCATGTAAAAACGCGCTCTACGCTCCTGACTTTGGTGGAACAGATTTTTTCTTAAAATTGCCGATGAATTCACGTTGCATGTTTAATCAATGCATAAAAATCAGGCTATTTTGAAAAAATTAGAGTGAAATCTTTCCTGCGATAAGATGCAAAATTATATAATCAGACGCACCCCCCCCAGTTCTGACAAACCATGCATGAAGTGGTTTCCAGGGGATCCGATAAACATAAAATTGATCGGAATATTCCATTCCTGAGAAAGCTCCTTGATGAGTCGGGGGCCAAAAACGTTTTCAAGCACCACAAATTCGATATTAATGTTGGGATACGCTTTGTTCAGGAACGTCAGATCTTCCTCAAGATGAGAAGGCACCTCCACCTTGTCTTTGACGACAATGACGACCTTGATCCGATTTGAATCTTCATTGTTTTGCACATAGAGCATCGCCCGGTTGAGATTGGCGGTATTATCCCCACGTGTAAAAAACACTATTTGCTGGGAATTTATTTCATCAATCTTGTTGCGGATGGACTGAGCCATTCGTGCCAGACGCTTGGTCATGCCTGAAATTGTGGCACGAACAATGAAAAGACATAATTTGAGAAGCGTGATACGCCAGAGCATGACGGCTACGACTAAAATCGCCGGGAGAAAATAGTCCAGAAATACAAATAAATAGTTCGGATTCATGATGGCATTTCCGGCCAATCCGGCAAGCACTGCCATGATAGCCCCAAAAACCGATAACCAGGATGCGCTGGCCGGGCGCGGGAGACCGGCCCGCTTTATTTTCAGTAAAATGTTGCCAAAAGCAAACAGCACCATGACAGCGAGAAAAGAAATGGTATATACCCCGGCCAGGGCCTTGAGTTCACCCTGGGTAATCAGAAGAATTGATACACAAAGAATAAAAAAAGAAATGATAATGCGATGGGTCGTCCCCCGCCGATTGGTCTTGAGGAGAAGTTGAGGGAGACACCGGTCAAGGGTCATCCGGCGAACAAGGCCGTTCACCCCGACAAAACTGGTCAAAACGGCTCCGCTGAGAACCAGCGCCGCATCGACAGATATGACCGTTGACAGCCATCCGCCGCCGGCCAGTTGTCCCATATAAGCCAGAAGCGCTTCTTCGTGATGCTGTACCGCCGCAATCGGGACCAGCGCCAGGGCCAGCATCGCCATGCCAGGATTAAAGATGCTTACGGCAACCCACATATTCCGCAATGTTTTAGGGAAGACATTTTCAGCCTGTTCCTCAACAAAATTGGCTGAACTCTCAAAGCCGGATATACCCAGCAGAGAAGCGGCAAAACCAAAGAATAATGCTGTTCGCAGACCGCCTGGGGTGGGTGTCTGCATATTTGTGATAAGGATTTCCAGACCGGTGCCTTGCGTTCCCAGATAAAATAACCCCATGAGCATCAGAAAACTGAGTGATGCCAGGTGGAAAATGAATATTACAATGGCTACCCGTGCCGACTCCGTGATGCCGACGATTGAAAGAATCATAAACACAGCCAAAAGACCGATAGTGGCATACACGATCGGAAGCGTATGCAACAGTGTATGCACATAATGCATCGCCTCGCTGGCTGATATCACAGCCGTTGCCATATAGGAAAGAATGGTCAGGCAGGCGGCCACGGAAGCACGGAATTTACTTGTTGTATTTAAAAGGGCATTGTATGCACCGCCGTTGAGAGGAAGCGCACCAACCACTTCAGCATAAATCGAACGGAATAGAAAAAGAACACCTGCGACGAACAAAAGGACTACCGGCGCCCACCGGCCGGAATAGATAATTGCAAGTGCCGATACATAAAGACATGATGAGGTAATGTCATTTCCACAGATCGCAGTGGCCGGTAGCTGTTTCAACCCGCCATGTTTATGTTCGGTTACGTTGTTCGCCATTTCTCATATCACTTATATATTTAAAGAACTATTTTGACATGATTTCTGAAGGGGATTCGGTGGCAGGCAGAGAGACCGTAAAAGTGGTTCCCTGGCCGGGGCTGCTCGTTAAATGAATATATCCGCCTATTTTTTTAATGATGCCCCGGGAAACGGATAAGCCCAGTCCTGTGCCTTTGGCCTGGCTTTTGGTTGTGAAAAACGGCTCAAAAATACGTCCCTGGATATGCTCGGGAATGCCCGGGCCATTGTCGGTAACTGTAACCAACACATAACCGCGCGATTTGTCTTTTTTTACATGAATCCGAATCTCACCGCCCGGCGGCAGAACATCCACCGCATTTAAAATCAGGTTCACAAAAACCTGCTTCAGTTTCTGCTCATCGCCATGAATTTTAGGAAGATTTGTTTCACAATCAAGTTTCAGGTCCACCTTGGCGAATTTGACCTGATTGACAACCAGACGGGTCGAATCTTCAACGATTTTATCAATTTCCAAGGGCGTCATTTCGGTTTCACCTTCCCGCGCAAAATCCAGCAGGTTTTTCACCACCCGCTGGGCCCTTTCAGTTTCTCCGATCACGTCATTGACCATTTCGATCTTTTCATCATCTGAAAGAGTATGAAAATCCTCAGTCAGCATGGATGCAGTCAGCAAGGTGTTGTTCAGCGGATTATTCAATTCATGGGCCACCCCTGCCACCAGTGTCCCGATTGCCCGGAGCTTATGAGACTCCAAAAGGACATTATGTTTGTGATCAAGCTCCTTGATCATGTGATTAAAGGCCTCGGCCAGTTTTGTAAACTCATCACGATACTTACGCGCCGGCGTAATCGGCGAAAAATCCCCTTCCCCGATCCGTATCGTATAGTCCATAAACCGGTTGAGGGTCAGCAGCAGCTGCCGGGTTAAAAAAGTAAAAACAAAAACCATTAAAACGAATAATGCACCCATAAAATACAGGGGAACACGTTTGGCCAGTAAAAACATTCGCGTGGCGGAATTCTGTTCTTTCTCGACAAATTCCCCGGCAAATGAAACCATCTGACTGCCGAACTGGCGAAGCTTGGGGACAACGAGCTCTTTTTCCGCATCATTTTCCGCACGCCCCAGCAAAACCAGCTGCCCGTGGTATTTAGTCATATAGCTGACCATGGTCGCAAAATGGTCTCTACCAAGGATTGTTTCAATCTTTTCGCTGTTTTGTGTTAAAATCTCATCCGCTGTTTTCAGGTGTCCCAATGCATCTTCAAGGTCCGTGCTGTACAGCAGATAATTCTTTTCAAAACGTCGGGCCTGCTGGATTTCAACCATATAATTATCCGCGATTTCGAGAAACTCTATTTTATTCTCCAGCCTTGTAAGAATCCAGTAAGACCAGCCGGTCACGGTAAAAGACAGAATAAAAAAAAGCGAAAACGATATCGCTATTTTTGCCCGAATACTTATTGAGGGGCGCCGATGAAGCGGTATGTTCGCAGGCTCATTGCTGTAATTGATATCCGGATCTTCAATATCAGTGATATGCAGGTCCATTAATTTTTTTTCTCTTAATTGAGGTTATGGGAGACATCAAAAGCGACATCCTGCTAAAGTTGAATATCAAAATTCGCTGACATTGTCTTCTCCCTTTTACTTTCAGCCGAAAAAGTCTACACGAACATCTCAAATTGATCTTTAATAAAATAATTTGCATACAGTTTGATGGCGGTATCGTTTTTGAGGGTTGCATCAAGCTGCCTGGCGCAGACGATCAGCCGCCCGAGGAATTCAAGGGCTTTTTCGGAATCCTTTTTCGGGTAGCGCCGGAACCAGGCTGTCACCAGGTCGCCGCTGCGATCCACGCCGAATCCGGATTCGCGCAAAACCAGTTCCAGAAAACGCGCGCGCCTTTTTTTATTTTCATCAGCAGCCCCGCCGCCCCTGAAGCGGAAATGAACATGATTGTGTTCCGTACCCGGCCCGACCATTGCATCAACCATCGCATAATGATAAGCAAACCGTGCATTTAAATTCATGTAGTCTCTTGCAACGATGGCATAGTTATTATCCGAAGCGCGTCGCGGCCCCTTGTTCCCGCCAAGAACCGCTTCCTTAAAATCAGACGGCATCCCCCGCATCTCTTTTTCCCAGCGCTCCGGCCAGAATAGCCTGTTGTCTGAAATGCCTCTCCACAATGCCTTGAACGGAACACTTCCCACTTTTTCCGGAGCGACCTGTTTTATGTTTTCAGGAACAGATTGATCCAGATCGATCAACTGAAATTTGACGGGCAAACCGGTGATCAGTTTTTTGCTTTTTTTGTTCCAGACCCGGCTCTGTTTATCCCCGAAACCGAACATGGAACGGACAGACATCTCGTGCATAAACCGGAGCGTATCGTGCACAGAACGGCATGATTTTGCCTTAAACGATGACGAATCCGGATCCAGAAGATTTAAGCCGAGAACAAGATCGTAAAGCGGACCGGACTTTTTCTGGTGGCGGTTTCCGGCAGCAATCCGGGCAAGCACCCGTTCGCGGATGCCGGGCCATCGTATGCCGGCATATACGGTTCTTTTGGTCGCATTCACACTGATAATATTTTTTCCCATCAGTAATTTTGCATTTTCCCCGAGCCTGAAAATGCAGGGAACAGAAAACTCCCTGACCAGCGTTGCCAGATGACCGACCGGATTACCTTCCATCACCAACAATGCAGCGATGTTCGGCAAAATCGATGCCAGTTCCGGGCGGGGCTTTTCCACCAGCACAACGGCACCATCAGGAACACCCGACAGGTCGTCACCGGGGCTTAAGAATCTTAACGGCCCTTCCGCTCTGCCCGGAAATATTGTCATACCGCCCTCGATGATCGGCAGCGTATCTTTTCTCTGAGATATCTTGTCAATTGCCGGATCATCGGCAGCACCAATGTTCAGCTGACGCGCCTGCAGGAAGTAGACTTTACCGTCTCGATCAACCGCCCATTCAATATCCAGCTCATGTCCGAATTTATCCACTGCCCGGTCAGCGATTTCCGCAATTTCCACAATTTTTTCATTGACGATATAGTGCTGATCTTTGACAGTTTCAGTGGTTCCGGCCACTATCATCCGGGTGATCTCTGGGGGGTGCCCTTTTGAAACCAGGAAGGTATCTGCCTGTTGCTCTCCCTTGACCATACGGTTGGCCAGACCGGGCACGGCGCTGATCACCATGGTATCGGAATCCGGATCTTTGAGATTGCAGGTGTACACCACACCGGCTGCGGCCGGATCCACCATGGGCATAAAAAAAACCGCCATTGGGGTATCCACTTCATTAAAGTTATTATGTATCCGGTACTTCACCGCCCGATCCGAAAACCGGCTCGCAATCACATGCAAATACGCTTTGACAAGATCTTCGGTTTTAATCCGCAACTCGCTGTCAAACTGACCGGCAAACGAATGCCCGCCGTCCTCACAGACAGCCGACGACCGGACAGCCCACAATTGTCCGGGAAACGACTGGTTAAGCAAAAGGGCCTGTTCTTTGATGGCGCTTTCGATTTCTTCACAGACAGCGGCTTTTCTGATCAGCCGACGGATGGTCTGGGTCCTCGATTGGAACTGCGACTGGTCTTCGGTGACGTCTAAATTGTTTAACAGTATCCGGATACGGTTATGAAGATGATTGTTTTCAAGTATTTGATTATATGCGGCGGTGGTAACAACAAACCCCGGGGGAACCAGGTCTTTGAAAAATTTTCCAAGATGCCATACGCCAAAGGCTTTACCACCGACCAGTGACGGTTCCGGACCGGTCTGGCTGTCCAGCCTCAAGACCAACGTCTGATCACCATCCGGCTGATCATCGAAAAACAGTTTGTCGGTTTTATTCCGGAGCTGCAGAATGACCCCGTAAAGATCCGAATAAAGGTCTCCGGTCATCAGGTTCAGTTCCTGAGCCATCAGCAGGGATTCGGTAATCAGCCGCTGGATCGGACGTTTGATCCGTTTGTCATAATGACGCATATGGTTTAAGTCTGCTTCCAGATCGCTTAAAATCTGAAGCGCGCTGCCGTTTTTATTCAGCAGGGAACGAAGTGTTTCATATCGGAACCTGAAATTATAGTCCTTATTATAACTGGCAATGTTTTCGGGATGACTAGACATTTTGATCCTCCATCATCTGCAAATATTGTGTAAACATCAGGGCCTCAATTCTTTGGATGCACGTTCAATAATTGCCCGCAAATCCGAAGGCTTGAACGGTTTTGCAATAAAATCAAAAGCACCTTTTGACAGCGCTTCACGGGCAATTTCAACCGTGGCATAACCGGTGATAATAATGACCTTTGTGCGCCCGGATAAGGCAAGTATCTGCTCCAGAATTTCAATCCCGTCAATTTTCTCCATACGGATATCGGTCACGACAATATCAAAAGGATCCTCGGCAAATCGGGCCAGCGCTTTTTCGCCTTCCTCAAAGGTTTCAACGATATCTCCTGTTTTTTCCAGGGCGGGTTTGAGTCGTTTGCCCACGATATTCTCATCATCTATGACCATAATCTTTAGCGGTTGATCTGACATTTGTTTTCTCCCGTTTTGAATAAAATATTGATAATTCGATCCGCCAAACCCTTTGATTGGACACTTTAGTTGAAAAGCTTGCGGCCGATTATCATCAGGCTGTCTTCAATGGTTTTTGCCGACACATCAAGGTTCCATGCCAGCTGGCCGTAATCCGTACTTTCAACGTGAAATCCCGCAGGGAGAATGCTGTCTAAGCCGGCGGATTTATCTGCGAAAATAAAAATAAAATCCGATTGTTCATAGCCGCTGGCCAGGGTTTCCAGTCGAAACCGGCAGTCCGGTTTCAATGTGCTTAAGCTTAACTGGTACTCGCTTACCGCAGCCACCCATGGAATGCCGTTGGAATCTTTCTTGGGCCCGGTCGCCTCCCTGCCACCGACATCCATCAGCAGATGTCTGAGCGGAACACTGTTGAAATCCCTGACGGACCGGCTGGCTTCCGGCAATTCCAGCGCATCTTTCCATAAATCAACCAGATAAATACCCATGTCCGAGGACAAAACATCGCTGTTTTCAAACAAGTTCCGGTTCTGCATACTGTCAGATGATTCAAAGCCCCCGATCGCATCAAACTGGATGACATAAAAAAAGGTCTGCTTCACAAAATCCATTACCGTCGTATCTGCCGGAACCTCTTTCCCGTCAAACCACCGAAGCACATCCGACAGCAGCTGATACTCAGGCTCCGCTGACAGCGATATTTCGGAAGCGTCACTGCCGGACTTAACACCACCGTTGCCCGAAGCGCTGAAATTGATCAGGTTTGACGCCGCAAGCTTGTGTTTGTCATACATGGCATAAAGTGTTTCCCCGTTTTTGGGGACCAGCACACTTGCGTCATACACCATCATTCCCAGACGCTCGATCACGCGGTCAATCAGGGAAACCACATAGTGACGATCAAAAATATATTCACCAAGGGCTTTTTCCCGGCCGTCATTAAATAAATCCAGCAGGGCCCGAGCGTTTTCAAGAAACTTTTTAAAACGGATTGTCTGGATGCAGAATTGCCTGATTCCCGGTTCCTTGTGACTGATTTTTTTTAACTTTTCCAAGATACTCATCGTATTTCTCCTTGGCAGGCCAGCAGCGCAGGGAACAATTCCCAGCGGCCGCAGACCGTTTATTGGTCATCCGGCTATTGTGCAACCGGTTCGTCATTCAATAAAGAAGAATCAATCGGAGAGCCCAGCGCCTCGGCGGCACGGAAGATGATCCGGCGAAGATCAGCCGGCTTAAAAGGCTTGGCAATAAAATCAAACACCCCCTTTCCCATGGCTTCACGGGCCAGATCCACTTTCGCGTAACCGGTGATCATGATTACCTTGGTCCGTGGCCACGTCTTTTGCACATGCTCAAGAACCTGGATGCCATCCATTTCTTCCATCCGGATATCGGTCACCACGATATCAAATTCCTTTTCGTCAATTCTTGCCGCCGCTTCTGTCGGGCTTTGAAAAACTTCCACGCGGCACCCGATTTTGTCCAGAGCCGGCTTAAGACGCCTGCCGACGATGGGTTCGTCATCCAGCAGCAGGACTTCCAATGGCTTTGTCATATGAACTTCTCCTTAATAAGACGATCGGCCGTTTTTTCGCACCTGTCGCGCGGTACGTGTAATGCCCGAATGTCGTATATATTATAAAATCAATATACCGGTTAATTCGTTTCTTTCAGAATATTCTTTTTCACGTGAACCTCCACATAAGAAACCCCTTCAACACCCCCGGCCAGAGCCTTTATGGTTTCTATTTTTTTTCTTTTCTGCCGGCTTGAAGCCCTGGTTAAAACCACCACTGATCCGTCCCGTGCCTGAACCCTGATATCTGCCATTGATTTCAAAAGCGCACCATTGACTTTGGCAGCCAGCGCGAGGTCGGATAAACACTTCATGGAATACGTCATAACCTGAAACTTTCGGTATTCCGCTGCGCCGGTAATGGTTTTGACCGCTTCGGCCGGATCGATCTGGTCCAGATTGATCACCAGGTCATACCGGGTCAGGTCTGTTTCATCATAGTTGTAAGCTGTCAGGGACCATTTTTTTCGTTGCAGCAGTTCGCTGGCCAACCATTTTTCAGCTCTCTGAAGGCTGATCCCCCTTTTTTCTGCTACCGTCTGAATTCCCTGCCGGTTGCCGGACAGAACGCGTACTTTCATTGCATGGGAGACATCGGTGACATAAAGATGCGCCGCCAATCCCTGGCAGACGATATTATCCGCCATTAATTTTTCAAGGACGTCTGCCTCAATGCAGGCCAGGTAATACCGCCATTGCCGTGACGGTAATTTTTTAAATAATGACGGCGTGGTTTTCATGGCTTCGCTTAATTTATCGGTATCGATTTGATAGTTAGCAGCAACCGTAGCCAGGATATCCCGATTCAGAAGCTTATACCCCATTGCTTCAGCGACTTTTTTGGCGATGTTTTCTTCTATTTCCCTGGCATCCGAGGAAATAATAAATATGGACATGTTGATCTCCTTTGTAGTTCCGATCTTTTTTCGAATGCGTTTTTACAATCACAGATGCCTACACTGCATCCGGCGGAGGCTCCAACCCCGCATGTGTTTCAAGATGATGAATATCGTTGATGCTCTCACGAATATGGTCGAGTTTTTTGCTCAGTTTCCCGGTCACCTGGTCCTTGCCTTTGATATAAATCAACACATTGCCGTATTCGCACGTCACACTGATATTTGGAAATTCTTCAACCAGAGAGGCCTTTACCCGGCAGGCCACGGACATATCCTTTGCCTTCTGGATACTTTTTTCCGAGGATTTAAACCCTTCCGTGCCGGCTGCCTGAGAGATAAAATCCACGGCATTTTCAACAGAAAGCTTATCAATGCAAATCGTTAAATCATAAAGAGACGTATCCCAGGGATCCTGATCATATAATGACTGGGTCCATTTCCGCCGCTGTTTGTCATCCTCCATGATTCGGGCGCGGGCATCCGGTGCGGGAATCTTATCTCTTTCCATTACAATGGCGACACGCCTTTCCAGGTCTGCGTTGATTCTTACTTTGAGAACGTGCGGAATTCCCTTGAGCAGCAGATGTCCGGCCAATCCATGATAAACAACATTGCCGCCGATAACACGCTCGACCAGCGCCGATCGGATGTAGGCGACATAAGATTGTTTGCCGTGCCGATATCGTTCCAGAATGCCCGGTGCATCGTGAATGGCTTTTTCAAGCTTCATTTCCGGAACATTAAAGCGGCTGCTGGCATCCAGAAGCACTTCCCGGCTGATCAGATCGTAGTTAAGCTTTTGCGCCACCTTTTGCGCCACGATTTTTCCCATGGAAGATGACCCTCGTGAGATCGTAATAATCGTCATAAACAAAATTCCTTTCCGGATGACCGGTTAAACACCATAGACCAGACTGATCATGGCAATCATAACAACAAGAAAAACAACACTGACCAGCGCACCGGCCTTGATAAAATCAACCGTGCGATATTTACCCGGCCCCATGTAAAGGGCATTCACCTGATGCGTGGGGAGCATGAACGAATTACTGGTGGCCAGTCCGACCACTAAGGCCGCCATGCGCGGATCCGTATGGGCCGCAATGGCCATATTGACAACCAGGGGCACCAGCAGAACCGTTGCACCGACATTTGAAATCACCAGGGTGAACAGGGTTGAGAGTATACCGATCACTGTCAGCAGGATAATCGGTGAAACATCTCCGATGACACTGAGGATTGTATGGGCAATCCAGGCGGCAGCACCGGTTTTTTCAGTGGCAATGCCCAGCGGTATTAAACCGGCCAGCAGGAAAATCGTCCGCCAGTCCACCGACTGATAGGCTTCATCAATGCTCAATACCCGGGTCAGAATCATGCCCAGAGCGCCGGTCATTAATGCTACAGAAAGCTGAACTTTAAACACCATGATCATCGTTAGTGCGGTGACCAGCCAGAGCCCGGCCCACAAAGCCTTTTCCGGCCGCATTTCTTCCGCGTCCGACGGCAGGCTGAAAAGCAGGCCGCCTTCTTTATGCAATACCGTAAGACGCTTCCAGGTGCCGTGAAGTCCGATGACATCACCCACTTGTATGACAATATCATCAATGTGAGCGCGATACGTCTCCTCCTGCCGGTAAACGCTCAACGGCGTGACATGATAACGGTCCTGAAAATTGATCTCTTTTAATGATTTTCCGGCAAACGCCGATCGGGGACCGACAACCACTTCCACTGACCCGGCAGTCTGGGCGCTAAGGCTGTCTTTATAAATTTCCAGCTCATCTTTAAGATGCATCCCTTCGACGGATGCCATCCGAAGCGCATCTTTCTTGAGTCCGCAGACCGCCAGATCAATACCGGACCGTACTTCAACGTCCGGCATCGGCGAAACCACCTTGTAATCCGGCGGTTCGGTAATGGCGACGACATTGAGCAGGTATCGGCGTTTTAAGTCCTCTACAAATACCGGATCCCTGTAATCCGTAAAATCATCGGGCGTCCGTAATTCATAAAATTCGGATTGATCCGTGTCCGATTGCGGGTACTCCGGAGATGCAGAAGAAGATGAACTTTCATTGTCCATGGGTTCTCCCTGGGGCAGAATAAAACGGCCCAAAAGAACAAAGCATGTGACACCGCTGGCGACAAGGACCAGGCCGATGGGCGTGACGTCGAAAAGGCCGAATGGTTCTAAATTAAACGGTGCCAAAAGATCATTTAAAAGAATCAGGGGACTGCATCCTACCAGGGTGATGGTGCCGCCCAGGATGGCGGAAAAACCGATCGGCATCAGTAAACGACTGAGCGGAATTTTCTGCATTTTACTGATTCGCTGGATCGCAGGCAGAAAAAGTGCGGCAGCCCCGATATTCTGCATAAAACTGGAAATAATTGCCACGGTAACGGATATGGCAATGATGATGCGGGATGAACTGTTGCCGGCAAGGCGCAGCACCGGCGCCACCAGTTTATTAATCATGCCGGTACGGTCCAGACCCGCGCCGATGATAATCACTGCGATGATGGAGACTACGGCATTGCTGCTCAGACCGACAAACGCTTCTTTCGGGGTAACCAGATGCAGCAGGGGCAGGGTGACCATCATCAGAATCGCAACCACGTCCACCCTGACCCACTCAACGATAAAAAGAAAGATAGCCAGTCCGATCATGGACATCACCAGGATCATATCAAGAGTTAAAGGTTCCATATTCACTCCGCTTTAGAATTTATATTTCGCAAAATGGTTTAATCTTAGTTGAAGGTTCATCATTTCATCCGGCAATAATTTGAACCGTATAAATGTCCTGCGATAGACATCCGGGGTTTTAATTTCAGGAAAAGAGTCGATTAATTCTTTGTCTTTCCTTCCCGATGCTCTCTTTTACTGACGGTCAGCAGCGGACATTCCAGACTGCCGACAACTCTCGACATCCAGTGACGCGTTGTGCCTTTGCCCTTGTCCGGCAACTCGTGCCCGCTGCCCCAGACGATCGATTGAAACGGCGGCCGGTCTGCTAAAAATTTCATCAGTTCCTGGGCCGGATCCCCGATTTTGAGCGCAGAATTCACTTCAATCCCTTTCTGGATAAACGTCTGCAGGCAATCGGATAAGAGTTTTCCCACCCGGTTTTCAATATTTCGGATGGTATTTCTTTTGGGCCCGATAACGGTTCGACCCGCAAACGACATGGGCTCGATCATCAACAAAGTGACCTTTGCGTCGATGCGCATGGCAAGTTCCCGTGCATAGATCAATGCTTCCGGCAATATTTCTTCATTTTCAAAAACAAGCAAAATGTTACGGGTCATATTCCGCCTCCTGGCCGACATGAGATTGCAAAATACCTGCCAAGCTGGAAACATTTTTAACTTATTTAATTTATAGCATATTAATATTATTTGAAATTCGACGGACGGATAAGGATGTTTCAGAATGCAACGGAATCAAAAACAAGAAGGAAATTACTGTGCGGGGGGGCAAAGGATTGTTTTGTTGCAAAAACGAACACGCGTGTTGCAAAAAAACTATTTATGGTGATTTCCACTGTGTGAGAAATAACGCATCGATCTTTTCAACCCATTATGAATAAGGATCGGGGATGAAATAAATTGTAAAAATTAATCCAGGCCGTATTTTTTCATTTTCCGCCACAACGAAGCGCGGTCAATGCCTAGTATAGCAGCGGTTTTGGTACGAACCCCGCCGTTTATCTTGAGCAGATGGGAGATATAGTCCTGCTCCAGTTCAGCCAGGGTCATGAATTGATCATCCGGCGGATTGTATGTCTGAAATTCAAACTCAATCAGGTCCGGCGGCAGATCACATACACGGACTACGGTGCCGGAACAGACAGCCACCGCCCGTTCAAGAATGTTTTCCAGTTCCCGTACGTTGCCGGGAAATGCATAGTTGCTCAGCAATGCCATCGCTCTCTGTGAAACGGCGGAAATATCTTTGCCGCCCCGGCGCTTCAAACGGCTGAGAATATGATAGGCCAGCAGGGGAATGTCTTTTTTCCGTTCGCCCAGGCCGGGCAGCTTGATATTCACGACATTAATACGGAAATACAAATCCTTGCGAAACGCGCCGCCGTTGACTGCTGCCTTTACGTCCACGGCGGTTGCGGATACGATACGGACATCGATAGGAATGGGACGGCTGCCGCCGACCCGGATCAGCTCCCTTTCCTGGAGTACCCGAAGAAGTTTCACCTGCATGGAATTGGGCATTTCCCCGATTTCGTCCAGAAAAAGCGTGCCGCCGCCGGCCGCTTCCAGCAATCCGGTGCTCCTTGTTTCAGCCCCTGTGAAAGCGCCTTTTTCATGCCCGAAAAGCTCATTGTCGATGAGCGTCTCGTTCAGCGCCCCGCAGTTGAAGGCCATAAACGGGCCATCGGCACGCTTGCTGGCCGCGTGAATCGCTCGGGCCACGAGTTCCTTGCCACTTCCGGAATCACCGGTGATCATCACATTGCAGTCCGTAGGGGCAATCTGGCAGATTATGGAGACGACTTCCCGGATTTTGCTGCTTTCCCCGATAATCACCGGGGTTTGAAAATCACGCTCCCCGAATGCTGAATCACCGGATGCTGAAGCATTGGATGCGGCATCTCTGGTGCGCCTGAGCGTTAGTGCCTGCTTCACCAGGTCCCTGACCTGGTCCGGAGTAAACGGTTTTTCAAGATAATAAAAAGCGCCTTCCCGGGTGGCTTCGACCGCCCCGTCAATGGATGCATAACCGGTAATCAGAATCACTTCCGTGGACGGGAAACGGGCCTTGACCCGAGTCATCAAATCCAGTCCGTTCATGGTCGGCATTTTAACGTCACTGATTACCAGGTGGCAGGGCGAGGCTTCTATATGCTTAAGCGCCCGCTGAGGGTTGGAAAAAGCCGAGACCTGATATCCTTCCTTTTCAAGGATTCGCCGAAGCTGCTTGAGCGTGATCGATTCATCATCAATAATCACAATGTGTGGTGTCATTTGATTGATAGCCGTTTTGTTAAAAATCCAATAAAAGTGTTTGTTTTTTGCATCATTTGAATCTGATGAATTTTTGAATAAAAACTATCTGAACTGAGACTAAAAATCAATAGTCTGTCTTTGAGCCTGTCTTTGATCTTTGGCATCAAATCAATAAACATCCTCAACGCATACTGTTTATTATTTATACTGCCGTAAAAAATTAGAAAATTTTAATCTGATTTTAACCTTCTTCTAATCTTTCCTGCCTTATCTTTGAATCGTGCTCATGAAAGGATTAATTTTTTAAAAAAAGCAGGTTAGAAATGAAAATTTTGATTGTGGATGATGAAGAAAGAATCAGAAATATTTTTAATAGAATCCTGCAGCGGGAGGGGTTTGATGTAATCGAGGCAGCCAATGCCGGTGATGCGTATGAACTGGTACTGGCAAATCCGGTGGATCTTATTCTGTTAGATATTAATATGATGGAAGTCGACGGGACCGTTCTCTTTGAAGTTGTACATCTGTTTTGCAAAAAAACAAAAGTTATTGTGACCAGCGTCTATCCGATTGATGACCAGAAAACGCTCATCAAGGGTGCCGATGACTATTATGACAAATCAGACAGCCTCCAGATCCTGATCCGCAAAGTCAAACGATTAATGGGCAAAGATCTGAATCCTCCGCGGCCGACCCCGGCATAAAGATTGTGTGATGAAAAAACTCGAATTATTTTTAGGTCAATCAGTCGAGGTTCCCACGATCTTTCGCAGGAGCCCGTAAAGAGACTTCAGGACTCATAAAATATTGGTAAGCGTTCACAGGGCACCGCAACGGCTTTGTTCCCGAGCACTTGAAGTACGACGAGTACGTCTTCGTGCCCGGCGCCTCGCATCTGCGGCACCCTGTAAACGCTTACAAGCCATTGATTTATAGAGAATTGATAATTTCGACCCCGTGAACAATTACAAATATTGAAGTTGACGGGGGCTTAAAATAAATACAACCTCTATCATTTACTTTCATAACCAACACGATTAAACAACTTACCGCCAACCCACTGCTTTTTAAGACCCCGCCAGCTTCAACGAATACATCACCATCATCTGATTCCGGTCTTCCATCTGTAATGCGGCTTCAAGTCCTGCGCAATCCATATTCACATTAATGGCTTCCTTGGTCATGCGAAGGGCCAGCGGTGTTTTTCCGGCCATGATGGTTGCCAGTTCTTCAGCAGATTCCATCATTTTTTCTTTTGCCACCATGCGACTGGCAAAACCTAGCTGCATGGCATCTTCCGCACTCATCCAGTTACCGGTCAGCAAAAATTCATTGGTACGGCCCGATCCGATCAGGCGGGGAAGAAAATAACTGGATGCCATGTCCGCACCCCCCAAACCAATATTAATATATGCTGCATTAAACCGGGCCTTTTCCGCCACAATGCGGATATCCGATGCCATGGCCAGAGAAAACCCGATACCCGAAGCCGCCCCATGGATGCAGCTGATAATCGGCTGAGGGGCCTGGCGCATGGCCAGCAGAATCCTGGACATTCTTGCCTGACCATTGTAGGCAGCTGTAGGATCCGCCTCAAACAATTTCGGACCGTGGGTTTCCATATCCAGTCCGGCGCAGAACCCCTTGGCTTCACCGCCGTCTAAAATAATCACCCTTACACTGTCATCATAGCGACGCTCCCGCCAGAACTGCTCGAATTCTTCAATCAGCTGCCCGTCAAACGCGTTATATTTATCCCACCGGTTGAGCGTGAGATAACCGATATAATTTTCCACTCGATAAATCAGATTTTCCAATTTTTAAATCCTTTTATAATATATAATATTTAGCCTTTCACCTTCTTATCTTTCACATATGCCGGATTACGCTCTACGAGCTAATCCGACCTACACTTTCTGACTCTCTACAGACGGTCGGCCTTCAATATTTAATGTAAACTTCGACCTTCGACCTCTCAATTAAAATCCGCCGCCTTCGACCACCCGCTTTGCCCCATTTTCAAGAAGCGCCACTGCAAAAGCGAGTTTTTCAAACCGTTTGTCCTTTGTCTGACCATGGTAAAACCGATAATATATCTGCTGGGCAATCACGGCCAACCGGAACAGACCAAAACAGTAATAAAAATCAAAATTGTCAATTTGTCTGCCGGATTTTTTGATGTACAAATCCACCAGTTCTTTTCGGGTCATCATGCCTTTCGCATTCGTCGGCATCATCCGCATCATTTGCGCTTCTTCGGCATCCTCCCGGTTAATCCAGTATGCCATGGAGCACCCGAGATCCATTAACGGATCCCCAATGGTGGCCATTTCCCAATCCAGAATACCGGTAATTTCAACCGGATTTTCCGGGTTCAGCACCAGGTTATCAAACTTGTAATCATTATGAATAATTCCGGGGAATTTTGAATCCGGGGGCTGATTTTCATCCAGCCATTCCATGACGGACTCAAAATCCGGGACATCCGGTGTCCGGGCATCCCGATACCGACGACTCCATCCTTCCACCTGCCGTTTCACATATCCTTCGGGCTTTCCGAAATCACCCAGCCCGATTGCCTGATAATCCAGTGTATGCAGACGAAAGTGAAGATCAATCATGTTTTCACAAAGCGTCCGCGCCTGACTGGCAGAAAAGGCCATTTGCTGCGGAAGATCTTTTCTGAAAATAATTCCGGGAATCCGTTCCATCACATAAAACGAACATCCCATGAGGTTTTCATCTTCCGTATAGGCAAGCGGCTCCGGGCAGTAGGGGAAAACCGAGTGAAGGGCATTTAAAATCCGATATTCCCGACTCATATCATGGGCGGTTTTGGCTTTTTTACCAAAAGGCGGACGCCGCAAAACCATTTCCCGGTCACCGACCCGAATAAAATAGGTCAGATTTGAAAACCCGCTGGGAAACTGCTTGATTGAAAAAGGGCCATCCAGACCCGGTATCGAATCTTTTAAAAACATTTCCACTGCGGAATTATCCAGTTCTTCTCCTTCTCTGATTTCCGCGGGTTGATCCACAATGGCCATTGATTCCTCCTCAAATCCCTGTGTTTTCAATCAAATCTTATTTATTTTTTAATAGCAGATTCGATAAAATCGATTACAAATTCCGCATATTCATCCACAGATACCTCCCGCCGGGCATATTTCCAACGCTTCACATACCAGTCCTGCAGCATGGATTTTATCACCGATGCCGTGAGTACCGAATTTTTAACATGAAACTGTTTTTTTCGGCTTCCGTCCTCAAGAATATCAATAAAAACCTGTTCTGTCTCCAGCTCGCTTTCAATGGATTTTTTCTGCTGCGATTTATCCAGGTTCTTGGTTTCCATATATGAAAAATAAAACCATTTCTGCATGATCTCAGTCAGATAGAGATGGGTCTGAATCGCGGTCCGGAGCACTTCCTCAGGTTCGGCATTCACATCAATCTGACGGGTCAGCACTT
Source organism: Desulfococcaceae bacterium (assembly GCA_030145385.1). Classification (GTDB taxonomy): domain Bacteria; phylum Desulfobacterota; class Desulfobacteria; order Desulfobacterales; family Desulfosalsimonadaceae; genus SURF-3. Next base: position 19,886 of record JAQYVU010000017.1, read on the forward strand.
TCCGGGTCAACCGCCTGCCCTGGTTTTGTATCATTTCAAGGAGTTCTTCTTTACTGGTAAAATATGAATACAAAGCGCCCATGCTCAACCCGGAAGTCCGGCTCAGATCCCTTAAACTCATAGACTGAAACCCTTTTTCATTGCTCAGCCTCAGTGCTGTATCAAATATATTGACCAGATTTTTCACGGCCACTGCTTCTTTTTTTATTTTTATAGAGGCCGGGTTGTCCATAAAAACTTCACGGCAGATTTCCTCCATAGAAATCATGGCCATGTGTTTGAATTCTTCAAAAATCATTTTTTTCCCAATAAAATTTAATCTATTTTTAAATCAAAACTTAATGGCAAAGAAAAAAGCTTCACCAATCTTAAAAATTGGCAGGGCACGCTGATTCTGAGGAATGAGGCGTAGTAAGCCTACTCCGCAGTGACGAAGAACTCAGCGCAACCCAAAACCTAAAACTGGCATTAAACTTTTTGCGAAGCCATCATAAATAATTTCTCAATATTCGCCGGGCCAGGGACACTTTGTGAACCTCGTCAGCCCCGTCATAAATACGGGCCGCCCGTTCGTGACGAAAGAAAAATGCAAGAATTGTATCATCCGTCATCCCCAATCCGCCATGCACCTGGAGTGCCCGGTCTACTACCCTTTGCATGGTATTGGCAACCACAAATTTAATCATGGATATCTGATCTCTGGCCGCTTTAGTGCCCTCATTATCGATCTGCCATGCCGCATGCAGCGTCATCAGACGGGCTGCCTGAATTTCCGCTGCGGATTCGGACACCCATGCCTGGATGATTTGTCTCGAAGCAAGGGGCTTACCGTCCCTGGTGATCTTCCGGCTGTTTGCACGCCGACACATCAGCTCAAAGGATCGCTGACAAATACCCAGCCATCTCATGCAGTGATGAATGCGTCCGGGACCCAGACGTTCCTGGGCAATTATAAACCCATGCCCTTCCGGTCCCAGAAGGTTGGATTGGGGAACCCGGCAGGATTGATAGAGGATTTCCCCGTGGCTGAAATAATTATCTCCCGCATGCCCCATCACCGGAATATTCCGGACCAGATTAAATCCCGGGGTATCCGTGGGCACAATGATCATACTGGCCTGCATGTAATCCGGGGCTTCCGGGTTTGTTACCGCCATAACAATGGCAAAGTTTGCACCATCAGCAGATGATGTATACCATTTATGCCCGTTAATGATATAATCATCGCCGTCTTTCACAGCGGTTGTTTCCAGCATCACCGGATTTGATCCGGGCATATCCACTTCGGTCATGGAAAAGCAGCTACGGATATCGCCGGCCACCAGCGGTTTAAGAAATTTTTCCTTTTGATCTTCAGTTCCGTGCAAGTGTAAAATTTCCACATTCCCGGCATCCGGTGCCTGGCACCAGAAGACATAATGCCCCAGCGGCGTTCTGCCAAGTGCCTCAGACAGCAGCCCATGGTCCACCAGGGACAGTCCCAAGCCACCGCAATCTTTTGGAAAATTCGGCGCCCAGAGTTCCATCTGCCTGACTTTTTTCTGTTTCTCTTTGAGGATGGGAAGCATCTCTTTAAAACTGAGACTGGCCATTTCCTGCTCCATCGGAATCAGTTCCCGGTCGACGAATTCATTGACCATCTCAAGAATAGTTTTCATTTTCTCGGATATGGCAAAATCCATAATGATCTCCTCTCAATTCCATCTCTTCAAATAATAAAATATGGCCACTCCTGCCTCTTAAAAAAACAGAACAACTGGTCGATTTCTTTTTAATACCTACCTTCGTCGCCAGGTGAAGTCAACAAAATAACGAACGATCGTTCTATTTTTTACTTGACGTATAATGACGAAGGGTTAGAATAGACTGCATTGCTTGTTTGGGTTTTTCTTAACACAGTGAAAATAAAATTTAACAGGGATGCATTTATCCTGATTTTGGTTAACTATAAAAAATGAAAATTCTCGTTTGCATAAAAGCCGTGCCCGAGCCTGAGCACGCCATATGTACCGGCAAAGATATTCCTGAAGTAAATGTTGATGACGCCACTGACATGCGAATGAACCGGTTTGATGAATTTGCAGTGGAAGAAGCTGTTTTAATAAAGGAATCTTTTCCGGAAACAATTGTGGACGTGATCACCATGGGACCGGAAAACGCCGGCAAAACAATCAAGCGGGCCATTGGAATGGGGGCTGACAGCGGCATACACATACTTTCCGATTATCAAACATCATGCGATGCGGTTGCTGTTTCTTCGAGCATCGCGCAAATTGCAAAAGAAAAAGACTATGATCTGCTTCTCTGCGGTATTATGTCCGAAGACATGATGCAGTTTGCGGTGGGCCCCATGCTGGCGCAGTATCTGTCTCTTTCCTGGGCAACATCGGTCATCAAAGAAACGATCAAGCCGAAGGATCGAAAAATATATGTTGAGCGAGAACTTGAAGGAGGGGTTGCGACGATGCTCGATATCAACCTGCCGGCACTTTTAACCATTCAAAGCGGCATCAATGAGCCCAGATATCCGTCGCTTTCAAATTTACTGCGGGCCAATAAATCCCGAATCAATGTCATTTCCGCAGAAGCGCTGCAACCAGCGACCGCTTCCTGCCGGACTGTGGGATATTCCTATCCTGAAAAGACACGGGCGGGATTGATTCTGAAGGGAACATCAAAAGAAAAAGCAGAGGCGCTGCTGCGGATATTAATAAAAAAAACGATGGTTTAGAGGAAGATGTTTAGATTGAGGGGATTTAGACTGAAGGTTTAAGGGACTAAGGCAATCAACCGCCGAAACACTCACCGTCCATCTTCTACCTTCAGCCTTCTGCCTCTTACCCTTCAAAACTTGCCGTAACCGTCGTTGTGATACCCCCTCTTGCTGTAAAATCACCAATAATCGTCATATTTTTCGGCGAAAGCACACTGACCAGGTCATCTAGTATCCGATTCACAATATTTTCATAAAAAATCCCCACATTCCGGTATTGAAGCAAATAATACTTCAATGACTTCAACTCGACAATGGTCTCTGCCGGGACATATTCAATGGTAATGCAACCCATGTCCGGCAGCCCGGTCATGGGACATACGGAGGTATATTCGGGCTGCTCAATGGTGATGTGAATATCTCTTTTTGAGCGATACGCGTATTCCATAGCCTCCAGAATTTCCGTTTTAATCGTATCCGGAGATTTTGATTCTTCTGCTGCTGCTTTTTCATATGATTCGGTCATGATTATATTTTCCCGCTTTTATAAAAAATGTTTGTTTTGACAAAACTTTTCCATTTATTACATATGATAAATGGAATTCAGGTTATTAGGTGGAAGGCTGAAGACTGAAGAAAAAAAGACGCTTTAATGAACGGTCCCATTTTTTTACCTTCAGCTTTCGGACTTCAGCCTATTACCCTTTACTAATTGATAATCCAATTTCTGTCAAATACGGAGTGATATATGTCTTTGTTATCTAAATGCGGCCCCATGTTCACAGATCTGTATGAACTGACCATGGCGGCTGCGTATTTTGATCATCAGTTAACCGACAATGCTTCTTTTTCTTTATTTATCAGAAATTATCCAAAAAACCGGAATTATTTTGTCGCCGCCGGTTTAGAAAACGCCTTAAATGAACTGGCGGATTTTACATTTTCCGGCGAAGATATCGATTACCTGAAAAGCACCGGGTTATTTAAAGACGATTTTTTATTGTATCTTAAAAACTTTAAATTCACCGGAACCGTCCGGGCCATGGCCGAAGGTACCATTTTTTTTGCCGAAGAACCCATCATAGAGGTATCCGCCCCCATTATCGAAGCCCAGATTGTTGAAACCCTGCTGATCAACACCATTGGTCTTCAGACCATGATCGCCACCAAATCCGCGCGATGCATTCATGCGGCATCAGGCAGAAGCCTTATTGACTTTGCTTCCCGGCGAACCCAGGGCAGTGATGCAGCCGTAAAAACGGCAAGAAGCACTTATATCGCCGGATTTTCCGGCACCAGCAATGTACTGGCCGGAAAACTTTACAGCATCCCCATATCCGGAACCATGGCCCATTCCTTTGTCACTGCTTTTAACAATGAAATCGACGCTTTTAAAGCATATGCGACAACATACCCAGACCATTCCGTATTTCTGATCGACACCTATGATACGATTCAGGGAGCTCAACATGCCGTAAAAATCGCAAAAAAGATGAAGCAAAAAGGCAATTCACTGATCGGGGTCCGTTTAGACAGCGGCGACATGGCAAGCTTAAGCAGAAAAGTCCGGAAAATCTTTGACGATGCCGGGTTAACTGATGTAAAAATTTTTGCCTCCAGCGGGTTTGATGAATATAAAATTGCCGACATTATCGAAAACGGCGCGTGCATCGATGCCTTCGGCGTGGGAACCAAGATAGGCGTTTCAGCAGATGCGCCCTATATGGATATTGTCTATAAAATGGTTCGGTTTAAAGATAAAAATATTCAAAAACTCAGCCCCGGCAAAGTCAACCTGCCCGGGGAAAAACAGATTTTCAGAAAAGCCGGTCCGAACGGTTTTTATACAGAAGACATCATTGCACTAGAAGAGGAGTCCTTTCCGGATGCCTTGCCGCTGCTCGAAACCGTCATGGAAAACGGCCGGCTGATTGTCAGCCTCCCGTCAATAAATTTCATCCGCGATCATTTTTCAGATAATTTCAAACTTCTCGAAGATAAATACAAAAACCTGGATGCCGCTCACAGATATCCGGTCAACCTGAGCCAAGCTCTGGCAAACGCGGCCAAAATTTAACCCGAAAAAAGCCTGCACCCGAATCACTGAACGGCAACATAAACACTGATATCACAGGAAATCATTTGTTTTGACAATTTTTATTTTTCATATATAATCTATTGTATTTGCATCAATTATATGAACGTTTATTTTATTACACCCCATACCACCTTAAGGATGGACAAATAAAGCACATGGCAAAACATCTTTCGATCAAAACGATTTGTGTTTCGACTTTTATTCTTTTTCTGGCAGTTTTTGGCGGGTTTCAAAACGCATCGGCTGAAAGCCTGAGCGCTGCCTACAGCTTTGGATCCGCTGATTCGGCTGTTACGACAAATGTTACATCAGTCAGCGTAAGCCCAGCCTCCTCCACTGATGTCCTGATCGTGGCCACTTTCTCAATGGAAAACGTTCCAAGCACCGGGGGCACAAGAAACGGGACATTCCAGTTAACAGACGGAACATTTAGTTTTGGAACAATCACCCGAACCATTGATTCGGATGATGCCGGCATCGGCAGTATTGTTTATATTGATAACGGTGTCTCCGTCAACACCACTTACACGCTTCAACATCAGTCAACCATAGCGTCTATCAAAACATGGGCAAATCTTGTGGCAATGCCGCTGCTAACCAGCTTGACATCAAAAACACTCGCGAATGCAAGCACACGCGCAACTGGTCCGGACACCACAACCAGTGCGACATTTTCAGCGGTTACTGGCACACCTATTACCGTCACCACGGCCGGGGCAGGAGTGGGATCATTGGGTAACTTTTACGTGGCCGCTTCCGTGCAAACCTATCTGACAGGCGCCGGCGCCTTAACAAACACCGGCGAATGGCAGCTTCAGTACTATGATAACATTAGTTCAACCTGGGAAAACATAGGCTACCCGATCCAGCGATCCGTCATCGGTAATTCCGACAACGGCATTGTCAATCTGGTGGGCACCCTGGCCAATGTAGACGCTTCTGCTGTAGACTATCAGTTCCGGGTCGCCCATCGCCGGGTAAGCGGCGGCCGGACCATCAATACTGCCAATGTTGATATTGTGGCTGTTTTTACCGGGTTTTATGACGGCGCCAACGATCACATCTTTGACACCTATTCTGCTCTGATCCCCTTGGCATCTACTACCAGCACAACCCTGGAACGGGCCGGCGGGTTTAACTTTCAGCCGGCCGTCAATACGGATCTTTTTCTTCACGTACCCTATTTTATTTCGGCAAAAGGCAAAACCAATGCCACATATGATCTTTTCATTTCAGGGATTTTGGACACCATGGACCAGAAACGGGCCCTTTCAACTGCGAATGACCTGGGCAGCGGTGCGTCGGTGGGCCTTGCAACTGGACTGACCGCCGGTACTATCTATGACGTCCAACTCCGGCATGCCCAGGACACCACCGGCCAGACCATTACCACCAATAACGGCGATATTCTCGGATGGGACCTCAACTCACGAATCCTTGGTGCCTCCACCTGCCCGTTTATCCCGCCGCAAACTCCGGTTCGGGCTCCGGGACCGGATAATGCCCTGTTTTATGACGGCACGGCTAATTATGTCACAGTTCCGAATAACGCCAGACTGAATCTGACAGATCCGTTTTCAATTGAATGCTGGGTCAAACCGGACAGTATTGGCGGAACCCAAACCCTGATCGGCAAGGATGACGGGACGACCCTTCCGGTTACCTTACAATTAAACGGTTCTTATCTTGAAGTGACATATGATCATTCAACCGGTACCCGGACATTGACGGACGGCACAATCGCACCGAGTTTTCAGTTTGCAACCTGCGACTGGTTCCATGCGGCGGCTACACTGGACTCCGGCACATTGACTTTATACGTTAATGGTGTCGCCGCTGAAACCTTTGTCGGCGCAGAGACGCCGTCCACAAATTCCCAGCCTATGACCATCGGCCAATCCGGAAACAGCAGCAATTATTTTAACGGTGTCATCGACGAAGCCAGAATCTGGCAGAACTATGCGTTCGGCACCACCGTACTGCGGGACTGGATGTGCAAAAAAGTGACCAGCGATCATCCGGCCTGGTCCAACCTGTCCGCCTATTACCGGTTTGACGAAAACGGCCTGGGCGCCACGGTCTATGATTACGGTTCCTGGTCAATTAACGGGACCGCCACCAATTTCGCGTTTGGCACGGAACGGATCTGTTCATCAGCACCTGTGGGCGATGAAAGCGATCATGATTATAACGGCTCAAACCCGGGCGATTTTTCAGCCACCCTGACCTATGCGTTCGAAGGCGATTTTATGACTGCCACCGGAACCGGCGGCACCTGGACCAATGCCGGCATTCAATTATACATGGTGGATGAAGGCCCCAACAATAATGTTCCCCCGTTTGCCTGGGGGACCGGGTATGTTCTGGATCCATTGAGATACTGGGGCGTATTTGTAGCCAACGGCACCAGCCCGGTCTACCAGATCAGCTATGACTGGACCCTTCACCAGGGAATAACTAAAGATACCTGGAACTCACTAAAACTCGCCTGGCGTGACGGAAACTGCGATATCCCCTGGTCTCCCCTTACCGCCATCCTAAATACCACCACCCGGACGCTGACTAAAACCGGACTCACCGGCACGGAATTTATCCTGGGAGGAAACATTAACAGCAATGATCCGCTGGCCATTACGTTGGCTTATTTTTTTGCCGAGATTGAAGATTCCGGCGAATGCATCCGGGTCTCCTGGGAAACAGCCACGGAAATCGAAACCATTGGCTATTACCTCTGGCGCAGCGATTCCAAAACCGAGGGCTATACCCTGCTTTCAGACAGTTTTATGCCGGCACAGGCGGTATCGGAAACAACCGGTGCAACATATGCTTACACAGACTGCTCCGTCGACTTGAGCAATGGTGTCTATTATTATTACAAACTGGAAGAAATCGATTTTGACGCCCAGACGGCAAACCCCATGTACGGCCCCATCGGCCCGGTTTCACAGGCCGCCACTTCGGTGAAAATCAGCAAATCGTTCAACTCCGAAAATGACAGTAAATGTTTTATAAATACGCTAACCCAATAAGGCAATCACTGCCTTATCCATATATGATTTGAATTCATGAAAAATATATTTATTTCCGTGCCTACCCTGCGCGTGGTTTTGCATTTGTCATTAATATTTACGATTATGGCAGCCCTGATAGCAACCCCCGCCAGGGTCCAGGCCGCAACCGATCCCCGCCCGAACCGCAACAGCCTGAAAATCGAAATTGTAAGCCCCGGTATTTACCGGGTCTCTGGCAGCGACTTTACCGCAGCAAACGTCAATCCCGCAAATATAGACCCGGAAACATTCCGGATATTTCTCCGGGATACGGAAATACCGGTCACTGTCTCAGCCGGTGATGGTGTGTTTGATTCAATTGATTTTGTTGAATTTTATGCGCCGGGAATCGACAACCAATATACGGAAACAGAAGTTTACTGGCTATACTGGAACGGGATTGCAGGCAAGCGATTGTCATGGGTGAACCATGCACCCGACGGATCTGTGACGCCCATCACCTCATTTTCCCAAAACGTAACCATTGAAGAGAACCATGTGATGTGGTCAAACACCCCCAATGCCCCGGACACAGACTACTGGTTTTGGGAAAAACTGACGGCGCCCCAGTCGTCTGCCCAAACATCGACACATACCTTTGACCTCCCCTCCCCGGTCAATAAGTCGGAAGAAGCTTTAGCAACCGTTTACTTTCAGGGGAGCACCGACAACGGCCACCACACCATTATCACACTCAACGGACAAACAATTGGCGATGCCATATGGTTCGGCACTATTGCCAAAGGCCAGGTCTCGACAATTTCACCCAATCTGTTAAAAAACCGCCTTAATGAATTAACGGTTGAATCGGCCGGAGATATCAGCTCTTCCGGTGATGTGATCTATCTGAACAGACTCGGCATCACGTATCAAAGAGATCTGAAAGCGGTCGATAACCACTTAACGTTCCAATTAAAACAGGAAGACGCGTCCCCGGTGTCGGTTTCCGGATTTACAACAGCAAGCATCCGGCTGTTTGACATTACCGACCCGGACAATGTGACCAAAATGGCCGGTTTGGATATTGAGCCTTCCGGCACGGACTACACTGTTGTTTTTCAGCACAAAGGCGGCGTAAAAACATACCTGGCCTTGACCGCTGATGCCGTCAAACGCGCTGACCGGATTGAATATAAAAAACCCTATGACTTAAAAAACGTATCCAATCAGGCCGATTATATTTTGATCACCGGCAAAGAGTTGATGCCGGGCCTGGAAAGACTCTGTGAACTCCGACGCCGACAGGGCCTGGGTGTCAAAATGGTATCAATTGAAGACATCTATGATGTTTTTTCTTTCGGTTTTTTTGATCCTGTGGCTGTTAAGAATTTTCTGAAATACACCCATGACAGCTGGTCGCATCCGGTTCCTGAGTACGTGCTGCTGGCCGGGGATTCCAACCTCGACTACCGGAACTATTACGGCACGGCAAAAAAGAATATTGTACCGGTTTATTTAAGCAATACTTTCGAACTGGGATTGACGCCGTCAGACAACTGGTTTGTCAGTTTTGAAAACAGCCCGCTGCCGGAACTGTATATCGGCAGAATCTCCGGCTCAGACCCGGAAACAATGTCGGATATTGCGGACAAAATCATCAGGTATGAAACGTCTGCAGGCTATGCCCCTGAACAGGCTTTGTTTGTTGCAGATGACGACGACCCCCTGTTTGAAGACTTAAACGATGATCTGGCCTCCTATTTAACTTCAGCATTTACTGCTAACAAGGTATATGCTCAATATTACGATTCTCTGGATAATGTGACCCGCAACGTCCTGTCGTTTATCGACAAGGGAATGCTTATTACCAATTTTGTGGGCCATGGCGATGTCACCCGATGGGGCGCGGAACCCTTTGGCGGCGGCGACTTTATTCTTGAACCGGGCGACATCAACCGCCTGAACAATCAAAACAAGCTGACCTTTATCATAGCCTTAAACTGCTTAAACGGATATTTTTCCCAGCCATTTGAATACTCCCTGGCTGAAGAATGGTTAATGGCACCCGACACAGGGGCGATTGCCTGCGTTGCCCCCAGCGGCCTGTCCCATCAGTGGGAGCATGAACTCTTCAGCGAGTTTATCTTTGACAGAATATTTAATGAGCAAGAAAACAGTATCGGTGCGATCTCCACAGAATCCAAAATCGATGCCTATCTGTCCGGTGCATCCGAAAAAGTTTTAGTTTCTTTGAACCTGATCGGCGACCCGGCCACAAAACTGGCCATTCACCGGAATCCGGGCGATATGGTCAAGGTTTATGAGATTGCCGCTTCTGCCGGAACCGGCGGAACCATTATGCCCGCCGGCGACATTCCCGCATTTGAAGATTCCAAAGAGACATTTACCATCACGCCAAATACCGGGTATCATATTTTAAATATAACCGTAGACGGCGTATCACAGGGTGCGGTTGGCCAGTATACGTTTAACAATATTTCTTCTGATCACTCCATTTCCGCGGAATTTGAAAATGACAACAATACCGGGGGAAGCGGCGGTGGTGGAGGGGGCGGATGCTTTATTTCATCGCTACAGGATTAAAAATGATATCCGCTGCATTCATCCGTCCGTAAGGTGATCCTGCAAAAAGGCAGATTCAGATGGCAAATAAAAAAGCGCCATCATTTATATCAAAATTGACAAGGTGCATGAATTAAAAATAAACAGTTGGCCTACTCCATAAAAACGAAGAATGCAAAGCAACACAGTCCCGCCGGGGCGGGATTTGCCAAGCCATCATTTTTTACCGGATTCGATCTATATGTTTAACCTGAAGGGTTATGAAATCATCCTTGAACGCCCCCCTGAAAACGGGGTAAAAATTTATTCCGCCCGTCATATCCAGTCCGCCAGCAGAGTAAAAATCCTTTTTTTACCTGTTAAAAAACAGTCTAAAGACCTTTATGAAGATATTTATCATTATTTCCTGCCTTTAAAAAAATTAATTTCCAATCATATCGCCCGCGTGTATGCGATAGAAAAAATTTCTGAAGCATCCACTTCAGGCATTGCATTTACAATGGAAGAATTTGCGGGGATTTCGTTAAAAGAATATTTAATCAAAGACGGCCCGTTAAACCCCGATCAATTTATCCATATCGCTGTTCAGATGGCAACGGCCGTCAATGACCTGCATAAAGCCGGCCTGTCCCATAACGGGCTGACAGGTTCCAATATTGCGATTGACCCGGCAGAAAGTCATATCTGTATCAATGACTTTGCTTTCGGAATGTACCCGGTCCTTTCCCCAACTGCGTTAACTCCTGAAAACAGCGGTCGGGTCCCCATTGCCAACGAGCATTTGCCCTATATTTCACCGGAACAGACCGGCCGGATGAATTGTGAAATCGATTACAGAACCGATTTTTATTCCCTGGGTATCATATTCTATGAACTCCTCACCGGAATCCCGCCATTTACCGGCAGCAACCCCATGGAATTGATCCACGCCCATATGGCTAAAAATCCGGAAATACCTGCCAAAACCCGAAAAGAAATCGGGGAGCCCCTGTCAAACATCATCATGAAACTGCTGTCAAAGTCCCCTGACCAACGATATCAAAGCGCTTATGGAATAAAATCAGATCTGCTCCATTGCCTGGAACAGAGCAGCTCCGGAACGTCCTTTACCCCTTTTCAGGTCGCGCGGCATGATGTCTCCGAACGATTCCGATTTCCGGAAAAAATTTACGGCCGGGAAATTGAAATGGCCATGCTGATTGATGAGTTCAACCGGGTGAAGGAAAACAATATCGGAATATCCATGATCGCGGGTTATTCAGGCGTCGGAAAATCACGTGTCGCTGGAGAAATCCAGAAATATGTCGTCAAAAAAGGGGGATATTTCATATCCGGACAATATGAACAGCTTCAGCAGGATATCCCCTACAGCGGCCTGATTCAGGCATTCCAGGAGATCATTAAACAGATTCTGACGGAATCCGTCAACCGGATTGATGACTGGCGATATAAACTGATTGACGCCCTTGGTGCAAATGCCCAGGTTATTATCGATGTTCTCCCGGAAATTGAATTCATTATCGGCACCCCCTCCCCGGTGCCGGAGATTTCACCAAAGGATGCCCAAAACCGGTTTCATATGGTTTTTGAAAAATTCATCCAGGTATTTGCCACAAAAGAACATCCCCTGACACTGTTTATCGACAATATGCACTGGGCCGATGCTGCCGGCCTGAAACTGATGGAATCGTTCTTTACCGGAACTAAAACACGAAATTTCTATTTCATTGGCGCGTATCGCAACAACGAAATCAGAAACACCCATCCGCTATTTGATTCCATACAAGCGATTAAGCAAAAAGGCGTGCCGGTTCAAACCATTACTTTAAAGCCGATCAATGAGGCCGATATATGCCATTTACTTTCAGATACGATCCAGGCGGACATGAATCAGGTAAGGCTGCTGGCACAAATCGTCCACGATAAAACCCGGGGAAACCCTTTTTTTATCAGGCAGTTTCTGGAAGCAATGAACAAGGGAGGTTTTTTTGCATACGACTATGAAAACGGCCGCTGGCAGTGGAATATTGAACAGATAACCGCTCAAAGCATCACCGATAATGTGGTTGATTTTATGGCAGCCAGAGTATCAAAGCTGGGTGATCCTTCACAGCATACCCTCCAGCTGGCATCCTGCATCGGCGATTCTTTTTCCCTGTCACTGCTGTCAATGGCTGCCGCCAAAACTGCCCGGTCGGTTGTAACGGACTTGCGGGAAGCACTCGCGCTGGGATTGATTATGCCAAAGGGTGATGCCTACCGGCGAATGGAAAAGTCATTAACTAAAATTCAGGCCCATGGCAGTCCGGAGACACCGATCAACCCGGCCGATGATATGACTTTTGAATTTTTACACGACAAGGTCAGGCAGGCTGTTTACGCTCAAGTGCCGGATGTGCTGAAGAATACATTCCATCTTCAGATCGGAAAACTAATTTTACAAAATACGGATCCAAAGGATCTGCACAACCGGATTTTTTCCGTTGTACATCATTTTAATCAAGGGAAAAATCAGCTGGACAAAAACGCCGATCTTCAGCAGCTGGCTCGGCTCAACCTCATGGCCGGAAAAAGGGCAAAAGACGCGGCTGCTTATCAGCAGGCCCTCAGCTATTTAAAAACCGGGGAAAATTTTTTAACCGACACCGCCTGGGTTGAAAACTATACCCTGGTTTTCGACATCAAAAAACACCGGATGGAATGTGAATATCTTGTCCATAATTTTGATGACGCGGAAAAACTGTTTCAAATCCTGCTGGACCGGGCCGAGTCCGATGAAGACAAGGCGGCAATGTACAATCAGAAAATGATCATGCTGGCCAGCCTGGCCAAGCATGAAGACGCATTAACAATCGGGGCGACCGGACTTCGGCTGCTCGGTGTCAGACTGCCGAAAAGAGCCGGGAAATTGGATGTGCTGCAAAGCCTGTTAACCTTAAAAATCAGGCTTCATCATCAAGAGATTGATTCTTTGCTTGAACTTCGGGAAATAAAAGACCCCCGTCTTTTACTGACCCTTACGATGATGATGAACCTGAGTTTATCCGCCTATTTCTGTCAGCCGAATTTAGCATCATACCTGGCACTTAATATTTTCAAAATGACCCTCAAGCACGGCAATTCCAGTGTGTCCCCGTTTGCTTATGTGATATATGGCGCGGCCCTGTGCGCCATATTCAAGGATTATGATGCCGGCTACCTTTTCGGAGATCTGGCCCTGAAGGCAAAAAAGAAATTCGGCGGCACGCAAATGACTGCCAAGGTATTATTATACTTTGGAAATGCGATTGCCATATGGACCCGTCACATCAATCAAGTCATTGCATTAAACCGGGAAGGACTGAAATCCGCCCGGGAAACCGGAGATTTAAATTATTCGGTTTACCATATCCAGTCACTGGTATTTTCAATGTTCGCCGGCGGCAAGACCATAGATGAGATGTTGGAAGAATGCGACCGATTTTACGAATTCGTGGAACAAACCCATGATATCGGTGCATTAAACTATCTGATCTCCGTGATTCAATTCATCAAATGCGTTAAAGGACAAACTGTACATATTCACAGTTTAAACGATGAACATTTTTCCGAAACCCGGCATATCAGGAATATGCAGAACGATGATATTAAAATCATTTTATGTCGGCATCATTTGATCAAACTCCGCCTTCTCTACATCATGGAGGATTTTGAAGGGGCTCTCAATGAGGCTAAAAAATGCGCGGCTCTGCGGCACTATCATATGGGAACCATTATCATTCCGGAATATTACTTCTACCACTGCCTGGTTCTGGCAGCACTTTATCCTTCTTCATCCATCCTGAAACAAAGCCTGTATCGCCGGCAGATAATAATCTTTAGCAATCGATTAAAACAATTTTCATATCAATGTCCTGAAAATTTTGAGGACAAATATTTACTGGTCGCCGCAGAGCATGCCAGAATCGCCGGTCAGGATCGGCAGGCAATTACTTTTTATCACCGTGCTATCCGGTCCGCAAATGCCAACGGCTTTACGCAAAATCATGCCATTGCCAATGAAGCGGCGGCAAAATTTTACATCTCCAGAGGCTTTGATGATATTGCTAAAACATTTATGGATAAAGCCCGGCAAAGCTACCAGTACTGGGGAGCCAAAACAAAAGTGGACCTTCTTGAAAAAAGCTTTGCAGCGCTTCTGACGGTTAATCCACAGTCAAAATCCTTTGCCGGCGGTCAGCATCTTGACTATAATACGATTGTCAATTCCCTGCAGACGATTTCCACGGAAATTATTTTAGAGGATTTGTTAAAAAGCCTGATGAAAATTGTACTGGAAAACGCGGGGGCCAGAAAAGTGCAGTTTCTGACAATCACATCGGACCGGATGTATTTGGAAGCACAAAACAACATTGACCATGAAGAAACCATCGTTTACAAATCCCTGCCCGCAGACAGCCGGCTGGAGCTGTTCAATCCGGTATTAAACTATGTAAAACGCACCCAGACATATATGGTATTAGATGATGCCAGCAGTGAAGGAGATTTTACCCGGCACCCCTATACACTGAAATTCCAGCCGAAATCCGTGTTATGCCTCCCGGTTATCAGGCATTCACAGATGGTGGCCCTTTTATATCTTGAAAATAATATCACACCGGCCGTGTTTACCCCTGACAGAATTAAAGTATTGAACCTGATAGCTTCCCAGGCAGCCATTTCACTGGAGAATTCCCGGCTTTATGAAAATGTCATTCAAAACGAAAAAGAGCTCCGGGAGGTTTCTGAAAAGCGCGAGGAAGAATCACTGCGCTACCAGGACCAGCTCAGATCACTTTCCTCCGAGCTGTCGCTGACCGAAGAGCGGGAGCGTCGCAGAATTGCAAGTGACCTGCACGACCGCATCGGACATGCACTGGCGAATGCTTCCATGAAACTCCGGCCGCTCAAAGATTCCGTAACAACTTCAAGTGCTTCAAAAAATATAGATGAAATTCACTCACTGATTGACCAGTCTATCGCCGATACCCAGACCTTGACTTTTGAGTTGAGCCCCCCCATACTGTATGACTTGGGACTGGAAGCAGCCCTCGACTGGCTGACCGAGCAGACACAAAAGCAGCATGAAATCAAAGTGGACTTTATTGATGATTACACTCACAAAACAATTGATGAAAGCCTGCGCATACTTTTGTTCCAGGCTATCCGGGAACTGCTGCATAATGTGGTCAAGCATGCCCGGGCAACTCAAGTCAGTGTTTCCATATCAAAGGAAAACGATTTTGTCCGCATTGTGATTTGCGACAACGGTGTCGGTTTCGAAGCGACCAGAAAAGAAAAAGATGTTAAAAAAGGGGGTTTTGGAATTTTTTCAATACAAGAACGGCTAAAGCACCAAAGAGGACGTTTGGTAATCAAATCCGACCCGGATACCGGATCCAGCGTTACCATTATATCACCCATGACTGCAAGAAACGCCAATCAGGAAATTAAACAATCAGAACAGGAATAAACGGATGGATATAAAAATTCTGCTTGCAGATGATCACAAAATCACTAGAGACGGCTTGAAAGCACTGCTTGAAAGCCAGAAAAATATGATCGTTATCGGTGAAGCGGAAAATGGACGGCAAGCGGTCCGCCTGGCTTTAGACCTGACGCCAAATGTCATCGTGATGGATATCAATATGCCGGAATTGAACGGCATAGAGGCGACCCGGCAAATTATCACTGAGTTGCCGGACACAAAAATAATCGCGCTGTCCATGTATTCCGACAAACGGTATGTGGTGGGAATGTTAAAAGCCGGTGTTTCAGGCTATCTGCTGAAAAACTGCGCATTTGATGAGCTGGTTTCCGCCATTTCCGCAGTGGTCGCCAACCAGAACTACATGAGCCAGAAAATCGCAGACACGGTCATGAAGGATTATGCCAATATACTGGAAAGCAGCGACACCTCCCCGGCTTCTTCGCTAACCGCCAGAGAAAGAGAAGTTTTGCAGTTGATCGCGGAAGGACTGAAAACAAAGGACATTGCCGCCCGGATTCATGTGAGCGTCAAGACGGTTGAAACCCATCGACAGCAGATGATGCGAAAATTAAATGCAAAAAGTGTTGCGGAACTGACCAAGATTGCCCTCAGGGAAGGGCTCACCTCTCTGGATACATAAAAAGAATAAGGTGAAAGGATAAGGCTGAAGTTAAAAGCTTCACCCCCCCTGCAAGGCATCATGCAGTTTAACAGCAGCCTTCAGACAACCTAATTTAAATTGCCTGAAATGCTTAATCTTTAAAAATTTCAGGCGCTAAAACTTTCCCGCCGGGGCAATGCGAAAATCCCTTCTTCGATCCGGCCATACGGCTTTTATCAAATCGCCTAGTTATTAAATCACTTATCTGGATTGTCCGGGACAATTTCCCTTTTCCCCTATCTTATACTTTCCACCCTATTTTAAACTCAGGATTTTCGAAGTTAAATTTCAGGTTTTCCCCGATTGTGCGTCATGATTATTTACAGTATATACTTTTGTAAACATTGTTTACATTTTGAGGCCAATATCAAAATTAAAATCTTTAATTCCAATAAATAACTCAGATTCAGGGGGAGACATGAAAAAATTAAATTTAATCGGGATATCCATTTTATTAACAGTCATTTTTTTACTGCCGATCAGTGCGCTTGCCGGCGGCAGCAGCGACACCTGTGATACGAAATATCCGATTGTTTTAGCGCATGGTATGGGTTTTTCAGCAACCGTTTTTGGCGCTATTGACTACTGGTGGGGAATTCCTGATGGACTGGAAGGAGAAGGCGCAGACGTTTATATCACATCTGTAAACGGCATGGACAGCACGAGAAACAAAGCTGTTGATTTTAAAAATCAATTCCTGCAGATCAAGGCCGCTACCGGCGCATCAAAACTCAACATCATCGCCCATTCTCACGGAACCATATATACTCGTGATGCCATCTCCAACTTAGGGCTCAGCGGATATGTGGCAAGCCATACCAGCATTGCCGGTCCTCACCGAGGCAGCGCACTGGCGGACATGGTTGTCGGTATCGTTCCGAATTCAATGGAATGGCTGGTCGGTGACACCATGGATTTAGTCTATATCTTTCTTATGGGAGATTCAAACCCCAACAGCCTGGCCAATGCATATGACATTACCCGTCCGTACATGAACAACACATTTAATCCAAATACACCTAATAAATCAGGTGTTTACTACCAGAGCTGGGCCGCCAAAGCCAAAACTTCCTGCCCGAGCATTATCCTTGAAGCCACCTGGCTGGTTATGCTGGCTGCTGAAGGTGCCAATGACGGCCTGGTCGGCGTTAACAGTGCCAAATGGGGCAATTTCCGGGGTATTGAAGATGCCGCATGGTACAGTGTCGGGTGTGACCACGCCAACATTGTGGATCAACTTTTCGGCATTACCCCGGGGTTTGACGCACCGGGTTTCTATATTGATATTGCCAGCGATCTGAAAAGCAGAGGATATTAATCGATTCAATTATTATAAAATAATACACCAACCGCTAAATAAAAAAAGGATGCCCGCAAGGCATCCTTTTTTTATTTATTCCGCTTCCCATTAACCCCTAATTTCCGGGTTACGCCCTCCATATCAAAAATCAGGTTTTTCGAAGCGGCTTTTCAGGTTTCCCCTGATTGACTTATATTTACGTTTACGTCAAGGTATACATAAACGTTGTTCACAATAAAAAATTAAGAACTATTTAAAAATCTTAATTCATGAAAACAAGCATAAATTTTTTTAATAATTTGAATTCAGGGGGAAACATGAAAAAGCTAACTTTAATCGGTTTAACAATTTTTTTAACTGCCATTTTCTTACTGCCCGTTAATGTTCTTGCCGGTGGAAGCAGCTATACCTGTGACACCAAATATCCCATCGTCATGGCTCACGGCATGGGGGCTTCTGCTGAGATTCTGGGCATTGTGGATTATTGGTGGGGAATTCCGGAAGCCATGGAAGATGAAGGCGCGGATGTATTCATCACGTCTGTCAACGGCATGGACAGCACAAGAAACAAAGCCATTGATTTCAAGAACCAGTTTCTTCAGATCAAAGCATACACCGGTGCTGCAAAATTGAATGTTATCGGCCATTCCCACGGAACGATTTACACCAGAGACGCCATCTCTAATTTAGGAATCGGCGGCTACGTGGCAAGTCATACCAGCATTGCCGGCCCCCACCGGGGAAGCGCAGTTGCCGATGTTGTCGTCGGTATTGTTCCGGATTCACTGGAATGGCTGGTGGGAGATACCATGGATTTTATGTATGCGTTTATTTTCGGCGACACCAACCCCAACAGCCTTGAAAACGGTTATGATATCACCCGGCCTTACATGATCAATACATTTAATCCCAACACGCCGAATGTTTCCGGCATTTACTATCAAAGCTGGGCCGCCAAAGCCAAAACCTCCTGCCCGAACTTTATCCTGGAAGCCACCTGGATTGTTCTCCTGGCTTATGAAGGCGCCAATGACGGACTGGTCAGTGTAAACAGCGCAAAATGGGGCAATTTCCGGGGCGTTGAAGATGCCGCATGGTACAGTGTCGGCTGTGACCATTTAAATATTGTCGGTCAATTGTTCGGAATTACTCCGGGCTTTGATTCAAATGAATTTTATGTCGATCTGGCCAGCGATCTTAAAAACAGAGGATTCTAAGACCTTCGTTTTTAATAACAAATTAAAATAAAAAAAGGGATGCCCAACCAGCATCCCTTTTTTTATTTTAATCATAACCGGTTTTATTTACTGATGACCGCTGTCTTCATACTCTTTGATTTTACGTTGAAGTGTCCTCAGGCTGATTCCTAAAATCGCCGCTGCCTGGGTGCGGTTTTGACCGGTATATTCCAGCATGCGGTTGATATGTTTTTTCTCAAGCGCTGCCATTGATGCCAGCGCTTCATCACCGCTTTCATCCGAATGAGATGATATGGTCAAAGACCGGATTGAAGACAACGACAGCGTATCACCCGTTTCAACCAGCAGAGACGACGCGATAATATTTTCCAGTTCCCGCACATTTCCGGGAAACGAATACTTCAAAAGAGATTGAGACGCTTCCGGGGATAAAGAATTAATTTTCTTGCCTGTTTTTTGAGCGTGACTTTTTAAAAAATGCAGTGCAAGGGGGAGTATATCTTTTTTCCGCTGCCGCAACGGCGGTATATGGATATGACAGACATTCAGCCGGTACAGCAGATCCATCCGAAAATTACCGTTTTTAACTTCCTCTTGAATATCACGGTTGGTGGCGGAAATTATCCTGACATCAATGGATCGCGCTTTGGTGCTTCCGAGGCGGTACAACTCTTTTTCCTGAACAACCCGCAAAAGTTTTGTCTGCATTTCCGGAGCCATTTCAGCGATTTCATCCAGAAACAGGGTGCCGTTGTCTGCTTCCTCAAAAAAACCTTTTTTTGAAAAGTTTGCGCCGGTATAAGCCCCTTTTTCATGACCGAAAACTTCATCTTCAAAAATTGTCCGGCTCAATGACGGCATGCTGATAGCGACAAAAGGCCCGGCGGAACGAATGCTCAGCCGGTGAACAGCATTTGCCAGAACCTCTTTTCCCACTCCGGTTTCACCGGTTATCATTAAATTATAGTCATTATACCCGTATGTTTCCGCCTGATGAAAGACCAGAGCCATTGCCTCGTCCCGGGCCACAATCTCTTTAAATGCCTCTGCATGCTTCAGCGTATCAAATGTCTGGCTTCTTTTGAAAAGATTCAGGTTCTGGCGCAACTCAAATTTTTCCAAAGCATTTTTTATACCAATTAACAATTTTTCCAATTGCAACGGTTTTACCAGATAGTCATAGGCACCGAAATTCATCGCGCGGACAGCCGTTGCCACATCGTCGACCGCTGTTATGATGATACATTCAATATGTGGAAACTCTTTTTTTATTTTTTCAAGCAGTGCGATTCCATCCAGGTGCGGCATGACCAGATCAAGCAATACAAGCTGAAAAGAATTCTCTCTGATTAAATCCATAACCTGCCGGCTGTCAGAAGCGATTGCGGGTTCCGGCATTCCGGCACTGAGAAGAGACGCCTTTACACTTAAAAGCAGCCCTTCATCATCATCCACCGCCAGTATGGGAGTAAATTGTTTGGGAACAGAGATCATCAGGTAACGATCCTTTCAATATCCTTAACAAACTTTTTAATATCAAAGGGTTTGGTAAATATATGCTTAAATCCGATATCCTTAATCATCTGCAATTCGTTGCTTTGAGGGCTTCCGGTAATAATAATAACTTCCATTTTTGATAATTTTTCTTCTTTTACTATTGTTTTGCACACCTCTAACCCGTTCATTTGGGGCATAAAAAGATCCAGTATCAGCAGATCCGGCAGGTAGGTGCCAAGTTTGATCAAGGCCTCTGTTCCGTTAAAGGCTTTTTCAATATGGTAATGTCCTTCTTTTAAAAGAACTTTGTACATCAGCTTTTGAAGGGCATGATCATCATCAGCAATTAAAACCTTGATTAATTTTTTTCCCGGCTGCACCGGGAGACTGATGTTAAAAATTGCCCCTTTACCTTTTTGACTCACACAGGCAATTTTTCCGTCATGAGCCTTTACAATACTGTATGAAACCGAAAGCCCAAGCCCGGTACCTCCCTGGGCCTGCTTTTCGGTATAAAAGGGATCAAAAATCTTTTCATGAATGGACGGCTCGACCCCTTTTCCATTATCATCTAATGAAAGGTATATATTTTGGCTTTGCTGATCATAATCCGCATTGATCGAAATGATTCCGTGGTCATGATCAATCGCTTCAATAGCGTTAATAATCAAATTCAAGATCACCTGCTCAATACTTTGCAGGTGACCTTTAATAAGCGGAATGTTTTCAGCCAGGCGCAACCGGACTTCCACATTTGATTTCTTGAGCGTTGATTGGGCCAATCGTAAAGAATTATGGACCGCATCGTAGATTGACATATCCGCCTTGTCAAAAACACTCGATTTTCTGGCAAAATCTTTAAGCCGGCCCACAATTGTCTCAACCCTTTTGGCGGCCAGATCCATATCGCTGATCATCTGGTCCAGATGCTGATCAAGGAACGCATAGGTCAGTCCACCATATTTTTTCCGGGGATTTTTCCTTGCCGCATCCTTTAAAACCGGCTTAAAATCCTGCCAGATTCTTCGCACCAGCGGAGTATTATACATGATGAGGTTTATCGGATTATTAATTTCATGAGCCACCCCGGCAACCAGCGTCCCCAGGGCCTCCATCTTCTGGGCCTGAAACAGCTGCTCCTGACTCTCACGGAGTTTTTCCGCCATTTGCTGCTTATCCGTGGTATCCCGGATCGCCCCGAAAATTTTTTCCCGCCCCTTTAAAACAAACGATCCGGCATACATTGCACCGGGAAAAACACTTTCATCCTTTTTCACAAAATGTTGAAAAATAACGTGATTTTGCGTTAAACAGCCTTGGGTTACTTCATGAATTTTCTGAATGGTTTCTTCGTTTTTTGAAAATATCCTTAACGCCGACAAATTCAGAAATTCTTTTTCGGAAAACCCAAAAAGTGTCTTTGCCGCAGCATTCACCTCTTCTATTAAGTATGTTTCAGCATCAAACACAACTACCGAATCAGATTCCTTTTCAAAAAGCTGTCGGTACTTTTCATCGTTTTCTTTATAAGCATTCAACAACTCGTTTAAAGAAGATATTTCGACTTCCAGCGCTTTAATTTTTTTTTTCATATTTCAACGGGCGGTTCATTTTTCATGGAAAAAAAAGTCATAACAGATCTGTGGTTAATTTTTCTATTGAATCAGGCGTGACGCCACTGCGTATCAACCGAGAGATGCACCTTCAAACTATAATCAAATGACCATGAATTCGTCAAGAAAGAAGCGAATTTACAGGAATTTCATTGTCATCAACACTCTGGTTGATTTCATTTCATCTCTTTAATCACCCGGTGACGATTCATCATGTCAACTTGTCCGCACCACGACAAATTGTCACATTGATTTAATACCTTGAATTTCAAATATTTTTTTTGAAAATCAACATCCTTTCATTGAATGCACCGACAAAATGTCAGGGCCGATGGCAACATCTTCTCCGCTTTCAAAAAAACTGGGAATTAAATACCCTTTAATTCCAATATCATAAAACAAATCTAATATTTTTTTAAAATTTGGCAGGCATGTTGCAATTTAAAATTCCAAAAGCAATTCCCAATAACACAGTTTTTAAAACATAGAAATTTATCATATCTTAAAAACGTAAGGTCGTAATCATGAGAAACACAATTACCCCAAAAAACCACCTCACCACTTCGGCATCAATGAAATATTTACTGGTTTTTCTAATAATTTTTGCTGCAGGATGTTCGACTGTTTTTGTGCCGCTAAAAGACACAAAAATTGCCATTGAAAAAGGGGGTGGTGATTGTAAAGACAAGGCCATTGCATATCATATGGCGCTGCAAGAGCAAGAAATCGAGTCTTGCGTTACGTGCGGCGTTTTAAGCTTTTATTCCAAACCGCTTTTACATTGCTGGAATGAGGTGCGTTGCCCTGAAGATGACCGATGGAAACTTGTTGACGTTGATGCCATAGTGGGTCAACGGGACGGGTGGGACAGAGAACAGTCTCCCGAATACATTCCTTATATCAGGTATAACGATAAGGTGACGGTTAAAGACATTCGCTTAGAGCGAGGATTCAGCTGGAAGTCCGAGAAAAAATTATCCTACCTGATGCAAAATTGCCAGTTCAACTGGATACCAATAATAAGTGAACTTGAGTACCTGCTTTAGTTACGTTGATTACAATAATTAATTAAAATGACGCATCCGGTTTCGGAATTCCAGTAATCTGATTAATTAAGAAAATGGAATCTGGCGCCCGAAAGATCAGAAATGGCATGTGATTGACTTAGGCGCCGACTTTATGGTTGCCGGAGGACCCCAGGAAGTACCCGGAATACAGATCTGCCGTAAAATGGGATGGCATGCCGACGGTGATGGATTTAATTTATGACACCAACTCCGACTGGAAAACCCGGGAGTCCGAGGATTGCATCCTTGCCGGTCTGGATCAGATACGACAGCCTTCTGCGCATGAACGATTAGTTCCTCACAGCCGGATTCCTTAAATCACCAGTCAGACTCTGACTGCTGCTGCCGCATTACGGCAATCATTTTCAAATTAAACCGGATTTCTTAAATTCAATAATATGGAATCAGATTGGGGAAAAATCATGAACAAAATAAAATTAGATGAAAAACAAACGACTTACAACAAACTACCGAATTTATTCAGTAAGGGAAAACTTTTAATTGTTGATGACGATGACCAGATACGCAAACTGTTGCTGCGAATACTGGAGCCCGAAGGCTATCCCTGCTTATCTGCGGCCAATGCTTTTGAAGCCAGTGAAATTATCAGAAATGAACGGATAGACCTGATTATCTCCGACATCATGATGCCCGGCAAATCAGGTATTCAATTACTCAAGGAAATCAGAAACGAACATCCGAATATCGCCACCTTAATGGTGTCCGGGCAAGGAAACCAAAATATCGCAAATAAAGTTATTTCAATGGGTGCTTACGATTATCTGTATAAACCGTTTCAAAAAAAGCAGGTACTGGTCAGTGTGTCCAATGCGCTTCGCCGCAAGGCTTTAGATATCCAGAATACATTCCAGATAGAACATCTTGAAAAGATAATCAAAAGCCAAACTATCGATGTTTCTGTTGCCAATCATAAACTGAACAAAGCCATCGCAAGCATTGTCAATGCGATGTCACTGGCAATTGAATCCAGAGACCCCTATACTGCCGGGCATCAGAATCGTGTTGCAAGCATCGCAGGCGCCATTGCTGAAAAAATGAGATTTTCTAAAGAGCGAATTTATTACCTGCGCATGGCCGGCATCGTCCATGATATCGGTAAAATTTCCGTACCAGCTGAAATACTCAACAAACCAGGAAAACTTACAGATGCCGAATTCAACATAATTAAAGATCACCCAACCACCGGATATAATATTCTGAAAGGAATTGATTTTCACAGCCCTCTGGCTGAAATCGTCTATCAACATCATGAAAGAATAGATGGATCCGGATATCCACGACGACTCAAAGGAAACGAAATCCATGTTGAAGCAAAAATTATTGCTGTTGCCGATGTTGTAGAAGCCATGGCATCCCACCGGCCTTACCGCCCGGCCCTGGGCATTGATATTGCATTAGACGAAATTGTAAAAAACAGGGGCCGGGGGTTTGATCCGGAAATCGTCGATGCCTGCTGCAGCCTGTTTAAAAACAATGAATTCAGGCTCAAGCTTTAGCGATTGCGCCTTTACCCCCTGCGTCTCACTATCTGCAGAGTCACAATGGGAAATTCTGCGAATCTGCATACGCCAAACCTGCCATGATTTCCGGAATTAAAATGAGCAAAAAAACCCGGTTTATTAAATGATTTAATTTTATATAAAATATTTGTACCCGTTCACGGGGTCGAAATTATTATTTTTTTATAAACCGCTAGCCTGTAAGCGTTTACAGGGTGCCGCAGATGCGAGGCGCCGGGCTCGAAGACGTACTTGTCGTACTTCAAGTGCCCGGGAACAAAGCAGATGCGGTGCCCCGTGAACGCTTACAAATATTTAACTTTCCAACAGCATGACGCCCGCCTTTAACTCATTTTTCTGCCGGCCCGGATTTATAAATGGGCCGGCAAAACCCGTTACAACACAAAACGCTCCACCTCGTCTCAAATATTCGATTACATTAAATATAAAGTTAATTACGATTATCCTGACACCTTTTTCAAACTTTATCGATTCACTTTTTTTCTTTCAGTATTGAAATTGTTGTTTGTTTATTGATACATTTAATCGAATTTTTCATAAAAAAAAATCAGGCTGTTTAACAGGATGTTAAAATGCCGACAGGAGAAATAAAACCATGCATTATGAAGGAAATATGATCCGTCCGCCAAGCGAAGCAAACAGTATTCTGCTTCAGGCCACTGTGGGGTGCTCCCATAATAAATGCACCTTTTGCGGCGCTTATAAAGGCGAACGGTTTAAAATAAAAACAGACGACATTATCATGGCGGATATCGCGTTTGCCGCCAAATACTGCAAAAACCAGGACCGGCTGTTTATCTGTGACGGTGATGCGCTGATCATCCCCCAGAAAAGACTGGTGCTGATGTTAACCGAAATCAAAAAACAGCTTCCCTGGGTAAATCGTGTGGGACTATATGCGAATGCCAAAGGAATCAAAATGAAAACGGAGGAGCAGTTAAAAGAACTCCATGATTTGGGGCTCGACATTGCATATCTGGGCCTTGAAACCGGCGATGACATAACCTTAAAAAATATTAACAAGGGCGCCACGGCTGCCACCATGATCGAGATGGGGAAAAAAATCCGCTCAACCGGCATCAAGCTTTCCATAACCGTACTTCTCGGCATTGCCGGCCGGGAACGTTCCCAAGTCCATGCGGAAGCCACCGGTAAAGTTTTGTCTGCCATTGATCCGGAATATGTCGGGGCGCTCAGCCTGATGCTGATTCCGGGGACCCCTATGTACGATGAATATGAATCAGGAAAATTCTCTCTGATTGAACCTGCGGAAATGCTTCAGGAAATCCGGACCATGATTCAGCATACCGAGCTGTCGGACGGACTGTTCCATGCCAATCATGC
Organism: Desulfococcaceae bacterium; assembly: GCA_030145385.1. Lineage (GTDB taxonomy): Bacteria > Desulfobacterota > Desulfobacteria > Desulfobacterales > Desulfosalsimonadaceae > SURF-3. The sequence goes on from JAQYVU010000017.1 coordinate 46,001, forward strand.
ATCTAACTACCTGCCCATCCGGGCAAAATTTCCGGAGGACAAGAAAAAAACACTCCACCTGATCGACGAAGCCCTTGGCGGGCGGGTGGCGTTGAAACCTGAATTTTTGCGAGCACTTTAATATAAAAATCAAAATATTAATATTACCGAAGGAGAAAAATAAAAATGAATGAATGTCCGGCCGGATTAGAAATTAATACCCAGTGCGTGAATACCATCCGCACCCTTGCCATGGACGCTATCCAGAAAGCGAACTCCGGCCACCCCGGTGCTCCGATGGGGCTTGCCGCGGCTGCATATGTTCTCTGGACCCGCTTTTTAAAGCATAATCCCCAAAATCCGGACTGGTATGACCGGGATCGATTTATCCTGTCAGGGGGCCATGCCTCCATGCTGCTTTACAGCCTGCTATACCTGACCGGCTATGGGCTCACCCTTGATGATATAAAAAATTTCAGACAATGGGGCAGCAAAACCCCCGGACATCCGGAATTCGGTCACACCATCGGTGTTGAAACGACGACCGGCCCCCTGGGCCAGGGGGTTACCAATGCCGTGGGAATGGCCATGGCCGAACGTCACCTGGCCGGCCTTTTCAACCAGCCCGGACATGACATTGTCAATCACAACACCTTTGTAATGTGCGGTGACGGAGACCTGATGGAGGGGATCACCTCAGAGGCGGCCTCGCTTGCAGGACACCTGGGTCTCTCAAAATTAATCTGTCTATACGATGACAACCAGATTTCCATTGAAGGCAGCACGGACATCACCTTTACGGAAGATGTTTCACTGCGCTTCCAGGCATACAACTGGAAAGTTATAACGGTTGAAGACGGGAACAACCTCGATGAAGTCAGCAATGCTATTGAGGCGGCAATAAATGAGACAGAGAAACCGTCTTTAATCCGGCTCCGGACCCATATCGCCTTCGGCAGTCCCAACAAACAGGACACAGCAGATGCTCACGGTGCGCCTTTGGGAGAAGAGGAAATTAAATTAACAAAAGAGTGCCTGGGCTGCATGCCGGATGAGCAGTTCTGTGTTCCGGACGGGGTCCTTGAACACTACCGGGACTCTACCCGGAAAGGTGCTGAATCCGAAGAACAATGGAACGCACTTTTTGATGAATATAAAAAACAATTCCCGAAACGGGCAGAACAATGGACAGCTATGATGAACGGATCATACGAAGAGCAATGGGAAGCCGCTCTGCCGGATTTTTCCGATAGTGAAGGCCCGATTGCCACCCGAAGTGCATCCGGAACGGTTTTAAATGCAGCAGCAGCTAAAATTCCGTCATTAATCGGCGGGTCAGCTGACCTTGCTCCGTCAAATAAAACATTCCTGAACGGTTCGTCCGTGTATCAGAAAGACAGTTACAGCGGTCGGAATATCCGTTTCGGTGTCCGGGAACATGCCATGGGCGGAATTTTAAACGGCATGTGCCTGCATAAGGGATTGCGGCCTTTCGGCGGCACCTTTCTGGTTTTTGCCGACTATATGCGGCCGTCCATCCGACTGGCCGCTCTAATGAGCCAGCCGGTCATCTATGTATTTACCCATGACAGTGTTGCAGTGGGTGAAGACGGCCCGACACACCAGCCGGTGGAGCATCTGACATCTTTGAGAATGATCCCCGACCTGACGGTGATCCGCCCGGCTGATGCCACAGAGACCGCGGCCGCCTGGCGCCATGCCATTAAATCCATTGACACACCGACAGCTCTGATTTTAAGCCGCCAAAAACTTCCGGTCATTAACCGAAGCGCTTACCCATCAGCCGACATGCTGGAAAACGGAGCCTATGTGCTGAATGATTCAGAAGGTACACCCGACGTAATACTGATTGCTTCCGGATCGGAAGTCAGTATCAGCATGGAAGCCGCAAAAATATTGGGAGAAAAAGGCGTGGCCGCAAGAGTTGTGAGCATGCCCAGTTGGGAACTGTTTGACAAAATGCCGCAAGATTACAAGGACAGTGTTCTGCCGCCAACCGTCAAGGCCCGTGTGGCTGTGGAAGCCGGACTGCCCCTGGGATGGGAAAAGTATACCGGAAATGACGGTAAGATAATCGGTATTTCCACATTCGGCGCTTCAGCACCCGGCGCAACCGTTCTGAAAAACTTCGGGTTCACCGCCGACAATATCGTTGAGACAGCACTGAAGGTAATAGGTAAAAGATAAAAGGTAAAAGACTGAAGGGAAAAACAGATCAATACGGCTGACCCGTAATCCGATTTTGGTTTCAGGTGTCAGGATAAAAAAGTCATCCTGCCACCTGAACGCTGAAATGGAACCGCCTTAAATTATTATGACCTGACCAGCTGCTTGAGCCGCGCCAGTTCCTTCCATTCGAACTCGGAGTGCCGGCAGGGCATAATCGCATTATTGGTAAATATCGGATCAGACGCCAGATCATATCGGGAGGCGGCAACGGCCGCCTCCCACATATCCGTATGCGGTATCGGCGTATAATATGCAAGCGTCGGTGTGATGCCGCTGCGTTTGACGATATTGATTGAAAATTCAACAGATTCCGTTTTCTGCCCGGGAAGTCCCGCCAGCAGGTAAGCCCCTACCTGATCTTTCTGAAACCCGGCGGCCAGCAAATTAGAAACCGCGCCAGTAAATTCCGCTTCTTTGACTTTCCGGTCGATTTCTCTTTGATCAAACTCCAATGTTTCAAGACCCAGACGAAGTGTTTTAACCCCGGCAGCAAACATCAATTCGGCAATTTCAGGCGTTATTTCACGAATATGAACCGCATTGGGAGTATGAAAATTCAATTTTCGCCCCGATTTAACAATCTGCTTAAACATAGGGACCGCATGTTTTTGGGCATTGACCAGCAAGGCATCGTCATAAAAGGCAAAATCCCTTACACCACAAAAATCCTGCCAGTAAAGGATCTCTTCAACCACCCGGTCCGGCTCCATAAGCATCCGCTTCGGCTGGAGAATATTTGACGCGCAATACGTGCAGGAAAACGGGCACCCCTTCGATGTCAGCAACGGAATATAACCGATTTTCCGCTGCAGGTCAAACGCCGGATACGGATACGTGTTCAGGTTATCCGGATCAAATTTCAGAGAACTCGAAAAACCGGTCACGTCTGCGATGAGATCGAGCACCGGCGTTTCCCCCGGCCCGGTCAGCACATAATCCGCCCCTGAATGCAGAACCGCATGGTCATGACACAGGGTCGCATAAATCCCGCCGACAACGATCGGCACATCCGGATAAATCGACCGAACCGACCGGATGGTTTCAAAAAGACCCGGATACCAGTAGGTCATCAGACAGGTTACCAGCACCATATCCGGCTTTGGCAGATCTTTTAAATCCTGTTCAAACCACTGGGGCAAAATGCCGTAACGGGAATAGTTCCTTTGAATGGACTCCAGGCCCGCAGGCGGCGGAATCGGCGTTTTAACATAGGGGCCCCGGCCGTTTCTGGCCGTCGGATCCTGGATTTTATCCGCTTGCGGATGAAACCGATCCTGGCAATCAACATATGACACCGAAAGGCCCTGCAGGCGCAGGATTGACGCAATAGACAGCAATCCGATGGGTTTCGCCCAAACATCATAGGCGGCGAAATCATGGATCCATGGATTTACGCATAGAATATGTGGTGGTTGGATTTTCAAGCAAATCGCTTAAATGAAAGATTAATCGGAAAAATCATCGCTAAAATACTGCATAGACGTTTTTTTAAGTTCTTTCCGGCTGAAAAGAAGCTCATAAAAATCGACTGCGGTTTTTTTTGATATGTTTGCCGCAATTGCCCGGCAGGAAGCTTCATCGGTTGCATGAACCATGGTATATAAATTATACGGCCAGAGTTCTGACGGATTTCTCCGGTAGCAATGGGAAACCTGATTAAATGAAGCCATCAGTTTTCCCACTTCTTCCACCCGGGTCTCATCCACTCGCCACGCAACCATCGCATTGGCAGTAAAACCGGTTTTCTGGTGACGAAGGGTGGCACCAAACCGGCGGATGATTCCCCGGTCATTAAGGTTCCTTAAAACAGATAAAACCGTTTCCTCATCCGTGCCGACTTTTTCCGCAATCACACGATAGGGATATTTTTCTATCGGCATATCCCCTTGAACCAGCGCAATAATTTTTCTTTCCAGATCGCTAAACATACCGTTTTTCTATATGCTGCGTTTGGTAAAAGTCAAGTGATTTCAATGTATCCGGATATCATCATGCCAATTTTTAAACTTTTCCCGGAAACAGACGTTTCACTTCCGATTCACTTGCCGCGCAGACCCCCCGCTCGGTGATAAAGGCCGTGACCAGCCGTGCCGGGGTCACATCAAAGGCGTAATTGGCGGCCGGGCTTTTTTCCGGCATGAGGAGGTTATCACGGCTTTTTACAGCTCCGGGAATGTAGCGCATCTCGTCCGGATCCCTCACCTCGATAGGGATATCCGCCACTCCGTCTCGAATGGTCCAGTCAAAGGTGGATGAGGGGAGTGCCACATAAAAAGGGATATTGTTATCTTTTGCGGCCAAAGCCTTTAAATAGGTCCCGATCTTGTTCGCCACATCCCCGGTATACGTGGACCTGTCCGTTCCCACAATCACCATATCCACCATGTTGTGCTGCATAAGGTGCCCGCCGGCATTATCCGCAATAACCGTGTGCGGCACACCGTATTTTCCCAGTTCCCATGCCGTCAGACGAGCACCCTGATTCAGGGGCCGGGTTTCATCCACCCAGACATGCACATCAATCCCCATTTCCCAGGCCGCATAAATAGGGGCGGTTGCGGTGCCATACTCAATACAGGCCAGGCTGCCGGCATTACAGTGGGTTAAAATATTTACCGGTTTTCCGGATTTTTTACGGGCGATTTCTTCGATCAACTTTACGCCATGCTGTCCTATTTTCTTTGAATTATCAACTTCTTCTTCTGCAATTTCGCCGGCGACCCTACGGGCGGCGTCAAGGCGTCGGGCCGGGTCTTGTTCCGACAGCACGGCGCCCAATGTCCGATTCACCCCCCAGGACAAATTGACTGCTGTCGGCCGTGCATTTATAATCTTTTCAGCTTCATTTTTTATATATGTCTGCTCACCATTATATTTATCATTTTTTAAAGCGATAAAAATTCCATATGCGCCGGTCACGCCGATAAGCGGGGCCCCCCGGACAACCATCTCCCTGATGGCAAAAATCACCTGATCAACAGAATTTAATTCCATAACGACCTGCTCATGGGGCAGCGCCCGCTGGTCAATAACTTTCACCACATCGGCCTGGTGATCCATCCATATCGGTCTGAACGTTCCGCCCGCATCCTTCATTTGTCTCTCCAATTGACTAAACCTTTTTTGGTATTTATTTTTAATAATGTTATTTCAATGCCTGTTCAGATGTAATCGCTGCTTCAAATGATCCGAAAATACATTGAGTGGCACTTGACATCAATACCTTTTTCATATCTTATTAAGAGGTTTCATCAATAAATTTATAATCATATTTAGATTAAAGTAATTACCATGAAAGCACTGTGGCAAATTCCGACAATATTATTGATCACGCTCTGCTTCGCCTTAGGCTACAACCAGATCCGCGCTAACACGCTTCCCCTGTTCTGCCCCTGGAGCGAAAACATTTCCGGAAACACCTTTTCCGAATATGTATCAACCGTTTCAGTGGATGAAGCCGCCGCGCTTTTCAATAACAACAATGTTATTTTTATCGATGCGCGTCCTGAGTCAATTTACAATCAGGGACATATCCAGGGAGCGCTCTGCCTGCCCTGGCATCAGGCTGAAGAAAAATGTTTTGAAGTGATTGAAAATCTTCCCCCTGAAAAAAATATCATTACTTACTGTGACGGGGCGACCTGCGATTTGTGTGATAAGCTGGCTGTATTTCTGTGCGATCTCGGTTTTGAAAAGGTCCGGGCGCTGGTCAACGGCTGGACGGCCTGGAACCATAACAACCTGCCGGTTGATTTACCTGATCCATAACGCTAACGACTATCTTATGGCACCCGAACAAACAGACAATGTTTCGAATCAACAGGAACATATTTTGCGCGGTTTCCCGCTCGGAACAAAAACAAATTTAAACGGACGGCTATGAGTTGAAACCATGAAAAAATCAAACTCTTCAAAAATTCATCATATTATATCGATTATCGTCCGTTTTATCCTCGGTGCAATATTTATCGTTGCCGGAATTCCCAAAATTATGGATGCGGGGTCGTTTGCGGGTGTTGTATATAATTACCACCTGCTTCCCGATATGTTAATTAATATATTTGCAATTACCCTGCCCTGGCTTGAAATTATTATCGGCGGTATGCTGATCACGGGCATCTGGATGCCGGGCACGGTGATCTTATACAATTTATTAATGATTGCTTTTATTACCGCACTTACCGTCAACACGGCAAGGGGACTTGATATCAGTTGCGGGTGCTTTTCATCAGATCCCGGCGATATCATTGACGTGAGCACTATTTTCCGTGATATTATCATGCTATCCGCGTCCATGTATCTTGCGTTTGTGGTATTTATTAAAAAAATTACCCGCGACAACATTTTTTGCAAAAAATAACGCCATCAAAGATTGGCAAACTCGTAAAAAATCGGATTCCGATGGCAAAGAAAAAAGCTCCACCATTCTTATAAAATTGGCAAGGCGCGCAAATCCTGAGTGATAATTCGTACTTAGTGTACCATGAAGAAACGAAGGATGCAGCGCAACAAAGAATTTGGACTTTTTACAAAGCCATCAAAGATTGATTCCCGGCCAGTTGCATATGGGATCAACAGAACGGACAAGATGCATACCGGCATCCGCAAATTTTGCAAATGCCGCATCCGCCGCCTTTGTATAATCTATGACACCGGGTATAACGACAGGAGATGAACAGTCTTCAAGAAGATAGATTTTTTCCGCCAGCCTTTTATCAGATACGAGAATTTCACTGAGCAGATCCTCAATTGTCCAGGCGACACAATGACTTTTCGCCTGGCCGGCTATAATAACCGCATCAAAATCCATCAGCCGCTGAATAAAATTAGTGTTTTTTTCAGCAAGTTTTTCTTTCCCCGGCCCGCTTAAAACCTCCGGGCTAAGCACGGAATAATTTTCAGTTAAAGGGTGGCTGCCCTTGACCTGAAAATCCGGCGGACTGAACCGGGCCATTGCATGAAAAAAAATCGCTTCTTCAACCGCTGACACAATTGCATGACCGATCCCGCCCAACATGGCATGATAGGGCCAGATGGTGAGGTCATATTTTCCGCCGGCTTTCAGCATGCGGGTATAATGCCGCAGATATTTTTGCACAAAATCGGCTTTTACCTGAAGCCCGGCCGCCAGTTCCGGGGTAAATCGCCAAATTCCCTGTTCAATGTCATCTTCGGATATCAGTGTATACGGATCGGGGTGTTCCCCCTGCGCATTGACCAGAAATACACTGTGAAAAATCTGCGCCGCCTGATGGGTATCCATGGTAGGGCATATCTGTGTCAGCACATTCAGATTGCGGTAGATAAATTTACACAGCCGCTGATTATCATCCACGGCCCCGGTTCCGGAAACGCCCCCGACATAAAGTTCAAAATCCGGAATGCAAAAAGTGTTCTGCACATCCACCAGCAACAGACTCACCTTGAAACTATCATCAACAGCGGGAGTCATCCCAAACTGCCGCGCCCATTTTTCTGCATCATCTGCCCGTTTTTGATAAGGAACCCGCCAGACTTCACTGATTTGAGAAGAATCAAAAAAGGACGGTATCGGCAACGCTTTCATTTGATTTATCCTTTATCAGAACCGGTCGGAAACAACAAAAAAAGAGAGACGATACGTGAGAAAACTTAACCGGAAAAGATCTTTTACCGAGCGTCTCCGGACTTGATGTATCAACAGACAGCTGGTGAATGGTCCGTTTCATAGAAAAAACGTTCATCATTGAATGCCGGCCGCAAATCACTCAGCCACTTGGCATTTTTATCATATCGGGCAAAGAAAGGGATTCCTGCCCAATCCGGATTTCTTCCCTGCAGAAATCTCAGAACAAAAACTTTTTCTCCGTTTACTTCACTGATCCCCAGCACCTGGACTTTTCCCGGGTGCGCAGACATGCTCGGCCCCCGGACGGTTCGTGCCAGACCGCTGACTTTCTGATATGCGCTCCGAAAAACGTCCCAGGCTTCTTCCAGGGTAACCCCGAAATAATGATGCGTTCCGGTGTCCCTGACAATAAACATATAATACGGAATACACCCCAATTCCACCTGCGCCTGCCACATTTTCGACCACAATTCAGGCGCATCATTAATGTGCCTTAACAAGGGTGACTGGGTCCGGATCTCAGCACCCGTTTCCCGTATTCGCCGAATTGCAGTTTTAACAGCTTCCGGTTCCAGTTCCCGGGGATGATTAAAATGCCCCATAATCGACAAATGCTTTCCGGACCGGGTTATTTTATTAAAAAGATCAAGCAATTCTTCAGAATCATCGTCTGCCAAAAATCGATAAGGCCAGTAACTCAAGGACTTGGTGCCAATCCGGATCGTCTTCAGATGCCGGATATTTGCCTTTAGTATGGGGTTAATATAAGTTGCAAACAACTTGGTACTCATCACCATGGGATCACCGCCGGTAAATATCAGGTCTGTGATTTCCGGATGATCCTGAATATAGTTGATCAGCAAATTGGTCTCACGCATGGCGAACTTGATGTCATTCATTCCGACAAACTGCGGCCATCGAAAGCAAAACGTGCAGTATGCATGACAGGTTTGCCCATGACTGGGAAAAAACAAAACGGTTTCCCTGTATTTATGCTGGCTTCCTTTTAACTTCAAACCCTTATGAATCGGAATATTATGCTCCTGGCCGGCCGGATGAGGATTCAATTCCCAGCGGATTTTCATCGCCGCCCGGTCAATTTCATCTTTTCCGACTTTTTTCTTTAACAAATTGGCTATTATTTCATATTGATCCGGCGCAAGCATTTCTTTTTGCGGAAAATTGAGAATAAAAATCGGATCATCCGGTATATTTTCCCAATCAATTAATTCCTTAACAACATAATTATTTGTTTTAAAAGGAAAAACTCTTCCGACAACTTCTATTGCTTCTATTTGTTCCGATGACAACCGACTTATCTGGGGGATTTGCCGAAAATTCCGAAGGGTAACGGGCCGGTAAGAATTAACCGACTTCGGTATCAAGTAATCCTTTGATAATACAGAGCTAAGCGGACTTTCAAAAAATGTTTGCATCTGTCTCCTCCCTCTTCTACTTGTTTACCGGCTCCACGATTTCCTCAGCCCAAATTTTCGAGGATGCAAATGCTTAAACGCTACCCCTTAAACGGCATCAACTACAAATAAACAACAAGTAGAACCTACTTTATTTTTTTATAATTTATTTTAAAAATCAATGATACCAGCCACAAAGCCATAAATCAATGAAATAATAAAACAAACCACCCTGAAAAATAAAGACAATAAACTCAATTGCTTACTAATTATTATTATTATTAAACTTATATATTCATTATTATTAACAGCGGCTTATCGTTAAAATTAAAATAAAATACTGTTTTATTGGTATATTTGCTAAAAACCCGACAAATAAAACCGAATAGTTTTATCAAAAAATTCGACGAAAATATTTAAACTTTACACCTTAACCTTTTTCACTGAATTCGAAAAACAATCTTAGAAAAAAAATAGTACATAATTTAAAACTAAATGCAACGAACAACATCCCTTTGTTATTGAACCCGGAGAAAAGAGCTTAAGTACAACAAATCCGGCAGGCATAAATTTAAATACAACTAATAACTGCGCCAATCATCGCAAATATAGATGTTAAGGACTTTCAAAATGAATATGCGATGATCGCTATCTCTTTATTATATTTATTATTTATTAGTTCTATGATATCGTATTAGTTTTATTCACCGACACCGAAAACATGCCATAATCCAACAGGCCGGCATCAGCTGATTCACCGGGATAAGAATTCGGGCTACCCGTTTCAAAAAATACTTGAAAAGGATATCTCATAGTTTAAAAGGACCTGAAAATATGATCAAAAAGCATATGCCCGCAGCATTGAGAAAAAAAATACTGATTGTAAACTGCTATTTTGATGAACTTCGCTATCCGGTCCGACGTCAGACGAAAGTTCCCCAGTCCATGGGACCTGCCTTTCTTGCCGGCGCATTTTCGCCGGATCGTTGCGAAATCAAATTATACAATGAGCAATACAGCGGTCCACTGGAAAATGAACGACTGTTAGCTTTTCCGGACATGCTGGTATTAACCGGCTTAAATACTGCTTTTGACAGAATGCTGCATATAACCGCCTATGCGCGTACCAAAAACCCAAAAGTTATTGTGGTGGCCGGGGGCCCGGCCATTCGGGCCCTGCCGCTTTATTCAGCGCGCTTTTTTGATTACGCCTGCACCGGGGATATTGAACAACTCTCCGAAGTAATAGAAGAAGTGTTTGGCCGGGAATATATTTCCAGATATTTAATTGAAAACAAACGGGCACTCCCGCGCTATGACCTGGTATACTGGATGCATGTGGGTGGATATGTGGAATCTACGCGGAATTGTTATTTCAACTGCAGCTTCTGTTCCCTGACAGCAGAAAACAATGAGTACCAGCAATACGATCTGGACTACCTGAAAATGCAGATTAAAGCATTTGGCAGACAAAACCTTGCGCTGTTTATTGACAATAATTTCGGTGGCACAAACAGGCAATTCCTGCATGACCGCCTGAAATTGATCAAAGACTTAAAACAAAAAAAATATTTTAAAAACTGGATGGTCATGGTGTCGGAAGAATTTTTATCTGACGACACTCTGGATATGGCGCGTGAAGCAGGCTGCATAGGCATTTTCAGCGGCGTGGAAAGCTTTGATGAAAAATCAATTCTCAAATTTAAAAAATTTCAAAATACTCGTATCCCCCAGGTTGATTCAATTCAAAAATGCCTAAACAGAGGCATTGCATTCTCTTATGGCCTGCTATTCGATGTCTCAACCCGAACAGTGGCTGAACTCAAAAATGAACTTGAGTTT
>JAQYVU010000134.1 GCA_030145385.1 Desulfococcaceae bacterium
CCCCTTGCCCCATATAGGCTTCGCCAAGGTCTCTGATGGCATCAGCTCTTTGCTTGTCTAAATTTTTCTGATGGGAAGCACATGCGGCCAGACTTAGCGACAGCATCAAAATCAATAAACAGATACCAAGATGTCTTTTCATAGCATTCTCCCTCTGCTCCATAAAAACGAAGCCATCAATTATTGATAAACCGACAAAAGTCAGATTCAGATGGCAAAGAAAAAAGCTCCAAATTCAAGGCGCACAAATTCTGAGGAATGAGGCGTAGTTGGCCTACTCCGCAGTGACGAAGAATGCCGTGCAACACAGAATTTGGACTTTTTGCGAAGCCATCAATTATTGTCGATCTTCATGATCCGTATCCCCGCCCGATTTAAAAAAGACAATATATTGTCATGAGGCGTAATATCGGTGATCAAAATTTTCATTTTTTCCCGGTCATTGATCATGGTAATTAACCGGCCGGGCACCTGGATTGACGCATTATAAGCCTGGGGCCTGTCCGCTGCCCAGAAAACCGGATCTTCACTCTGCCGGGCGGGCATCACACTGAGCAGGTCCGATACAATCGACTGATAACTCTGCCCGGGACTGATCTGCAGGACATGAAATCCTGTGGCCTCAATCGATTCAACGGCATCGCCCTGAAGATCTCCAAAGTCCACCAGGATTTCTTTTCCCGATGAAACTGACAGCAGATTCGAATATGCTTTTACCTGAAATCCCGCATAGGGAAATGATATCTCCACATCCTCCTGATACCTCATGCCAAAGGTGGCCGCAAAATCTTTAATAAATGCAACCGGTTGAGATGTATCAGGGGTTATAAAATATCCGGGCAAGGGTTTTGACGCATCGCCCACCGATACCGGACCGAAAAAATTTTCACCGTCAATCCATTCGGAGACGACCAGCTCTTTGCCGGACAGATAGTGATGTAAATCATCCGGGATCTTCTGCCTTAGCTGATCAATCAGGATAACGCATACTTTGCCAGAGCCGCTGGCATTATCATAAATCAGCTCCCCCCGGATTGTTACAGTCAGTCCCCGGTCGTTTATCGAAAAATTATTTTCACAGCCATTTTTATCAATCAGCTGGCATATCTTATACAACAGCTCTTTTAGCGACGCATCATATGACATGGTGACAATCTGCAATTTTTCCCAGAACGAGGTCACCACCCCCTGGTCCAGCGACGAAAGACTCGCTTTTTTTGCAAAAAGTATCCGCAGGCCGGAATTAAATTCCATGACCGGTGTTGAAGCCAGATTCAGGGTTAAATCTTCGCCTCCCGGCCGGGGAAAAAAGTATTCGCCTTTATCCAGAAGCTCTGCGCCAAAAATGGCGGCTGCTTTTTTAAAAATTGACGGCAAAGGGGTCAACGGTTCAGGCGCTACCGGCTCGTCTGTTTTCTTCTCGACTGTTTTCTTCTCATCAGGCTTTTCTTCTTCAATCTTCTCTTCAGCCTTTTTTTCTTCCGGCTCTTCTACCGGTGGCGCAACAACCGGCTCCGGTTCCGGCACCTGAACAGTTTCAGCCGGAATTTCCTCGATAGCTGACAACTCCACGGCTTCGAAAGTCTCCACGGCTTCTTCTGTTGCCAGGACCTCGACGACTTCCTCAATCACTTCAACCGGTACCTCTTCTTTGATTTCCTCAACCGCTTCTTCTGCGACCACCAATTCACCGGCTTCGTCAAACAGTTCCGGATACCAGGATTCATCACGGACCGTCGCCACCGGGAGATTGATTGTCTGGCCGACATGTATCAGGTTCAAATCCCTGATCTGCGGGTTCAGATATTTAAATATTTTAATCGCCTCTTTGTATGGCCGAGTGCTGTAACGACCGAATTTTTTTGAAATGAGCGTGGAAACGCTGTCGCCCTGCCGGACCACATAATTCATGGAATTCTGCTGCAGCTGACGGGGGATATTGGTAATCGTGATAAGGGGTATGGTAACTGTTCCGGTGGCCTGCCCCTCAAGGGTATCCGGTGCAATCAGCCTGAGCGGCACCAGAATTCGCTGGTTGGGAAAAATCAAATCAATGTCTTTGACAGACGGATTCAGGCGTTTAAAAATTTCCAGAAACATCGGGAAATCCCTGTACGCAATTTCACCCCTTTGCTTAAACAGCTTGGTCACATAATCGTCTTTTTTGACCACATAGGAATCACAAAGAACATCTCTGCCCTGGTCCTGGCATACGACAAATTGTTTTTGAAAAAACGCGCCATCGGCTACCCCATATATTGACAAAGACAAGATCAAGCCGCCGGCAGCGATCAGAAGCAGTTGGGAGACAAAATCAACTAACTTGGATTTCATTCACATCACACCTTTTGCAAATCAAGCAATTTGGCTATTTCCTCTGATATTCGATGGATAAACTGAGAAAGGGGTTCTCCGTGCAATGGTTTTCCCGACTCCGGCACATGCTCCAAATCCGCCGGGCGGACGTACTCCGGAGTGTTGATCAGCCCGGCATCGGGGATCACCTCATAGTCTGCCGGAAAATTATTCGCAAAATACATATCCTGGAATACGGAAAATTTCATGGCATGGGCTGTCGAATCCAGTATTGCCGTTTCATGGCTGCCGACGATACCTTTTTCGCGGGCCTGAATCAGACCGGCAAAACATTCACCGCCATGGGTACATGAGACATGGCCGTTGCGGTTGGCCGTCAACTGGCAGTCCATAATATCCTGTTCGGTCACTTCCGCTACAAAAACATGCTGGGAACCGGCCTTTTTGTTATATTCTTCGACCAGATGAATCACGCGCGGCATGGATACGGGGTTTCCGATCATGGCCGCCTGGGCCACACTCGGCCTGACAATCACCGGCTCAAAATGGCGTTTTTCAGCATCCGGTTCCAGATAATATTTGTAAACCGGATTGGCATGTTCCGACTGAACACCGATAATTTTCGGCAGCGTGGTGATAATACCGGTTTCAAAGAATTTCAAAAACCCGTTGATCACGGCTGTGATATTGCCGGCATTCCCGATGGGCACTACAACCACCTTGTCTGTCATGTCATATTCAAATGCCTGGGCGATTTCATAGGAATAGGATTCCTGCCCGAGTATCCGCCAGGCATTTTTTGAATTCAGCAATGCCACATTATAATTTTCAGATAATGCTTCCACAATTTTCATGCAGTCATCAAAGACCCCGGGGATTTCGAACACGGCTGCCCCGCTGCCCAAGGGCTGGGCAAGCTGCTGAGGGGTGACTTTCCCGTGGGGAAGCAATACGGCTGACTTTATATTATTGCCAAGATATGACGCGTAAAGGGCCGCAGCTGCAGATGTATCGCCGGTGGATGCGCAAATAGCGAGCACATTGGAAACATGCCCCTGCTGGATCAGGTATTGAATATAGCTCAACGCACTGGCCATGCCCCGGTCTTTAAACGACGCGCTAGGATTCTGACCGTCATTTTTAAAATAGAACTTACATCCTGCCAGCGCCTGGAGCCCGGCATTGGATTCCACCACCGGGGTATGCCCCTCTCCCAGATAAATCACCGATTCCAAAGGCATCACCGGACCGATAAATTCATGGAACAGGTAAATTCCTTTTAAAGCGGGGATATTTAACATTTTCCGATAATCGAAAATCTGCTGCCAGGTTTTACCGTCAATTTCCTTTAAACGGTCAAACGCCGGATCGTGCAGCAGCAGAACCTGACCGCATTTGGGGCAGGTATACAATAATTTTGCAATGCCGTATTCCTCTTTGCACCCGAGACATCGATAAATCAGCTCTCCTGCGGGTTCAGGAATCAGGTGGGGCTGTATGTGTTTGGGAAAATCTTCTGTTTTCATGCTTAATACTCTCAAAAAAAAGTCAAACTTAAGGGATAAGCAAACAAGCGCATGACCGGGGGTGAATCATCAGACCCGGGGATCAATTTTTTCTTTGCCGCCCATATAAGGTCGTAATGCTTCAGGAATAATCACGCTCCCGTCTGCCTGCTGATAATTTTCCAGGATCGCGGCCAAAGTTCGCCCGACAGCCAGTCCGGAACCGTTTAACGTATGAACCGGCTCTGTCCCTTTTTTACCCTTTCGCCGAAAACGAATCCCGGCCCGCCGGGCCTGAAACCCTTCAAAATTACTGCAGGATGATATCTCACGGTATTTGTCCTGGGCCGGCATCCACACTTCAATATCATACGTTTTGGCAGCTGAAAACCCCAGGTCACCGGTGCTGAGCACGACCACCTGGTATGGCAGTTCCAGCTTCTGCAGGATTGTTTCCGCATGATTCAGCAATGATTCCAGCTCATCATAGGAGGTTTCCGGCGTGGTAAATTTTACCATTTCCACTTTGTTAAACTGATGCTGGCGGATCAGTCCCCGGGTGTCCTTGCCGTATGACCCGGCTTCGGAACGAAAACACGGCGTATACGCGGTATAATTTACCGGCAGCTGATCTTCATCAAGGATTTCATTCTGATGAATATTCGTCACCGGCACTTCAGCCGTGGGGATTAAAAAATAGTCCCAATTTTCAAGTTTAAACAGGTCCTCTTTAAACTTCGGCAGCTGGCCCGTACCTGTCATACTTTTCCGGTTCACAATAAACGGCGGCAGTACTTCCGTATAGCCATGCTCGGTGGTGTGCAGTTCAAGCATGAAATTAATCAATGCCCTTTCCATCCGGGCCCCGGCGCCAAGAGAGAGCGGGAATCGGGCGCCTGTAATTTTTGCCGCCCTTTCAAAGTCCAGAATTTTTAATTCTTCACCAATTGTCCAGTGCGCTTTCGGGGCAAACTCGAACTTTCGCGGGGTGCCCACCTGCCGCACGAGCTGGTTATCTGCCTCGCTTTTTCCCACCGGAACGGATGAATTGGGAATATTGGGGAGACGAATCAAAATTTCCTGTACTTTTTCTTCACTTTCCGCCAGTGATTTTTCCAGCGTTTTAATTCGCCCGGAAACTTCCCGCATCTGAACAACGAGCGCTTCGGCATCTTCTCCGTTTTTTTTCAGATCCGCAATTTCACCGGAAACCACATTTCGCTGATGACGCAGCGCTTCAATTTCAACTAAAATTTCACGACGGGCGGCTTCTGCTTCCTGAAACGTATCCAGGTCGGCTATATCTCCCCGTTTTTCAAGCGAATTATATACTTCAGATAAATTTTGCCTTACATACTTGATTTCCAGCATACCGTACCTATATTTGTTATAATCTTTATTTATTTTACCTCAATAAAGTATTAAAAATTATCATGCTGTATATGGTTCGTCAATCATTATTGCAATTTGTATCATTATCGTGTATTATCGTTGATATAGAATTATATTATGAAAGATCGCCTTTAATATAAAGAATTTTATAGATAGATGGAGTGAAGTAATGGAGGATCTGAAAGTTAAGAAACAGGAAATTCGCAGCCAGGTGGAAGAAAAATTAGACGCGCTATCCAAAAAAGAAATCATGGAAAAGTACGGGCTTATTGAAGAACAATTGTTTGATTTCGCCAATTTTCGGGAAGCCGAAGTAACGCTTCTGTATGTCAGCCATCCGCATGAAATGAATTCCAAAAACATTTTAAAGTACTGCAACGAATCGGCAAAAGATATTGTTCTTCCGCTATTCACGGGAGAAAGTAACGGAACCAAACTCTACAAAATCAGTGATATTGAAAAAGATTTAAAACTCGGGCCCAATAATATTCTTGAACCGAATCCGGATCGCTGCAAGTCGGTGCTCATCGATGATGTTGATATTGCCATCATACCGGGTATTGCGTTTGATGAAAAAGGCGGGCGACTGGGAATAGGAAACGGGCGTTACGATCGCATCATATCAAAACTTCCGGCCACTGCCCGGAAAGTGGCGTGTGCAACCGAAGACCAGATGACCCATCTGGTCCCCATGGAATCCCATGACAAATATGTAGATATTATCATTACAGACAAACGGATTATCTATAAAATCTAATGACTTCGAAATAACGATCCGGTTAATGAAGATACAATTAATCAGAGTGAGACCAATCAGGATCAGGCTCAAAACGGGATCATGCAGACCGTTTTCAAAACAGATGCCACCTTTTTGAACAATGATTTTTTCATGCATCTGTGAGCCGGATCATTTTCGCGTTGGCCTCTTAATTTACTTTTATACCGGTGTCAGCCGTTAATCATAGTATTACGCACCCCTTTAAACAATCTAAGCTGATTTAAAAGACAACATGAAACCTGTCGTTGCAATTGTTGGCCGTCCAAATGCCGGAAAATCCACCTTGTTCAACCGGATTACCCGAACAAAAGATGCGCTGGTAGATAACTTTCCGGGTGTTACCCGGGATCGTCATTACGGATCATGTATCTGGAATGATGTAGAATTTTCAGTCATTGACACAGGCGGATTTTCCATCGGAGACGATGATTATTTTTCATCTTTTAGCCGGGATCAGGTTCATCAGGCCATCAGCGATGCGGACGCCGTCATTCTCCTGTTAGACGGCAAAGGCGGCGTTTCCCCTTTTGACTCTGAATTAATTAATATTTTAAGAGAATTATCCTGCCCGGTTTTCTATGTCGTCAATAAAATTGACGGTTATGAAAAAGAAGAAAACATCAACGAATTTTACAGCTTAGGCATTGACACACTATACCCGGTTTCCGCAGAACATGGATACGGGGTACCTGATTTTTTAGACATCCTGGTCAGTGCCTTTCCAGCATCTTCTTCCGAAGATGACGTGGATGCAATTAAAATCGCCATCATCGGCCGGCCGAATGTCGGAAAATCATCGCTAACAAATCGAATTCTTGGTGAAAATCGGGTTATCGTGAGCGATATTCCCGGCACAACAAGGGATCCCATAGATACCGCCTGCGAAATTAACGGCCGTCAGTATTTACTGATTGATACGGCCGGGATTCGCAGAAAAAAACAAGTCTATGAAAAAATTGAAAAAATATCGATCATCAAAGCATTAAGAAGCATTGACCGTTGTGATATTGCCTTGATTCTCATTGACGCCCATGAAGGCGTCACTGATCAGGATGTTAAAATTGCCGGTTACGCCTTTGAACGGGGATGCGGATGTATTTTTCTGCTCAACAAATGGGATCTTGTTGAAAAAAACAACAAGACCCTCAACCGGTATATTGAAAAGCTGAGAATGGATGCCAAGTTTCTCAGCTTTACCCCGGTACTGGCCCTTTCCGCACTGACCGGGCAACGAGTGCCGAAAATTTTTGACATAGTCAATAATGTATATGATCAATATTCCACCCGAATTCCTACCGGTCCATTAAATAAGATTTTTGAACGGGCCACTTTAAAGACGGAGCCTTCACTCCACAACGGCCGCCGGATCAAATTCTTTTACGCCACCCAGATTTCCGAAAAACCGCCGACATTTATCAGTTTTGTTAACACGCCCGAGGGGATCCACTTTTCTTATCAGCGCTATCTGATCAACCAGATCCGCCAGGCAACCGGCCTGGACCAGACGCCGATCCGATTATTTTTCAGAAAACGGCACGAAGCCAGCAACAGAGTTTCCCAAAAAAAACAGTTTGTCTCTAAGCACCAGAAAAGAAAAAACCGCACTTTTAGAAAATAACTCATTAAATCCTAAATAAATGGCAACGACCGGCGACAAAAAAGACAAAAACACATTGGACCTTTTTGAGCACCAGGCACAAAAAGCCACTGCCGGCTCCAGGCCCCTTGCCGACCGGATGCGACCCGGCCGGCTGGACCAGTTTATCGGCCAGCAACAGGCTGTTGGCAAAGGCTCATTGATTCGCAACGCCATTGAAAATGACCGTATTTTTTCAATGATTCTCTGGGGACCGCCGGGTTGCGGTAAAACCACCCTTGCCCGGATTATCGCCGAACAGACCCAATGCCACTTTTCCCACTTTTCAGCCGTGCTTTCCGGTGTTAAGGATATCCGGAATGTCATCGAAATTGCCAAGCAGCAGCGGAACTTTCATCGAAACCGGACCATTCTTTTTGTTGATGAAATTCATCGGTTCAACAAGGCCCAGCAGGATGCCTTTTTACATCATGTTGAAAGCGGGCTGATCACCCTGGTGGGCGCCACCACGGAGAACCCTTCTTTTGAAGTGATTCCGGCCCTTTTGTCCCGATGCCAGGTGGTTATCCTGTCCCCCATGTCTGAATCCGACATGAAGATCCTGTTGAAACGGGCGTTAAGTGACAGCACAAACGGGTTGGGACAATTTGAACTGACCTATTCGGACAGCGCCCTTGACCATGTCATTGCCATATCCGATGGAGACGCCCGGGCGGCACTCAATGCGCTCGAAATTTCAGCAGTTTATGCGTCTTCAAAAACACTTTCCACCAATACCGCAAACGATAACTCAGAACGCGAAGTGCCTTTAAATGTCGTGGAATCGGCCCTCCAGCGAAAAGCGCTGAGCTATGACAAATCCGGGGATGCACACTTTAATCTTATTTCCGCTTTTCACAAAAGTCTCCGGGGCAGTGATCCGGATGCCGCTATTTACTGGCTGGGGCGGATGCTTTCATCCGGGGAAGACCCGATGTATATTGCCCGCCGAATGATCCGGTTTGCCTCCGAAGATGTGGGCAATGCAGATCCTTCGGCCTTAACCGTATCCATGGCGGCCATGGAGGCCTATCGCTTCCTCGGGTCTCCGGAAGGCGATCTTTCCCTGGCCCAGGCAGCTGTTTATCTTGCAACAGCACCCAAAAGCAACAGCATCTACACGGCCTACGGCCAGGTCATTAAATCCATTAAACAAACCGGGGCCCTTCCCGTACCCATGCATATCCGCAATGCCCCCACCCGGTTGATGAAGGATATCGGATACGGCAAAGGCTATAAATATGCCCATGACTACAAGGACGCCTTTGCCCCGCAAGACCATTTGCCGGAAAAACTGCAAAATGAAATATTCTATACACCGACCACCCGCGGGTATGAAAAAATCGTCAAAGAACGGCTGGACAGGTGGCGAGCCCTGAAAAAAAATCATCAAAAAAACCAAAATTTGAAGTCAAAATCAGACTAAAAATCTTGAAATATCAGTCGATAGACTGCTGATACAGACTGTAGACTGGAAATGACAATCGAAGGTTTTTTTCTGTGTAAACCGCAATCAATGTTCAGACCATACGGCTATCGGTGACAATCCCCAAAAAGATGACTGATTTTTTTACTGAGATATGGAGAATAGCAGAAAATTAAGATTAGGAGAAACGCTATATATTGTGGTTGTCTAATTTTTCTTAAAATACTGAATCACTATTGTCATATTTACCGGAATGTGGATTTTAACGGCAAGCACTACCGAACCCCCTTATTTGTTATCAAACACTTCCCGGACTTTATTATTCAAATCAATCATGCGAATCGGTTTTGCCAGGAATGCCTTGATACCTTTTTGATCGGTAATATCAGAATCAATCAGATCACTGTGCCCCGAGCAGAGAATCACCGGTATATCCGACCGGATTTTCATTATTTCAGCGACCAGCTTATTTCCTGACATATTCGGCATTGTCAAGTCAGTGATCACCATATCAAACTGATTGGGATCCTGCCGGATCAGTTCAAGGGCATTTAAGGGGTTGAGGCTGATTACAACCGAGTACCCATAGTATTCTAACATCTGCTTGCCCAGCCTGGCCAGTGCGATTTCATCGTCAATAAAAAGAATCCTTTCGGATCCTGCCGCCACAGAGGGGGATTCTCTTAATTTTTCATCCCCAATCTCCGCACCAACAACGGGAAGCAATATGGCAAATACCGCACCCACCTTCAGCTCACTTTTGACAGAGATTGTCCCGCCGAGGCTTTTCACAATACCGTGAACCACCGAAAGTCCCAGACCGCTTCCCATACTGAAATCTTTTGTTGTAAAATAGGGATCAAAAATCCGGTCCGCAAAATTCTTTTCTATTCCATGGCCGGTATCTTCTATGCTGAGCCGCACGTATAACCCGGGTTTCTGTGCATTAAATTCTGAAGATTGCGCCTGATCCGAGCTTAATGTTTCAAGGCGAACAGACAGTGTCCCCCCTGCCTCCCGCATACTGTGATAAGCATTGGTGCACAGGTTCATCATGATTTGGTGAATCTGGACCGGGTCCGCCATAACAATATCTCGCCCCCCGTCCAGCTTCAGTTGGATTTCAATGGATGACGGTATTATGGCAGCCAGAAGTTTCATGGAATCTTTTATCGTCTGCCCCAGATGAATTGGCGCAAGGCTGCCTTCTATCTTTCTTGAAAAAGCCAGAATCCGTTTGACAATCCCTTTAGCGCGTAATGATGCGGTTTTTATTTCAGAAAGAAATGCCCGGGACGGATCCCATGACGGAAGATCACTTAAAGCCATTTCCGTATTACCCAGAATAATCCCCAGAATATTATTAAAGTCATGGGCGATTCCGCCGGCAAGGGTTCCAATAGCCTCCATTTTCTGGGCCTGGCGCAACTGATTTTCCATTTTTTTCGCCTGGGTGATATCTCGTGAAATTTCAATCACTGCTTCCGGGTTTCCCTGCTTGTCTTTCAATGAGACATTGGCCGTGCGATGCCAATACAACTTCTTGCCGTTCTTGTCCAACACCGTTGTTTCATGCGTGTGGATCTGCCCGTCATTAAATGCCTTTAAGGCTATACAGGGATAGGGTTCACAGGGTTGGGTCCGGTTATGGTATGTCTCGTAGCATTTTTTCCCCACAATATCATCGCCAAAATTTTTCCTGGCCACCTCGTTGGCCCAGAGAATCGTGAGGTCTTTGTCCACCATGCTCATATGATCACCAATAGAAGAGAGCATTGATCCCAGGATTTCTTCACTCTGATATGCGTTTTCCTTTTTTTGTTTTCCGTCACCCATAATAACCTCAATTTTAGTGATTAATCATAGACAGTTTACAACAAATCGAGAAATTGTATATCAGCGGAGGTCTGAATTTTTTGTAGGTTTTCAGCTCATATCCTTGTCAGTATTACCCTACAAAATGATCAGCAACCGGAATGGGTCCGCAATCCGCAGTATGGATCAGCTCATGAAACAAATGATCTTTGAGCAAAATTAAGTATTTAGGTAAAATTCACCTTTTGTGCTCCTATCCGAATTTATTAGAAATTCACATTTAATTTTTATCTGATTAAATATTATGATATGTTAGAAATGCAATCAGTTGTCTTCTGATTAAAAAAATCATTTTTTGCCCTTTGATAAACCCTATGGCAACAATCCGAAAACAGATCATCGAACTGCTTGAAAAACAGGAATGTGATGCGCGGATGATTTCACAAAATCTGAGAATCCGGGAAAAAGAAGTCTATGAACATATGCCGCACATCACCCGCTCTGCCGCTGCAATTAAAAAGAAACTCCAAATTATTCCAGCGGAGTGCAATACCTGCGGCTATAAATTCAAAACAAGGAAAAAAATATCCAAACCGGGACGCTGCCCGGCATGTAAAAAAGAACGCATCGAACCGCCAAGATTTAAAATTAAATAAAAATCCGTCTAACGAATATCAGACAAGCCGTAAAGAACACTTTCAAGCTCTGCAAGCGAAATCTTTTCCACCACCGCCTGTCCGATTCCGGAAAGCAGGACAAAGTGGATGCCATCCCCCTCACGTTTCTTGTCCCGTGCCATCGCATCAAGAATTTTCGCTTTATCGACTTCAATTTCAGTCGGAAGGTTGAAAACCGCCAACAGATGCCGGATCCGCTCAACTTCCTTTTCAGTGATCAGGCCTCTGTTCAATGACAGCAAAGAAGCAACTACCATGCCGATGCTGACCGCCTCGCCATGCGGTATACCCGTTGTTTTTTCCACTGCATGACCGAATGTGTGTCCGAAATTCAGCTTCCGGCGCTCCCCTTTCTCTGTTTCATCCCGGTTGACAATATCTGCCTTGATCACCACAGAGTCAAAAATCATCTGCTGGAGGACTTTCGGGTCCAGGCCAATGGCATTGGCGGCGTTTTTTTCCAGATACGTAAAATAGGATTCATCGGCGATGGCGGCATGCTTGACAATTTCGGCAAAACCACTGACAAGCTCCCGTCGGGGAAGGGTATTTAAGACAAAAGGATCACAAACAACAAACTCCGGCTGATTAAACACGCCTACCATATTTTTATATCCCATAAAATTGACACCGGTCTTTCCTCCCACACTGGCATCCACCTGCGCCAGCAATGTTGTGGGAACATAACCAAAGCCGACACCCCGCAAATAGGTGGATGCCGAAAATCCGGCAATATCGCATACGATCCCTCCCCCTATACCTACAAGAAATAAGGATCTGTCCGCTTCCAGCGCAATAAGCCGCTGATAAATCAATTCAACCGTTTCGAGTGTTTTAATCTTTTCACCGGTTCCGATACGGATCACATGGGTTTTTGGGAAATCTTTTTCATACAAACGGGCAACATTATCATCCGTAATAATGACCACCTGCTTCTGATGCAAATATGAATTGATATTTGCCAGCCGTTC
>JAQYVU010000135.1 GCA_030145385.1 Desulfococcaceae bacterium
TTAATTCGTAATCGTAATCTTTCTCTTAATCATAATCTTTTGGGCGAAAGTCTTTCATCAAAAGACAGATTAAGATTACGATGATGATTAGGATTATGAAAATTGGGTATTGGTATTATTAATTCAGTAAACCATGCCCTCTGGGCTTAAACCAAAGCCTGGCCCTTTGGGTCAGGATTTTTATTTAAGGATGTTGATCTATTTTAAGATTCAAAATGTAAAACGCTCAACTTAGGTTCCATATAAAAACCGGTTGAGCCGGATAAAAATTAAAATTCACTTGATAACACTTGACGAACCCGTAAAAAGCTTTTCATGGTGATACATCACCACTGTATCATGAAATAACTTGTCCATTATTTCAAATTGTTATACGCGAGTTGTTTGGAAGTTATGGGGTCGCTGCGCGCCGCTGTATCAAAAAATAATTTTTATAGCAGGCCGGGTTTCTTACCCGGCGATTGACATGTAATATTTGTCGGGAAAGAATCCCGACCTACAAAGACTTTTTCCTTTCCCTTTTCCCGAATCTATAGTATAAATATTTTTCTGTGCAAAAAATCATATACTCAATTCAACACAACCAGGAGCACATAGAGGACTGGCCTATCTGATGCTATTTCAGGAGGCAGTATTGTGATCATCCTCAAAGTGGCAGGCGAAATGCCGGAATCACCCCTGACATCGGAAAATGCCGTCCTGATCGACGAAACGGTCTTCTCCTCCACCGTACCGTATTTCAAAAATTCGCTGAAACCGCGTTTCTGATCGGATATTGCATCCTGGTGAAATTTTTTAACCATTTGTCATGGGAATGCATGGAAAACAATATTTATATTAAAATAAACCAACTTCACACTCCGGGAATCCGGAGTAGATTGAATTTCATGTTTGACGACTTGCTCCGCAAGCCTATTGAAATATTCAGTAAAAATTATTTGTTCTTTTATTTTGCTTTTAATCTTTAAAGTTAACAGGTGAAATATGAGTTATCCACAATGGTTTTTAAATGGTTTTATGGAAGCTGAAGTATATCATTCTCTTGGTGCTTACCTGTGCGCAATAAATAAAATAGATGATCTTGAGTCCGAATTAGCGAAAAAAGTACCCGATTTTTCACCCCACATTAATAGTGTATTAAGTAAAAGATATTTTAGAATACCTTATAATAATTACAATGACCAACTTGCACAAAAAATCCATTGTGCTGATGATAAATTCAGGCATCCTAAACCGCCGGAACCAAAACGTTTAAATCACTGTGTTAAATCCTGGGCTGACCTTCCGAATAAAGAACATTGTAAACTGGTTTTTGAATTCTATGAGTATTGTATTGAAATTCTGGAAAAAGAATTTAATGAAGGCGACGATTCCGATAAAAGAATCAGAAACCTTCGAAAATGCATAATATACAAGTCTGATTTCGTACCGTCTGAGAAGCAAAAAAATGAATATTTTCATAAATCATCAAATTATAAGGAGCAATTAAGAGTTTTAAAAATAGATAGATTTAAAAAAAGACTGGAAGAAGCCAATAAAATAATTGGCCGAAAGGTATCTATTCCGAATAAAAAATGGGATTATATTTCAAAGTCATTTTTAAATGACATGCTGCCCGGAAGGGTCGTTAATCCGCTCCATGAATTTATTTTCCGAACCATGCATGATATTCATTATCGTCTGCACTGGGTTGAACATCTGGAATCTGCTGATTTTAGGAATCAAATTAAAAATTCAGAAAACCCGGAAATCAATAAAGAAAAAATTTTATCCTATTGCAATTGTGCATGTACTTTTTTGTATACAATTACGAGAACGGCACCATGGATTTTTGCGGAAAATAAGCCTGAAAAAGAATTGGTCTTCAGGCTGAGCCACAATGGACGAATTCACTTAGCCCCGCCCCGCTGTATCTGGGTTGCCTACCAGATCAGTCTGATCTCATTATACAGAAGGGCGCATTGCCAGGCACTGCTGGGAAACAATACGGAAGCGTTTAACGACTACCATAAAGTACAACTCTGGGCTCGAAAAATAAGAAGTATTTTTATAGATAACAATCCAACACCGCTCAAAGGCGCCAGGGATTTTGTCAGTGCGATTGATGCTCTTTCCGAATATAAAATCGGTGAACTCTACAGATCCGATCATGCGCATACACAAGCTTATGAGCATTTTATGAAAGCGTATGAGCGCCTTGAAGAGTTAAAAAAAATTCCGGAAATGGAGGAAGTATTAAATGAATCCCGGTGGCGAATTGACTTGATTCTGAGCATGGGGAAAGCACTATACGAACTTGGTTATATTAAAAGAAGTCTTAAATGGTATGTCCGAGCCTGGCATAATTTTATAAAAATTACAGCTATAGACAGCGGTTATGAAATAAATGATATCAAAACCATTGAACTTGAAAATTGGCTGATGGCGACAAAAAATGAGCCGGATATAAATAAAGAAGAATTAATTAAACAATTAAACCCTTTTATTCATAGCTTGAAAATAACAAAAGTTTCTTTGCGGCTTAGAGGGCTTGCGTCTGATATACTCAATAGAATTTCACATAACCTTTATATGATTAAGCTGGGGGCTCCTCCGACACCAGGTAAGCCGGTCAGTATAAATCCAATAGATGACCAGGTGGGTGATGGCTTGCATTCTTTATCTTTTGAATGTGTGCGGTTGGCTTTTCATTATGATCCCCATTCCACTTTGATAAAATCAAAATTTCTACAGATCATGAAGAATGTCATCATAGAAGGCTATACCCCTGACACGATAAACAATTTGACGCAAAATGAAGCGTTACCCCAAACAAAAGATGACAAAAATGGAGAAGAAAAGCATTGGCCCATGGGCGGGAGCGCTTTTGAAAGGTTTTCCCGAATTTATGAGCATTATTTATTAAAAGAAGCGATAAAAAAACGAAATGAATATGCATCTGAAAACAACAATGATTTTCGTATCGGGATGTCTGTATCCATGCTGGTCGACTTTCTGACCAATACGGATAGTGGCAGTGTTAAATTGTCCCAGATTTATAAATATTTAATGAAAGCACCAAATGAAGGCCCCTTTGAAAAAGGATCCTCAAAAACACGTATGGAATTTATATGTCTTCAGAGATACAGCTCATTTTTTCCATTCCTGCCGCGGCCATCATCATTTCGTATCGTAGGAGGGGGATATTTAATCAGAATATACAGCAAAGAATTTAAGTTCCCTTTTGGTATTGTAATAGATCCGGGATCGGATTTTATTGAAAATTTATACCGGGCAGGTTTTTCGATTGCTGATATTGATATGATTATTGCAACACATGCACATTCAGACCATACTGCCACTATTGATCCGATATTATCTTTGCTCGGGTACAGAATAAGTCTTGGAGATAAAAAATTTAACGATAAAGCAAACGAAAAAAGACTGGTTATTCTCGGGAACAAAAGCGTGGTCAACAGATATAAATTTTTTAATAAAATACCTTATGAAAAAGCTTCTGTTCGCGTTGAAAAATTAAGAAGCAAACTCACTAAAATCAATATTAATTCGTTAATGGGAAAGAATGATTCACTTAAAAGTTTAGATCTGAATATTGAAAGTTTTGATGCCAATCATGAGGATTCCGAAGGAAATCATTCACGGGGATTAAGGATTTCAATTAAAGGGGATACCGAATTCTCCATCGGTATAACCGGCGATACCAGCATTGACAATTTTGATAAAGAAAAAAGAAAGTTTAAACGAATACTCAATTCAGATGTCGTAATTGCTCATTTAAGCGGCGTCCCGTTAACCCAGTTGCGTGCCATTGCAAATGTGTGGAGTAAAAAGACGCAAAACCCGAATGGTTCACCGGATTATGGATGGCTGAAAAAAATATGGGATGAAAAAATATACAATAAAAAAGCCTCAAAAGCAATTAAGTCATTGAAAAAATTAATAACTTTTTCAATCTGGCTGAAGGGGAAAAATGGTAAGCCCCTTCAGCCCTTTGGAGAAATTGTTGAATCCGACACCGGCGGCAGTCAGCATTTATATTTATCCGGCATTACAAAATTTGCTGAAAAATTTAAAAAATATCGGAGAAAAAATGAAAGTGTTTTTGTCTTGTCTGAATTAAGGGAAGACCTGGCAAGCTTTCGAACAAAAATAGCAAAAGGGTTGAATGACCACCTTTTTACGGAAGACAATTTTAAAGCCATTACAGCCGACATCGGCCTCAGAATAATCATTGAGACCGAAGAAGATGAGAGCGAAAAAAAAGTAAAAAAGATACGGGTTCTCTGCAGTTCGTGCGAGAAAGATAATGACATGACAACAAGGGAAAAATACCATTCATCCAAAAATATAAGAGAAGTTTGCGTAAAAGGAGAGGATGAAGGTATTTTTTATAATTGCATTTTGCATGATCCAAGCAGTCAGGCAAAACCATGCTTTATTGAAAAAATGGAACGCTATGATGTGTTCAAGCGCCCGTTTAGCTTGTTTTGATTAACTGGAAAGCCCTGCCAGGCTTACAGTGTAAAGAACAAATCCGCGGAGACCGTTTTTGCCGGGTGGAATAATGTGCTGCTTTATTCCAAAGTTATCATGAAAATGGGCGACACCGTCCCCCGGGCCGTGGATTTTAAGGAAAATACGGAAACCGACCCCGCGCTGTTTAAAGTGCCGGCTGATTATGCGGTATAAAAAATTTAATTTCCGGATAACCGGTCCCTGAATTTGCGGATTGGTCAAACCCATCCTGCAGGGAATGAAAAAAAGCATGAAAATGGATAAAAGTCCTGTTATTATCTGTACTGGTTACAGTCGGCGGATCACGGCTTCGGATGCCGCGGCAATCGGTGTCAAAGCTTTTGTGATGAAACCGATTGCCGGAAACGATGTCGCCGGAACCATTTGAAAAGTTCTGGATGGAACAATAAATTAATCACTATGCCGGAGGTAATATGATTATCAGATCACTTGGCAGTATCCCGATAGAAAAAGTCACTGCCGGAAAAAATACCTTCCGCCAGGTATTGATCGGTTCCGATGAAGCCCCCAATTTTGCCATGCGCCGGTTTATCATAGAGCCGGGCGGCGAAATGCCCAACCATACCAATACCGTGGAGCATGAACAGCTGGTGTTAAACGGCTGCGCCCGTGTCAGCATCGGCGATGAAATCTTTGAAGTCAAAAAAAACGATGTGGTCTTCATTCCCGCCAATGTGCCGCACTCCTACAAAACACTCGGGGATGAATCCTTTGAGTTTTTGTGTATGGTGCCGAACAAAGAAGATGTCATTAAAATAATTGACTCAAAAAGGAGGATGCCATGACAGAAATGATATCCTGGTGCGGGCTTCTTTGTAATGAATGCCCGGCGTTTATTGCCACGCATACCAATGATGATCTGCTGCGTGAAAAAACAGCCAAAAAATGGAGCAAAATGTTTGGTTTTGAACTTGCGGCAGAAGATGTCAACTGTGACGGCTGCCAGTCCGGCAGCGACCGCCTGATCGGCCATTGCCAGACCTGCGCAATCCGGAAATGCGGGATGGAAAAACAGGTGAAAAACTGTGCCCATTGCAATGATTATGGATGCCAAACCCTTGAGAACTTTATTCAATACATCCCGCACGCTAAGAAAAAACTGGAACAAATCCGGGCGGATATTTTGTCCGGATAAATTTCTGCGGAGTCCGGGCACACCGAAAGGATGATTCATGCAAGATAAACCAAAAGCGATAGTCATGGCAGCGTTCGCGGCGGATTCACTGGCCCTGGGTGCCCACTGGATTTATGATCCCAAAAGAATCGAATCAGAATTCGGCCGAATGGAATCGTTGGAAAAACCGTATTCTCAATCGTTTCACAAAAACAGGGATCAAGGGGAGTTTACCCATTACGGTGATCAGATGCTCGTGCTGCTGGAATCTGTTGCGGAAAAAGGGCGCTTTGATCTTATTGATTTCTCATATCGCTGGCAGCAACTGTTCAATACTTACGACGGATATATTGACGGAGCCACCAGAAATACCCTCGCCAACTATCGAGCGGGCAAGCCGCCCGGGGAAGCGGGATCAGGCTCCGACGATCTGGCCGGAGCCTCCCGGATCGCGCCGTTGGTCTGCCTCTTTCGGGATGATCCCGAAACCCTTGCCAAAAGCGCCAATGCCCAGACCCGGATGACTCACACCGATCCGGCAACCGTGGAATCAGCAGAATATTTTGCCCGGGTGGCCCATGCGGTGCTCAAAGGCGTAACCCCTGTTGAAGCCATGAAGTCTGTGGTTGAAACCCATTTTGATATTTCAGCAGTGTCCGCCTGGCTCCAGAAAGGTTTGGCAACGCTTGAAAAGGACACGATTGAAGTGATCGGCAATTTTGGGCGCAGCTGCCATACCGGCGAGATGTTTCCGGGAGTGGTTCATCTTATTGCAAAGTACGAGAATGATTTGAAGGAAGCCCTTGTGCAAAGCGTCATGTCGGCCGGAGACAATGCGGCCCGAGGCGCCCTGGTTGGGATGGTGCTTGGCGCCCATCTGGGTATGGAAGCACTTCCCCGGCAATGGGTTGAAGGGATGAAAGCCGGAGAAAAGATTGAAAAGTTGTTGAGCAGGATCGCGTGATGTAATGAGCGGCATGCGGGTCGTTTCCTAAAAAACCGAAAACTGCAATAATGTTGTTTTGCTTTACACAACCGGAGATCCGGACTGGGAATATCAGTATCATGAGCTGGACGCGATTACCTCCGGATCCCAGGTAGAAGATCAGGACAGGGTGTTTAATGGACTGACATATGCAATTGATGGTCTGATTTCGAAGAAATGATTTAAAAAAATATGGCAAAAGGTATTTTTACAGCAAAAATAGATTCCAGTTATGATGATATCCCGGAAATTCGATATCATTTTCCTCGCACCTATCTCAATTATGCTCAAAAAATGGTTGGTGACTGGATTATTTACTATGAGCCAAAGCGCGGCGGAGGGCGCAGCTCATATTTTGCTACTGCTATGCTTGAGCGAATTGAAGAAGATTCAAAAACCCCCAATCATTTCTACGCGTTTGTCTCAAATTATTTAGATTTTGATCAGCCGGTTTCTTTTCGTCTGGGTGATCATTGTATCGAATCAGCCCTGATGCTTGATAGCGGATTATTAAATAAAGGCTCATTTCAAAGAGCAGTTCGGCTGCTTCCGGAAAATGAATACCAGTTTATCTTGCAGCGCGGATTTTCAAGAGACTATTCATTGGACAAAATAACCAATGCAGAAATCAAGGAAGAAGTGTTCGATTTTGAACGGCCCATTGTTGAACAAATAGCCTGCCGCCCTTTCCGGGAAGCATCATTTTCCAAAAAAGTCAGAGCAGCCTACGACTCAACTTGTGCGATTACCGGCTTAAAGCTTTTAAATGGCGGCGGCCGATGTGAAATTGAAGCAGCGCATATAAAACCGGTGGGGGATAATCATCAAGGCCCGGATTCCGTTCGGAACGGTATCTCATTATCACGAACCGTTCATTGGATGTTTGACAGGGGTATCCTTTCTATCGATGATGACTTTATGATCCTCACCGCAGAAAAACTCATTCCTGAGCAAATGAAAAGACTGATATCCCCTGATGGAGTGATTAAAATACCTGATGAAACAAAATTTCAGCCGCATCCACAATTTTTAAGATATCACCGGGAAAATATTTTTAAGGGTTAATTAGCATATTTGATCAGAAACTACTCAAGAGCTTTCTTCAATAATAATCTGAGAAATATTTAAATGAATGAAAATTTATCTAAATTAGCTGAACCTATGATGTCGTTATCTAAGATTTTTTGGCCGTCTATTAAGCGAATTCATAAAGAAAATCAGGTAGGGCAAAATCCATGTATTTTTAACAATGAGCTTTTAGATGAAGGATTAGACGAGACATTTGATCGAATATGTGGAGGCAATATTGACGATCGATGGTGGGAAAATCTTCTTAATAAAATAGGTCAAAAAATAATTACGCCTGAATTTTTGCGCAAACCAGCATTGCAAGAATGGCTGGCTAATGACGAAGTAAAGAATGATTTTAAAATAATCGCACGTGATAAGATAATGGGTTCAGATAATGATAATAAAGATGCTTTGGATAGATTGACTTTCTTCTATTCAGAAAAGACTGGTGAAAGAGAAGAATTCGCTGCAGGGCCAATACAAGTCATTATAACTGTTCTTGCGATGGGTTACTTCGGATCATTAAATGATCCACAATTAAAGTTAGCCGGCATGATGCAAGATGTTGCTCAAACATGCAAAGTCGGTTTTCAAAACATTGATGACGGAATTTATGGTCTTGGTAAAAAAATTAAAACGATTGGTGGTAAAGACCATCATGTTGTCAAAGCTCATAGCGAAAAGGCTCTATCTAAATTAAATATACTTCTAAAAAGGCGATCTACTGAGCCTGATCGAGTTATCAGAGAAATTAATGTTATAGCAGAGCAAGTTAGTGATGAAGATGGTGACTTAACACATGCGAGCAATTCTGTTAAGGCAGAGGTATTATATTGGGCCACTCGTTTGCAAGTAACGAATATCAAGACAACTTCTTTATCAAAGAAGTACGTTGAAAAACTCTATCAAATTGATCCCTCTTATGATGTTCGAATCATTGATGCATTCATTAAAGAAGCAAAAGAGGATACTGATGGTGCTCTTCGGATTTTAAGGGATGTAGATGATCCAGACGGACGAGCAACCCTCTTTTTAATTCTATTCCGAAAAAAAGGAGAGGATGAAGCTTTAGATTGGTTTGATGATCAAAACGGAAATAAACTCCCTGGTTTTTTTACAGGATTAGGGTGGTGTAATTTAGCAATATGTTTGGCCAATAAAGACCGATGGGCTCAGGCCTCTGAGATTCTTGCTGCGCTTCGAAGCAAAAGGGAAGAGTGGCCCGATTTGGCTTATGTTGAGGGAGTATTAAATACGGCTTTAATGCTTCCAACTGAATTTCGACACCATTTATTAAAAGGGAATATCTTCTTATTAGATATACGGCCTAATCAAGGAGATATTGTTGAAAAAATTCGTTCCCATGCAATATCATGTTTTAGTGAAGCTGTAGTTCTTTTACACAAAAGTAATCAAATAGAACGTGCCAAAGTAGCACAAAACTGGTTGCTTTGGTTACGGCTTACTGATCCGAATCCAAGTATCGCAAATAACGCAATCATTGAAATCCAAGAGACCATAAGTCAAGGTGGTCAACTTGCAACAGAGCTAACTCCATTAGCACATATCTTTGATATTCAATTCGACGAAATTCCAGTTAAAAAATATTTGATTAATCGTTCACGATTAGGGGGTCTTAATGACGAGGAATTAATTGCTGAATATTTCATATCTAAAAGCAAAATGTCTACAAAAGAATTTGCCGACTATGTTGAACAAAATTATAATCGGTTAAGTAAAGTATTTCTTAAGTCAACTTTAACTGGAATTCTCATCGAGTCATTAGTTAGGGATGGACAAATTTCAAAAGCACGATTGCTTTTGAAACAACATAAAAATGATTTTGTGGATTGTGACTTTGATCGGTTTCAACTAATGATTGAAGCACAAGATGGGAATGACCCGGCGGATCAATTAGAAAATCTTTATCAAGAAACGGGAACTCTTATCGATTTACAAAATCTTGTAGCATATTATGAGCGCAAACAAGATTGGATCTCTCTTCATCCTTATCTGGATGAATTCTTTTCAAGAGAAAGAACAATTAAAAATGCTATTAAGTTGGTAGAGTGTAAATTTAAGACTTTCCCAATCGTCTCCTCGCAAATTGTTAAATTTATTGATTCGAATCATGATTTGGCAAGGCTAAGTTTTGACCTGCAATCAGCTAAATCTTGGGCTTTGCTTCATATTGGTAAGTTTAAAGAGGCTGAAAGAATCAATCGTGAACTATTAAAAAATCGTAAAAACCAGAATGATCTTTTACTTGATATAAATCTATCCCTTCAAACTGGCAATTGGGAGCGTTTCCCGGTAATTATCGATCATGTTTGGCCCCAAAGAGTTGATCTTGATTCCGAATTGCTTATGCAACTTGCTTCCATTGCAGCAGAGTCTGACTCCACCGCTGGTAGAGCGACTGAACTGGCTCAATTAGCTATAAAGAAAGCTTCAGATAATCCAAGCATATTAATAAATGCATATTCTCTTTGCGTTAAACTTGGCCGTGAAAATGCCATTGATTCAGATGTTATTGGTCGTGCCCTGGACCATTCATCTGAAAAAGGACCTGTTTGGAAAGTTAATATTCGAACAATGATTGAAGAAATCATGCCGGAGCATCGAGCGCGGGCAAATGAGATTGAGAAAGCTTTGTTTGATGGAAAAATTCCTTTTCATTTGGCAGCTCATTATTTAAATCAACCATTGTCGACTTTCCTTTTAGACTTACCCCTTCGCAATGAAATACAATCAGATGGCCGAAAAAAAATTGTGATTCCAGTTATATCGGGAGCAAGGAGGGATGTAGATCTCAATCCGGACTGGGTTATATCCCTTGATCTTACTTCAATCATTATATTATTTCATTTAAATATTATAGGCCATGCGTTTAAAGCTTTTCGTCAGGTGGCGCTTTCGCCAGATGTTATGATTTCTCTTCTTAATGAAAGAAATTATTTACGATTCCATCAACCTTCCCGTGTTATTGAAGCAGAGGCAATAAGAGGGTTTATTGATAATAAAGTTTTAAAAGTAGATCATCAACTTCCTGATCCACCACAATGGTTAGTTGATGAGGTGGGAAAAGATTTGGCTGAAATGCTTGAAGCTTCTCGTTTAGATAGATGCCGGGTTGTTCATACCTTCCCAATATATAAGATTAATACCTTAATGGAACAAGAGGCTGATTTAAAAGAATACAGCCAATTCGTGATTTCGACAAAATCATTTTTAGATTTAGTCTTTGGAAAGAGTTTTGTTGATGAAGAATATTTTAAAACTGCAAAACAATTTTTCGAATTACGAGATCGCGCCCAAGATATCTTTGAATCTAATTTTAAGATATTGACGAAACCGTTATATCTCGATGACCTTGTGGTGGCATATTTTTATAAGTCAGGTCTTCTATATGCAATTCAAAATGCAGGCTTGGATATCTTAATTCACCCATCAACTAAAGCCAATCAGGTTGCGATTCTTTCTGAAAAAAATGAAAGTCAACGAAATGCAAACCTAATAGATAATATCCGTTTAATATTAAAGGAAGCTCTTGAAAAGGGAGATGCTTTTTTTATGTCGCGCAATTATTTGAATGAAAAAGACGATCTCGAATGGTTTTATCAATGTGCTCCAT
Organism: Desulfococcaceae bacterium; assembly: GCA_030145385.1. GTDB lineage: Bacteria > Desulfobacterota > Desulfobacteria > Desulfobacterales > Desulfosalsimonadaceae > SURF-3. Next base: position 11,341 of record JAQYVU010000135.1, read on the forward strand.
CTTTAGCCCACTTAATGAAGGATGTAAGTCAGTGTGATGCTGTTTGTATTGATGATCGGTTTTTCAATAAACACAAAACCATTACTGATGAGTCAGGTGAAAACGTGCCAACTCTATGCATAGTTGATCTTATCCGTCATTTTCAGAAACATAATATCATCTCAAAACCCGAGAAGTTAAAATTTTATCATAAATTGCGGCAATCCGGTTTTGCGTTTATACCGATTTTTCGTGATGAAGTTGAGATCTATTTGAGAAGTGCAACTTTTGATGAAGCAGGTAATTTACGCGAAAGCCCTGAAATGAGATCTTTAAAACATATACTTTTGCGTATTCGGTTAAGGAAAATGATATTATATCCGGATGAAATAAATTTTCTTGCCCGACTTCAGATTCTCACGGTGGATGCAATTCGGAAATTATGGTCTGATGATAGTATCGAGATAGAGCGACTAATTAAGTTATCTGATTGGGCATGGAGTAATATTGCGCCTTCCCCTTTAGATTGGGCGAAAGATTTAAGTCCATCTAAAACAGAATGGAATCCTTCTGAAGCATTTGCTCGACATTTTTCATTATTATTACATTCGCAGTATCTTTTGAGTGAAGAACGTCAGAACTTTTTTAGAGACTGGATAGAACAATATATTATTGATCCATTGTTACCGGCCAATCCAGAGCTAATTGAAATGCTGGTAAAGTACACAAAACAGCATATTGAACTTTCTATTGAGGAAATAAAAAAGGATGAACACCTCATTAATAGCTAGGTCTATCTCTAATCTTCAACCTCGCCAGATTCGGGAGAAATTGTTTTCGGATGATGTGTTCAATAAACAATTTGAGCTTGTTGCGAGTCCAGTTATCATTCTTGGTGGAGGAGATTTAAGCATAGGTCAGGTGATATTGATTTCTGTTATAAAAAAGTCTTATCAGGAAAATAAAGAAATAGAATTTCTTGACTCAAATGGTAATGAAGTTTTTTTAAAGATTGAAGATAATAATATTATATGGTTATCCACTTCGCTCAAGTAACAAATTTTGGCTATAATTTCAGGATTTTATTTTAGAAGCTCCGTGTCATAGCCTGTATTTAAAGGCTTTTAATTTTTTTTACCATGTGTGACCAAAACCGCACACATGG
>JAQYVU010000018.1 GCA_030145385.1 Desulfococcaceae bacterium
TAGAAACATATTTGATCCAAAGGGCTCTTGAAGCAACCGGAGCTAATCGTACAAAGGCTGCAAAGCTTCTTGAAATCAGTCATCCATCGCTTTTAAGCAAGATAAAGGCCTATAATATTTTATTGTAATCTGATTTCCTGAACATATAGGCATCAAGCGGAAAAGACAAAAAGCCTTCCCAGAAATTGGGAAGGCTTTTTGGTTAATAATATATATGCCGGGAACAATTCAATCCCAAAAGGATTGATTTATTTTCCGGAGCAATTTTTTTATAGATGGAAACAGTCTACCAATATAGAATGGTAGCTGATTCATTTTGTGTAAAGAATTGGGCTGATCTTGATTATTTATCGTTGATGCTTTCTCGTAATTTTCCAGAGCATTTGAAAGTTACAACATTTCTTTCATCTAAGAGAAGGTCTGCACCGGTTGCAGGGTTTCTCCCGCGTCGTGTGGATTTCTGTTTAACGCAGAATTTACCAAACCCTGATACAAGAACATCTTCACCATCTTCAAGGCTACTTTTAATAATTTCAAGAAGCGATTCAACAATTTCAACTGATTTTTTTTTTGTAAACCCAAGTTCATTTACATGTTCAACGATTTTGTTTTTTGTTAATGCCATTGTGCCTCCTACTTAGGCTGATTAGATTAGTAACCTTATATTTAATATATGCTCAATCAAATATTCTGCTGATCAGATTTTTCATTTTTTGATGGGTCCGAATCCTGGTCCATCGGATAATACTGATTTACCGTATTGATGATCGCATCAATTTTATCCGCGATTTCTTTAATCTCCTCTTTTAGAGCGATTTCATTCGGTAAGTTCATGTTTTTCCGTGGTTTAAAACGTTTGCACCAAAAAATAATTAATAATAAACAAAGGTTTGTATCTGATTCTTATTATTAATAATAATTTTTATATAATGCAAATATAACTAATATTATTATAAATAAATATATATGATGGATATGTCAAGAAAATTTATATTTTTTAAATATATATCGGTTTGATTTGTTTCCTTTTTTTTAAATACCGGGGTGTAAAAAGTCCAATTTGTGAGTCTTTAGCCAATTCGTCTGTCTTTAGAAAGATCAGATCAGAAAAAAATTTCCCATCTCAGAAGAAATTTTGCTTTTCTGATATCGTTTTTTTGGCAGGTGTTTCTGTTTTGGCTTTTTTACCAGTCAGTTTTATATGGATATAAATCACCCACATTTTAAAAAATAAAAATGCGGATTGTAATTTAAGTTAAAGTTTTGTTAAGAAAGATATCTTAATTTATTAAAGCGAAAATTTTAATAATAAAATAAAAAAAAGTGGAGCCGACGAGCGGAGTCGAACCGCTGACCTACGCATTACGAATGCGTTGCTCTACCAACTGAGCTACGTCGGCACTTTGTAAGACTTAAAAAATATCATGATTCATTAACATGCTCTTATATGACCGTCAAGCTGTTTTTGTCAGTTGTTTTAGATGGTTTTTTAGCTTAAAAACTTGTGAGTTAGGGGAGATAGATGTTTCAATTTTTTCAAACAATTGTTTTATCCGGAAAGATTATTAATAATGGATAATTTCACTGGTGAGAATAATGTACATTTGCTAGCCGAATCTGTTCGGCAGGGACACAATCTTGTACAATGCAACGGTATTGGCAAAACTGAAAGGGCCTATCTTATTTCCCGGTTGTGCCGGGAAATACATAAAACCCAGGTCATCATTCTTCCGGATCTTAAGGCCTGTGAATCGTTTGCTGAAAATCTTAGCTTTTTTGCGGATAGTAATACACCGGAAATTATACTTTTTCCTCCGTATAATATTTTACCGTTTAAGCGAATCTCTTATAACAATGAGACTGCAGCAAATCGTATTCATACGCTTTATAATTTAGCGGTAAACAGTTTCCCGAAAATTGTTTTAACACCAGTTGAAACTTTGCTCCAGCGCCTGATCCCTAAACAGGTCCTTTGTGACTATGCGGAATTGCTTATGTGCGGGGAAGAAATTGATCGGGATGAATTAGTGGCCAAGCTGCATTCGGGCGGATATACGCATGTAACCCTTGTGGAGGATTTTGGCGAATATTCGGTTCGCGGCGGCATTATTGATATTTATTCACCCATGTATCCTGAACCGCTGCGCATTGAACTTTTTGGGGATACCGTTGACTCCATCCGATTTTTTTCATCTGCCACACAGCGCAAAATCGACAGTGTGAATGAAGCGATTATTCTGCCGGCCCGGGAAACCGTTCTTGAAAAATCACGCATGAATCAGACCATTCGAAGAGTTCGGGATCAGGTCGCTGAAAACGGGCTGGCCAGCCAGACCGCCGAAGAATTTATCGACCGTATCCGTAAAGAAGGGGTTTTCCCGGGCATCGAAAGCCTTTTGCCACTGGTGTACCAGCAGCTTGACAGCTTGTTTGATTATATGCCCTCAAGCGCTTTATGGATTCAATCCGATACGGGAGAAATCGACAAAGCGGCCATACATGCAGAAGGGCAGGCGGCAAAAAATTATCTGAATGCGGTGCAGGATAAAAGACTGTGTGTTGATCCCGAGGTATCATATTTAAACTGGGCATCAGTAAAAGAACGGATAAAAAAAGAAAGCCGATTGCTTTTTTGCGAATTTGCTACAATTACGCCGAATAAGGAAAGCGGACCATCTTCTATATATATTGATTTCTCAGTGCAAAACAATACGGAAATCAGTACGACCCTGTTAAAAGAAAAAAAAGACAGCCATATCCTGGAACCGCTTTCCGAGTGGATTAACGAAAAACAGTCTGCCGGATTTTTGACACTGATTGTCTGCAGTTCCGAATCTCAGATAAAAAGACTGCAGTCTTTAATCGAGCCTTACGGTATTTACGCCCGTTTGACCGAGACACCGGTAGAAAAAATTAAATATCGAAAATCAGGAATTTATATCTGCCTGGGTAATCTTTCGGCCGGATTTGTATGGTATGACGAATCGCTGGCAATTATAACAGACAATGAAATATTCGGTTCCAAACAGCGCCGCCGCCGGTTGAAGAAAAAAACCGGGGAAATAAAGACGGCCCTGCTTGATTTCGGCGAATTAAATTCCGGCGATCTGGTTGTACACATTGAACATGGCATAGGGAGTTATCAGGGACTTGAAAAATTAAGATTTGAAGGCATTGTCAACGATTATCTTTTAGTCGAATATAAGGATGGCGATAAACTTTTTCTGCCGGTTGATCGTCTGGATATGGTCCAGAAATATATGGGGGTTGACGGTATTACGCCGGTGGTTGATAAAATGGGCAGCAAATCCTGGCAGCGGATTCGTGCAAAGGCAAAAAAATCAGTTGAAAAAATTGCCGGAGAACTGCTTGAGTTGTATTCCTCACGCAAGGTGATGAAGGGCTATGCGTTTATGCCGCCGGATAATTACTTCCAGGATTTTGAAGCAAGTTTTCCTTACGAAGAGACATCTGATCAGCTAAAAGCCATTGACGATGTGCTTTGCGACATGGAAGACCCCTCTCCCATGGATCGCCTGATCTGCGGTGATGTAGGGTACGGAAAGACTGAAATAGCACTACGGGCAGCCTTTAAAGCCGTCAATGATGGTAAACAGGTAGCGATTCTGGTGCCCACAACACTCCTTGCCGAGCAGCATTACAAAACCTTTGCCGAGCGTTATGAAAGATATCCGGTAAATATAGACTGTCTGAGCCGTTTTCGGACCAGGAAACAGCAACAGGAAATTTTAGGCCGATTAAAGGAAGGAAAATCCGATATCGTTATTGGCACACACCGGCTGGTTCAAAAGGATGTAAAGTTCAAAGATTTAGGCCTGGCTGTAATCGATGAGGAACAGCGCTTTGGCGTCAAGCATAAAGAAAAATTAAAAAAAATGAGGAAAAACGTCGATGTTCTGTCTTTGACGGCCACGCCGATTCCCCGAACATTACATATGTCTTTGCTGGGTGTGCGGGATATCAGTATTATCCAGACGCCGCCGGAACAGCGGCAGGCGATTCTTTCATATATATCTGAATTTGACCCGGTCATCGTTACCGAAGCCATACAAAAGGAAATGGACCGTAACGGGCAGATATTTTTTGTTCACAATAATATCAATACCATCTGGAATATTGCGAAATATCTGAAAGAACTGGTTCCGGATGTTCGGCTGGCGGTTGCCCATGGACGGTTGAGCGAAGAAGAACTTGAAAAAGCCATGTTCCAATTTTTGAACAAAGAGATTGATATGCTGGTATGCACAACCATTGTGGAGTCGGGACTGGATATTCCCAATGCCAATACGATCATCGTCAATCGTGCGGAACGTTTTGGTCTGGCCCAGATTTATCAGTTAAGAGGGCGCGTGGGCCGGTCGAATGAACAGGCATATGCGTATCTTCTTATTTCAAAGGAAGCCGCGCTGACCCGTACTGCTGAAAAGAGACTCAGGGTGTTAATGGAACATACCGGGCTCGGGGCAGGTTTTCAGATTGCAATGAATGATATGAAAATCCGGGGCGGCGGGGCTGCGCTGGGCGTATCCCAGTCCGGGCACATTGCAGCGGTTGGTTATGATATGTTTTTGCGGCTGATGGAAGATTCCATTGCGTCATTAAAAGGGGAGAGAGTTGTTGAAAAACTGGAGCCTGAAATTAATGTTCCGATGTCAGTCTTTATTCCTGAATCTTATATTTCAGATATTGACCAGCGGCTCATGGCTTACCGGCGGCTTGCAAAAATGATGGAATTAAAGGATGTCGCAGATTTCAAAGAAGAATTGATTGACCGGTTTGGTAATTTACCCAAAGAAGCGGGGAATCTGCTTTTAAAAATTATGTTGAAAATCCTTTCAATCAAGGCCGGTGTTAAAAAGCTGGATTTAAATGAACAGTCTGTTTTTCTCTGGTTTTCAGAGCTTCACCAAAAACGTCCGTTTGCGCTGCTTGAAATGGTGGATGAAAACCCGAAACAATATAATTTTATGCCTGATAATGGACTCAAAGTCCTGCTTAACGGTAACGGGCTGGGAGGAATTATTGGACAAACCAAAAATATCTTGATGGAAATTGCCGGGTATGTTAATAAATAAAATTTCGATAGTTAAAAATATTAATTATTATAATAACTTAATTGCCTCCAAAAAGGTTGGTTTAAAAAATATGATGAATATAATTTGTTTGTTTTCTTTAAAGAAAAAGTTTTTTTTGGGGTTTTTTGTTGTTTTATTTCTTGCGCTTGTCTCATTGCCTCCAGGGATTGCTGTGTCTGTCGAGGTGGTTGACCGTATTGTTGCAGTTGTGAATGACGATATTATCCGGCTTGTGGAACTTAACAAGGCGGTATCCCGATTTGAGGAACAGATTCGGTTAAAGGGATATTCCCCTGATAATGAAAATGAACAAATCTATAAAATTCGGATGGAGGTTTTAAATAACCTGATTGATGAAAAACTGGCGGATCAGGAAATAAGAAATACCGGTATTTTTGTTGATGAAAGAGACATCGACAATGCCATCGAGCAGGTCAAGGCCATGAATTATTATTCCGATGAAGATCTTCGTATGGCATTGACATCCAGCGGCGTCAGTATGGAAGAATACCGGGATGAGATTAAGCGGCAGATTCTCAGGAATAAGCTGGTGAACATAAAGATCAAATCAAAAATTATTATTACCGAATCGGATATTAAAAATTACTATGAAGAGAATCTGGATAAATACGCATCCAGGAAAAAATATATGCTGCGAAATATTATGATGACCTATCCCATTTCAATGGATATTCAGTCAAAGCAAACAGTATATTCCCGGATGGAGGCTGTTTATAAACAGCTTGATGCAGGGGCATTATTTACGGAAATAGCGCAGCAAAATTCTGAAGCCATGAATGCTTCAGATGGCGGCAGACTCGGTCTCTTTACGATTGATGAACTGGCGGAGAATATTGCCGAAGCAATAAAAGAGCTAAATCCCGGAGAAATTTCTTCAATTATTGAAACTGACCAGGGATACCAGATATTCTTTGTTGAAAAAATTGAAGAAACAGGCGGGCGGACACTCAGTGAAATGACAGATGAAATCAGGCAACTGCTTTATGAAGAATCGGTAAATGAAAAATTTCAGTCATGGGTTGAGCATCTTCGGGAGGACGCGCATATTAAAATTATCCGTTAATCCTTTCTGTGTAACCTGAGTTGAGCGATTTTTAAGTTTGCCCCAAAGACCGGGAATTTTAATTGAACAACAATATATTGAATCCAGATCTATCCGCCATGGCGTTCGGGCGTTATCTTAAATCCATGCGAACCCAGATGGGGATACCCCTTGAAACAGTTGCAGAGGAAATACGAATCAGCGCACGGCAACTGTCGCTCATAGAGGCGGAGAACCACCAGGAATTGCCGGATGCGGTCTATGTTAAAGGCCTTCTCAGGGCATATGCCAAATTCATCGGTGTTGATGATGATGATATTGTCGATCGTTATGCTATCAACCGGTCAGCATATGAAAAAAGGCAAACAGCGGAAGCAAAATTTTTTAATTACAATAAAAAAGTATTGTCCCGTATGGGTTTATTGACAGGACTTTTGATAATCGTCATTGTGTTATCCGTCTATATGATATATGGTTCCCAATCTAATCCGCTTCATAAAGCCTTAGGAAACCATATCGAAAAAATGGATTATGATGCTTCCGGGGCGGCTGAAATATTAACACCCGGTTCATTTGCCGCGAATCAAAATGACAAACTGTTTTTGCAGATAGATGCTGTTGAAGACACTTTGTTGGAGATTGTTATCGATGATTCAGAGCCATTGGAATATTTGCTGCATCCAATGGATCATATGGAACTGGAAGCATCTTCAAAGATTAAATTGCTGGTTAGAAATGCTGCCGGCGTGAAAATTTTGTTAAATGAGAAGCCGGTCTTTATTCCGGGAAAAAGTGGTGAAGCTGCATATATTGAGCTGCCCCAATCAAAATAAATAAAGCGAATATAGTCAATGTTAGTTGAGCGAAATAGAATTTTAACAGAAACCATTAAACGCCTGATGCGTCGGGGAGCCACCGCCCGGCTTGCGAAAATAATCAGCAAGGTTCATGCCGCTGACCTGCCGGCTGTTTTTCCGTCTTTGTCCGTCTCTAATCAGAGAAAATTATTTCAGCTGATCCATGATCCTGAAAAAAAATCATTAGTTGTCAGTGAACTGGATGAAGATATCAGTCTTAATATTATTGAGGGACTATCTTTAGAAGAACTTGCCGAGATTATGGAAAACATGCCGTCTGATGACAGTGTGGCATTTATCAAGATGCTGCCCCAGAATAAAGCGGACGCTGTGTTGGGCATGATGGAAAAAACCGAATCGGAAGAAGTGGAAGGTCTCCTGCGATACAAGGATGATACTGCCGGTTCGATAATGATTCCTGACTTTATCGCTTTAAAAGAGAATATGACGTCAAAAGACGTTATTGAATCGCTTCAGTCCAAAGAATACCTTGACGTTGAGATGCCGTTTTATATTTACGTCGTGGATGAAAAAGAACGCCTGGTGGGCGTCAGCTCGCTTCGTCAGCTTGTTGTTGTCCCATCATCGACGCCGCTTCGTAATTTTATGGGAAAAGATGTCATTTCCGTCACCACCGACATGGACCAGGAAGAGGTTGCCAAAATTGTTGCCCGATACAATATCCTGGCTGTTCCGGTGGTTGATGAAGATGAGAAAATGGTAGGTATTGTCACCGTTGATGACGTTATTGATGTATTCCGGGAGGAAGCCACCGAAGATATCCTGAAAATGGCCGGTGTCGGGGAAGAGTTTGTTGAAACAAAATCTATTGTCAGAAGCACCCGAATTCGCTTGCCCTGGCTTTTTGCCAGTTTTCTGGGCGGTATTGTTGCCATATTCATTATCGGTTATTTTGAAGAAAGCCTGAAACAGGTTTCCTACCTGGCTTTGTTTATTCCCGTCATCATGGGCATGGGGGGAAATATCGGCATTCAGTCTTCGACGATCGTTGTCCGCGGCATTGCCACCGGCCGGATTAATATTCGGGATTTATGGTCCGTGGTGTCAAAGGAACTGGCTATCGGCGTCATTTTAGGTTTATTTTACGGGGCCCTTTTAGGGACCCTGGTTCAGTTTCAATACAGTATTGATGCCCTGGCAATATCGGTGGGCATAGGCGTAATTTCATCCATGTCCGTTGCAGCCCTTGTAGGTTCTTTCATGCCGATGATGTTTGCCCGCATTCATATCGATCCTGCGGTTGCCACGGGTCCGTTTGTCACTTCCTCCATTGATATCCTCAGTGTTTTAATCTATTTTCAGGTGGCCACAATACTTCTTGGTATTTGAATTTTTTTTATGAAAAAACGTCATCCCTGTCATAGAGAATAACTTTATCAATGATTTTAAATGTAATGGTTCAGTTCGTGTGAAGAAAAATGTCAACTTTTTCCACCCCCGCCATTCTGCTTCGCCGGTCATCATATGGCGATTATGACCTTATTATAACTCTGCTGTCATTGGCTAAAGGCAAGATCACCGTAATTGCCAAAAATGCCAAAAAAAGCCGGAAACGGTTTGCCGGTGTGCTGGAACTTTTTTCCGTACTCCATATGGAATGCAGGACCCCGCGCGGACGGGGGATGCCTGTTTTACAGGATGCGGCATTGGAAAATCCGTTTTCAGGTATCCGCGGCAATATTATGAAAACCTCTTATGCGAGCTACTGGGCGGAACTGGTCAATCTCTGGCTGGAAGAAGGAAAAGAACAGACCCGTATTTATCATTTACTCCGGTACTGCCTTGATTCTCTGGATTCCGGGATTATCGGCAACGAGGAATTAAGCATCATTTTTCAGCTTCGGTTTTTAAGTTTTTCCGGCCTGTCCCCGAATTTTTCAGAGTGCAACATGTGCCATATAAAAACAGATGAAATCAAAGGCAATCATCTCTTTTTTGAACTTGCAAAGGGGGGGATACTGTGCAAAGGATGTTCATCAAGCAGATTATACTCTCTGAACCTTTCAAAAGGCACCGTTAAACAGCTTTTATGGATTCAGGAAAATGACTTAAAAACAGCCGGCCGCCTTAAATTAAGCCGGATGGCTTTAAGTGAAGGTCTTAAGTTTTTAGAAAAATTTATTGTTTTTCATATCGGAAAAGAACCCAAAAGTCTTAAGTTTCTGCGAAATTTACGCTCACAGATGCCTTAACCGAAGTTGATCGTTTAAAATTTTAACGTTCAATTGAGGTATACGTTAAATACACCCGGTGGTATTGACCGGTTTTAATGACCTGTTTCAGAACTGATGAACACTAAAATAAACGAAATATTAAAATCTGATTTAATCGAAGCATCCGCACCCTGTCGGATTGATATGGGCGGCACGCTGGATATCAGCAGTTTTTATTATCCCCTGTCATATCTTAATCCCTGCACTTTCAATATCGCACTTGACATGCGCACCCGTGTTCAGATTGTCCCGTTTCAGAAAGGTTACATTAAAATATCCTCAAAGGGATTTGCAAGCGCTGAGTTTCCTCTTGAAAAAGTGCCCTTTGATCATCCCATGGGGCTGATGTTCGCTATTGCGGCATATTTTCAGGTCAGCGGCATTCATATTATTATTGAATCCGGCTCTCCGCCGCGCAGTGCGCTGGGCGGATCTTCGGTTGCAGCCGTTGCCCTGATTGCGGCATTTAATTGTCTGCTGGGAAAAGCAGGCAGGCCGATGGTTGTTCATGAACAGATTCCGCTGCTGGCCCACGGCATTGAAGAAAGTGTGGCCGGAGTGCCGTGCGGACTCCAGGACCAGCTGGCAGCCGTCTACGGCGGCATCAACGCCTGGTATTGGAATGGAGCCGGAACCCCTCTGCCATATATACGGAAGCCGATTGCCAAACCGGAACGTTATGAGGCATTGTCAAAACACCTGCTGGTGGCTTATTGCGGTATCCCGCATGAATCCAGAAATATTAACGGTATATGGGTAAAACAGTTTATCACCGGTGAATGCAGAACCCGGTGGGTTGAGATTGCAAGCTGTACCCGTGCGTTTGTTGAAGCTTTTGATTCACTAAACATAGAAGAAGCAGTGACGCATTTAAATCGTGAGACTGCCATCCGGGTGGAGATGACGCCTGATGTGCTGGATGATACCGGATCTCAATTGGTTCGTTCTGCCCTTGATTATGGCTGCGGCGCCCGGTTTACCGGTGCCGGCGGCGGCGGATGTATCTGGGCGCTGGGGAATGAGGACAAAATATCTGAATTAAAAATCGCATGGGATAATATTCTTTGCCAAAGAAAAGAAGCCTGTCTTCTGGATATTAATATTGATGAAGACGGATTAGTAGCAGGTCCGGTTTAACAGGTTAATGCAAAACTATTGCGCTTGTCAACACAGCGTTAAAATTCGGCTCAATATGCTCATTTATTGACATAAGCTCCGCTATTTCGCCTTGTTTTGCCTGCGCTCATTACGTTTTGCAATAACCTGTTTCGAGTGGGATCTGTTTTAGTATAAAATATAGAATTTGGTTTATATTTAGAAATTATAAGGATAGAAATATGTATTTTCAGGATGTGATTCTTGGACTTCAAAAATTCTGGGCCCAAAAGGGGTGTGTTCTGGTTCAGCCGTATGATATGGAAGTCGGTGCCGGAACTTTTCATCCCGCAACTCTTTTAAAAGCACTGGGGCCCGAGCCATGGAATGTGGCGTATGCGCAGCCTTCCCGGAGGCCGACAGACGGTCGATACGGTGAAAATCCCAATCGGCTGCAGCATTATTATCAGTTTCAGGTTATTCTCAAGCCGTCTCCGACAAACATTCAGCAATTGTATCTCCAGAGTCTGAAGGTTCTGGGCATTGATCCTTTGGATCACGATATTCGCTTTGTTGAAGATGACTGGGAATCTCCCACCCTCGGAGCCGCCGGGCTTGGCTGGGAGGTCTGGCTGGATGGCATGGAAATTACCCAGTTTACTTATTTTCAGATGGCCGGCAGCATTGATGTGCATCCGGTGCCGGTGGAAGTCACGTATGGGCTTGAACGAATCTGCATGTATCTCCAGGGGGTTGATAATGTTTTTGACATCCAGTGGAACAGCAAGATCAATTACGGAGATGTCCATCATCAGCAGGAGGTCGAGCAGTCAACGTATAACTTTGAAGTAGCTGACATTGACATGCTCTTTAATTTTTTCAGCACATTTGAGAAAGAATCAAAGCGGTCGAGTGACGCCGGGCTGGTGCTGCCGGCATATGAATATTGTTTGAAATGTTCGCATGTGTTTAATTTGCTGGACGCCCGGGGTGCCATCAGCGTGACGGAACGTACCGGATATATCGGCAGGATCAGAAACCTTGCCCGCGCCTGCGCGGAAGGCTATGTTCAGCAGCGCGAGGCAATGGGATTTCCGTTACTGAAATAAGAAATAACGAACAAAACTTTTATGTTTATTCGAAGCGGAATAAACTTTAAAATAAGATTATAAAAAATAACAGGAGTTACTATGAATCGGTTATTGGTGGAAATCGGAACCGAAGAAATTCCGGCAGGATATATTTATCCGGCATTGGAATCGTTTTCAGCGATTCTGCGGAAAAAAATGGAAGTCGCCCGTATTGCGCACGGTGAAATTCATGTTTACGGAACGCCCAGGCGTTTGACCATTATTATTGATGATGTGGCGGGAAAACAGACCCCGCTGTCCGTTGAAATGATGGGACCGCCCGAACGGATCGCCATGGATGACAGCGGCAATCTGACGGTTCCGGGCCAAAAATTTGCAGAGAAAATCGGTGTATCGCCAAAACAGTTAAAGGTCATGGAAACGGACAAGGGACGTTATCTTTATGCTGTGAAAACTGAACGCGGTATTGCCGCAAAAAAAATATTAAAAGAAATACTTCCTGAATCCATTTTGTCCATATATTTCCCTAAAACCATGCGCTGGTCAAATCTGAACATTCAATTTGCCCGGCCGATTCATTCGATTGCAGCGCTTTTGGGTAATGATGTGATCCCGTTTCAGGTGGGTGACGTGAAAAGCGGCAGAAATACATTCGGGCATCGGTTTATGGCACCGAAAAAACTAAAACTCTCTTCACCGGATCAGTACCTGGAAATCCTGTCTGACGCCTTTGTAATGGCTGATATCAGCAGGCGTAAAGAAGAACTTGTCACGCAGATGAACGAAGCGGTCGCCCGAATCAACGGCCTGGTGATACCCGATGACGCGCTCGTGGATACTGTCACAAATCTTATTGAATATCCGGCAGCCGTCGTGGGCCGGTTTGACGATGAATTCCTTGAACTGCCCCGCGAGATACTAATTACCTCCATGCGGGTTCATCAGAAATATTTTGCGGTTGTAGATCATCAGGATAATCTGATGCCTTATTTTGTGGCTGTAAATAATACGAAGGCCAATGACATGGATTTGGTCGCAAAAGGTCATGAACGTGTTTTAAGAGCCCGGCTGGCAGATGCTCAATTCTTTTTTAACACGGATTTAAAAAATTCGCTGGATGATAAGGCGGAAAAATTAAATTCCGTTTTATTTCAGGCTGATCTCGGATCCATGCATGACAAAATTCATCGGATTAAAAAACTGGCTGTTTTTCTGGCGGCAACACAAAATCTGGATGAAACTCAGACAGCCCATATTTCAAGGGCTGCCGGCTTATGCAAATCAGACCTGGTCAGTCATGCGGTGATCGAGTTCCCGAAGCTCCAGGGAATCATGGGGCGGGTATACGCACACAAACAAAAGGAGTCGGGCAGTGTGGCCACGGCAATTGAGGAACATTACCGGCCTACATCTGCAGGCGGCCCTTTGCCGGAAACCGTTGAAGGAGCTGTTTTAAGTATTTCAGATAAAATTGACTCGATATGCGGTTGTTTCAGTATTGGTCTGATACCGACCGGTGCCTCGGATCCCTATGCGCTTCGACGCCAGGCAAACGGGATTATCCTGATTGCCCTTGAAAATAAATTTACATTTTCATTAGACGATCTCATTAAAAACAGCCTTAATCTGTTTAATAAATGTGATGCATCTGAAGTCGATCTTTTGACAGAGAAGATCATAGAGTTTTTAAAAGGTCGAATGGCACATCTGCTGGAAGAGGAAGGCATTTCAAAAGACGCTGTTGCCGCTGTTTTGTCTGTTTCAAAAGACAATATTCCGACTATCTGGCAGAAGGCCCATGCGTTCCAGCTTTTAAAATCCGAACCTGATTTTGAAATTCTGGCCACTGCTTTTAAGCGAGTGGTGAATATTATCAAAAAAGCCGATTCATCGGAAACGGTTTCCCAAACCGTTTCCGATTCGCTCTTTGAACACAATTCCGAATCTGCGTTATTCAATTTATACAAAGACGTCAAACAACGTGTCGACACCCACATTAAAAACGGAAACATTGACAAGGCGTTTTCCGATATTGCATCCATGCGTGAATCCGTTGACCGCTTTTTTGATGATGTCATGGTTATGGCGGAAGATATTGATATCCGAAGAAACCGTTTGGCCCTTTTGGGACAAATATCCGGTTTGTTTGCACTGCTGGCTGATTTTTCTAAAGTTTCTACCTGATTAACTTAAGACACCAAAACACAATTATAATATATTAATGACGGAGGCATAAGGTTATGGCAGGTTATGATCCAGAAAAAGATAAAACGCTCAAAGAATGGAAATGCGAAGAGACCGGTCTGATGGTTTCCATTAATCAGTACGGGGAAGGGGAGCCGAAGCTTCAGATCGGCCCGCGCATCCTGTTGAAAAAGGATGGGACGGAAAGGCGACCGGCAAAAGCGGGACGGCTGACCATTGAAGATGTTATGTGGCTTTATGATATGATCGACGAAATAAAGGATGACATGTCCGGCCTGGTTGACCCGATGAAGTAGGTAAATAGAAGGTCAGGTTGAAGGCCGAAGGCTTTTAGGTAAAAAAATATCCATTTTCCTTTTATCCTTGCAGTCTTCAGCCTTTAACCTTGTTTAAAATTCCTCACAAAAGATAAAGTCAGATTATCTCTATGGATACCCATGAAGCCATCGTCAACCCGGTAATGGGTAAAAAACCGCCGCAACTGGGTAAACGTTGTGTGATGGTTGCCAACCCGCCCGACCTTGATTGTTTGCATCGTTTGTTAAAAACCGGGAACAGTAAATCACAACGCCTGTTAATGAGCCGGTTGAACTACGGGTATGAAAATATTTCAACAGGGGTTGTCGGTCCGTTTATCGGCGCCCCCTATGCGGTCATTTTGCTGGAATCCCTGATTGCCTGGGGTGTCCGCGAAGTTGTTTTTTTCGGCTGGTGCGGGGCTGTTTCGGGAAATGTCCGGATCGGTGATGTCATTATTCCTGACAAGTCCTTTATTGACGACGGTACATCAAAAAATTATACCGCAGGGCCATGTTCAGAATCCTTTCCATGCGTTTCACTCCAGTCGCGTATCAAATCAGCGCTTACCAAACATAAAGTCAAATTTCATGAAGGGCCTGTCTGGTCCACGGATGCTATTTTTCGCGAAACAAAAGAAAAAGTGGCATATTTTCAGAAAAAAAATGCCCTGGCAGTCGAAATGGAAGCCGCTGCCTTGTTTTCCGTTGGCAGTTTTCGTAATATTGATGTGGGATGCATTCTACTGGTTTCTGATGAGTTGTCTTCCTTGAAATGGAAACCCGGATTTAAAAATCCTGTTTTTAAACAACGCCGCTATCAGTTATGTGAGATAATCCAAAATTTTTGGAGCGGGCAATAATTATACATCATCTAACCTTTATTGAGAGACTTATGACGGACACGGACAATGTAAACCCGAAAATAAACCCGGAAATTGAGCAACGGATTGCATATTTACGCCAGGAATTACATCATCACAATCACCGGTATTTTGTCTTAGACGATCCAGTTGTTTCCGATGCGGAATATGACCGCATGATGAAAGAACTTGTTGAACTTGAAGAATCCTGGCCGCAGTTTTCAAGTTTGGATTCGCCCAGTGCGCGTGTCGGCTCACCGCCCCTTGAGCGATTTGAAACCGTTGCCCACAATGTAAAAATGATGAGTCTGGACAAAGGATTTACTGAAGAAGATTTGAACAGCTTTGATCAACGTGTCAGCAAACTGTTGCCTGATGCTACCAATATTCTTTACACCGCTGAACCCAAAATTGACGGTGTCGCAGTTGAACTGGTTTATGAAAACGGGGTATTGACAATGGCGTCCACACGAGGTGACGGGGTAAGAGGCGAAGTAATTACTTCAAATGCCAAAACAATAACGACAGTTCCGCTTCGGCTGCAGCAAGACAAGCATCAGCCACTTCCCGCGCTGCTTGAAGTGCGTGGTGAAATATTTATCAGCAAGGAAAATTTTAAGTCTCTCAATGAAGAACGTTCAAGTCAGAATCTTTCGCTGTTTGCCAACCCGCGAAATGCCGCTGCCGGATCGTTGCGTCAATTGGATTCATCCATTACCGCCCAAAGGCCTTTGGAGATCTATATATACAATGTCAGTGATGCGACTGTGCTGAAAACCGATTCTCAGGCAGAGACGCTGCAAAAGCTCAAACAGCTTGGATTTCGCATAAATCCGTTGATTCTATTTAAAGTGCCGCTTTCCCAAGTAATGGGGTATTACAGGGATTTGGATGCCAGGCGCCTGGATCTTGCATATGAAATTGACGGGATGGTGGTCAAGGTGGACCGGTTTGAAGATCAGCAATCGCTCGGGGTGACTTCCCGGAGCCCCCGGTGGGCGATTGCAATAAAATTCAAAGCACTGCAGGAGAGAACACGGGTTATAGATATTCAGGTTCAGGTGGGACGAACCGGCGCATTAACGCCGGTTGCGCATCTGGAACCGGTGAATGTGGCCGGGGTCGTTGTCAGCCGGGCGACATTGCACAATGAAGATGAAATCGAGAAAAAAGATGTCCGCATAGGTGATTTGGTCTTTGTTCAGCGTGCCGGAGATGTCATTCCTGAGGTTGTTAAGGTCATTGAAAGCAGCCGGAACGGGACGGAAAGACAATTTGTTATGCCGGCAGTGTGTCCGGTATGTGACAAACAGGTATTTCGTGACGAGGAAGAATCGGTCACGCGCTGTGTCAATGATGAATGTCCGGCTATCATAAAGGGCAGGATCAGGCATTTTGCAGCCAAAAGTGCCTTTGATATTGATGGTCTGGGTAATAAACTGATCGATCAGCTGGTTGACAGGAAATTAATTTTTTCTTATGCCGATCTGTTTGCGTTAAGCGTCGATGGTTTGAAGGACCTTGACCGCATGGGCGAAAAATCAGCGCAGAATATTGTTCTTGCCATTGAAAACAGTAAACAGATCAGCTTTTCGCGATTTCTGTATGCGTTAGGAATACGGCATGCGGGTGAACATATTGCCCGGATTCTTGCCAGTGAATTTGAAGGCATTAATGCAATTTCTGCTGCAACGCCGGAATCGCTTGAATCGATCGAAGGCATCGGCCCGATCGTTGCCGACAGTATTGTTGATTTTTTTGCCCGGAAAAAAAATCGGGATACTATTGATCAGCTTATGAAAAACGGCATCACGATAGAAAAAAATAAAACCATCAAGGACGATGCACCTTTAAATGGCATGACATTTGTCTTAACCGGTAAACTGGAAACCATGACAAGGCCCCTGGCCAAAAAATTAATTGAAGGGGCAGGAGGGACTGTCACCGGGAGTGTCAGCCGTAAGACGGATTATCTGCTTGCCGGAGATTCGCCGGGATCCAAATTTGATAAAGCAAAGGCATTAGACGTTCAAATCATCAATGAATCAGATTTAAAAAATATGGTCTCGTAAGTTTTTTGACTACATCTATTCATCTTAAAATTGGCAATAATGAGAAGCCCTATGAATGAAAAAAAAGCAGTCCATGCAATTATCAACGGCAGGGTGCAGGGTGTTTTTTTCCGGATGGAGACCCGTCGGGCTGCTGAACGGTTTGGTGTAAACGGGTGGGTTAGAAATCGTCCGGACGGGACCGTGGAAGCGGTTTTTGAAGGAGAATCTGAAAAAGTTGACCAGATTGTCGACTGGTGCAAAAAAGGCCCGTCAGCGGCATCTGTTTCAGGTATGGAAATCTTGGAAATCGCGTTTACGGGAAAATTTGAGGATTTTTCAATCCGATATTAAAAAAGGGCGGCATGATATTAAATCATGCCGCCCTTTTTTTAATTGTGTATGATTCTGTTAAACTGAATCTTTTAAAGTCTTGCCGGGTTTGAATTTAACCACATTGCGAGCTTTAATTTTAATCGGATCACCAGTTTGCGGGTTTCTTCCTGTTCTGGCTTTACGGCGAACTTTAGCAAAAGTACCGAAACCTACGAGAGTTACTTTGCCGTCTTTTTTCTTTAAGGCTTTAGTAACACCGTCCATGAATGAATTCAAAGCGGTTGTAGCGGCAACTTTAGAAATCCCTGCTTCTTTGGCCATTTTTTCTACCAATTCTGCCTTAGTCATTGTTCCCTCCCATTAATAAAAGTTAGTGGTTTTGAAAAACCCTGATTAATTGGTACGTTAAAGGAGGCATTTGAGCTTGTCAATAGATAAAATGGGTTTTTATGGTTTTTTTTCAAAAAAATCTCTTCTTAACCGGCTTTATACGCGAGTTTTATTTAAATAGTAATTAAAAAAACACTGCTACCATGCATTGAAAGGTATATAGTCCTGGTGTTGAACGGTTCATCAGTTTTGTGCAGTATCGAAGAGATTAAAAAAAAATACAATTGACCTTGGTTAATGTATATTTTTTTAAAAAACAAATACTTACAAATTTTACTTTAAGCAATTCCTTATATTTCAGTGGGTTGGAGAAACGTTATTTTTGTTCGACATTTAAATAAGTTGTCGGACTATAGATAAAGAAATAAAACTAATATTGGAATTGCGCATGTTTCTACTTATGCGATTGGAAATATATGTTAAAAAAAGATATAAAGTAAAGAATTCGCACGAATTTTTCCTTGTTGGTGCCGAAAGGGTGAACACTGTACGGAAAGTAAAACATGATCCTACAAAAGTGCATCCACAAACAGTTTGGGATCAAATTTCTGGAGATCATCGATTCCTTCACCGATGCCGATATATCGGATCGGGACGTTTAAGGAATTGCAGATACTCAAAACAATCCCACCTTTTGCCGTTCCATCCAGTTTTGTGAGTACAATCCCTGTAATATCAGTACTTTCATTAAATAGTTTGGCCTGGGAAACGGCATTCTGGCCGGTTGTCGCGTCCAGAACCAGCAGAGTCTCATGGGGAGCGGATGGAATCTTTTTGCCGATACTTCGTTTGATTTTTTTCAATTCTTCCATCAGATTCACTTTAGTATGCAGTCGTCCGGCCGTATCAACAATCACCACATCAACATCCCTTGCGATTGCCGCTTCGATACTGTCAAAAGCGACCGCCGCAGGATCTGATTTATCGCGGTGTTTTACAATGTCAGCACTTGAACGAGTTGCCCAGATCTCCAGTTGCTCTATCGCTGCGGCCCGGAATGTGTCTGAAGCGGATAACAGGACTTTTTTTCCTTGTGCCGAATATTTTGCAGCCAGTTTTCCGATAGTGGTTGTTTTGCCGACGCCATTGACCCCCACGACCATGATGATGTGGGGTTTTTCTAAAGTTTCTTTTGGATATTGAATGTCAACAAGAGAAAGCATTTCTTTTTTGAGCTGAGCTTTGAATTCGTCGGCATTTGAAATTTTGTCGGCTTTTTTCCCAATTCGTTCCATCAGCTCCATTGTTGTCGGAACACCAATGTCTGAAGTGATCAGCACTTCTTCGATTTCTTCCAAAACATCGTCATCAATTTTTCGGCTGCCGGAAAGAATGGAATCAAATCGGTTTGAAAGTGATTGCCTGGTTTTTGAAAGTCCTGATTTGAGACGATCCATGAATCCAACCGCTTCAACCGGCTTTTCCGGTAACGGCTCAGCGATTACTTCTTCTTTTTCCTCTTCTTCTCCTTCTTCAATTTCAACTTCAGAAACCGGTTCTGTTTCCGCGGGTTCGTAAATGGGTTCAGTATCCTGGTCTTCCATAATTTCCGGAAGCTCACCCGCAGCATCTTCAAAGATCTCTTTTATCGCCTCATCTGTTTTAATCGCTCTTAATTCATCAAAAGACACTTGGGCATCTGTCTCAAAGTCTGCCTCAATATCCGGTGCCTGATCCTGATCCATTTGAATCAATTCCGACTTTTTTGCTTTCCGGCTTTTTCTGATTCGTCTGAAAATAAGAAGCAGCAAAATGATTGTTAAAAATGCGGAAATTTCATCCAATGATTCATATATATTAATTTCCATATTGAAATTAATTGCCATAATGTATTGGATAACAATGTCATAGACATCAATGAGTTGTTCGAACATCTGGTTTTACCTTTTTAAGTTATATGTGTTTAATTCCGTGAATGGGCCCGTCCTGACAGTTTTTCAATATCCACTGTAACAAGTTTTGATACACCGCTTTCCCCCATGGTAACGCCGAACAGCATATCGGAAAATTCCATGCTTCTCTTGTTGTGGGATATCATGATAATTTGAGATTTTTCGCCGATGATTTTCAGCAATTCGTTAAACCGGTTGGTGTTGGCTTCATCAAGCGGGGCATCAATTTCATCCAGCAGGCAGTAAGATGCCGGATTGATGAGAAAGATCGAGAATATAAATGCGATTGCCGACAACGCTTTTTCACCGCCTGATAAAAGGCTCAATCGGGTGACTTTTTTCCCGGGCGGGTGAATCATCAATTCCACCCCGGTTTCAAGGGGGTTGTTGGGCTGGGTCAGCTCAAGCCAGGCAGAACCGCCGGCAAAAAGCCGTGGAAACATGGCTTTAAACTGTTCATTAATACTATGAAACATTTCCATAAACAGTTTCTGGGTAATCCGGTTGATTTTTTTAATGACACTCTGTAAATCATCAATGGCTTCAACCAGATCATCGCGCTGCTGCATGAGAAAGTCATGGCGGGTTTTCTGCTCTTCATAGGCTTCGATTGCCCCCAGGTTGACGTCTCCGATTCGATCAATTTTTTTTCTGAAAGAGGCAAGGGCGGCTTCTGTTTTTTCGATTGAGAAATCTTCAGACTGCACGGTTTCACGGAAATCAGTCAAAGACTGGGAAAAGGACTGCGAATATCGGTCCAAAAACCGGTTAACCACATTTTCACGCTTGATATTAAACCCGGAAAGTTCAAGCTCCAGCTGGTGGACTTTGCCCTGAGCTTCTTCAATAATGCTCCGGGTCTGGTTGATGGTGTTATCTGTTTTGCTGATTTCTTCGACAATGTTCTGGTAATCCGCATCGTGCTCTTTTAATTCCATGTTGATGCTGTTTAAACTTTCAAGTGTATTGGACAGCTTTTTTTCCGCCGCCTCAATTTCGTCGGCAGCCTGTTCGCTCTTTTGCGTCTTGATGATAATATCTTTTTTAATTTGTTCGGTCTGTTTGAGCCCTTCTGTCTGAAATTCTTTCAGCCGGTTTAAGGTTTTGGTCGTATTTTCAAGTTCTGCATTAAATTTTGTCAATGAAAGTTTTAAGTCCATTTCCGATTGATTAAATGCCTTGATCTGTGAAGATAATGATGAGATCCGGTCTGTAATTTTCTTTATTTCCAGCTCAGCTGATTCTTCATTTTTGCTGATTTCCGAAAGTGCGGCATCATGGGCGCTTATTTCATCTTCAATATCTGTTTTTTCGCCTAACAGCTTTTCTTTTTCAAGGGAAATAATCTCATAATGACTCAAGGTGTGCTTCAGGCTTTCTGATGCCTGGAAATGCTTTTTTTCAGCATCGATACTTTCTTTTTCAAAATTCATTTTTTGAACCGTAAGTTTCTGGATTTCCATCTCCAGTTGTTTTACGGCTGATTCAAGATTGGTTTGAACTTTCTGACCGGATTCCAGGGCAGTATCCAGTTCTGTCAGCGTGTTGCTTAATTGTTTTAGTTCCAGTTTTTTTTTGTAAATACCGGATAATTTATCCTGGCTGCCGCCGACCATAATACCGTTTGAAGAGATAGCGTCTCCATTTTTAGTCACCACTTTGCAATAGCCATTGGCCGGTGTGCAGAGTTTTAAGGCGGCCTCAAAGTCTTCGGCTACAGCGACACCTTCCAACAGTTCGGTAAACATTTCTTCATATCCGGCCTTGACCGTTACATGATTTATCAGAAGCGGCAGGTTCGGGTCCGGCTGTGAAATCTCTTTGCTGGTTTTTTTTAATGCCGTTATTGGGATAAACCCGCTTCTGCCGGTATTGCTTTGTTTTAAATAATTAATAGATGCAAGACCTGCTTCCTGATCTTTGATGACGATGTATTGAAGGGATTCACCGAGGGCTGCTTCAAGGGCGATTTCGAACCCGGGCTTCGGCTCCAGGCCATCAGCTGTTATTCCGAGAATACCGTTATTCTCTGCAGATGATGAATTATCCGAATTAATATTTTGCTGTGTCATGACCGCTTTGACACCGTCTTTATACCACTCGTAATTGTCATCCATTTTTTTTAAAGCCATAAATTCAGACTTGGCCTTATTGCGATCATTGAGCAGGATATTCACGGTTTTGATTTGTTTTCCGAGCTGTGTGCTTTGATCGTCCAATCGTTCTTTTTTTTCAGCAATTCTTTGCCGAATGCTTTCCCTGGCGTCGGTGATATCCTGCAGGGTTTCTTTGGCGTCTGATGCCGTTTTCTTCAGTTTGGTAATTTTTTCTGAAAGTTCCGCTTCATCTTTTCTGATTCGCTTTATTCGCTGGCTGAGATTCTCTTTATTGGATTCAGCGTTTTTAAATATGTTCTGATACTTTGCTTTTTGGGCCATTAGGCCCATAAGCTGCTTTTTTTGTTCTTCAAGGGTTTTCTGTAGCTGACTCAGCTGTGTTTGAATTTCCTGGGTTTCGGATGTTTTTTCACCCAGCGAAATTTTGTTTTCCTCGATCTCAATGCCCAGGTTTTTTCTTTTTACGGATTCTTCGGCAATTTCGTCTTTAAGTTTCTGATTTTTTGCTTCAAGATCAATAATTGCCGCATCCAGTCCGGTAATTTCAGCATACAGTCTTTTTTCTTCATTTCGCAGATATTTGAGATCATTTTTTAGTTTATCAACCGTTTTCTCGGCATCGGTTTTTTCTGATTTTTTTTGTAAAATGATCTGGTCTTTGGAAAATCGGTCGGATTTGATTTTGTCTAAGGCGGCAGTGAGTTTTTGCAGCTCAAAAGCATGGGTTGAGTCTTTTTCTTTTATTTCAGATAAAAGATTCCGTGTACCGGTTATTTGAGAAGTGTATAGTTCATGGTAGTAAACAGAAACAAGAATATCCGATGTCTTTAAACCATCACGAAAATCCTTATACCGCATGGCTTTGCGTGCCTGGCGGCGGAGGCTGTTCATCTGTTTTTTAATTTCATCAATAATATCATTTAATCGCAGCAGATTCTGGTTGGTTGAATTAACCTTGCTGATGGCTTCATTCTTTCTGGTTTTATAACGGGTAACACCTGCGGCTTCTTCAATATAGGTTCTTCTTTCCTCCGGTGCCGCGTCCGTGATGGCGCCGATATTTCCCTGTTGAACAATGGCGCATGACCTTGCCCCCATCCCGCTGCCTAAAAATACATTATGGATATCTTTAAGCCGGCATGGCTGTTTGTTGATCAGGTAAGCGCTTTCCCCGGACCGAAAAAGTCGGCGGGTTATCATAATTTCAGTTAACTGGCTCAGGCCGGCTTCAACAGTATCCGGGGTATCATTGGAGAGCGTCAGTGAAACTTCGGCCATATTCAGCTGAAGCCTTTTTTCAGTGCCTGAAAAAATGACATCCCCCATGGATTTCCCGCGGAGTTGCTTGATGCTCTGTTCTCCCATTACCCATTTGATTGCATCAATAATATTACTTTTTCCGCAGCCGTTTGGACCGACAATCGCGGATATTCCGGCGGGAAAGTCAATTGTACACTTGTCCGGAAATGATTTAAATCCTATGATTTCGAGTCGTTTTAGCCGCATATAGTATTGTGGACACCGATTTGCAGTGTTAATGGGTATTGAAAATGACAGCCATGAAAAATTTCGAGATTAATACGGTCAGTGTTTTTTGGTGGCAGTATTAAAATATCGCTTTATTATTGCAGAATTTTTTTTATTTAACCTAAATAAAATACGCTGTGCAATAAAAAACTCATTCTCTGATGGCTGAAATGTCCAATTTTATAAGTAAACGTGTATAAGTTCATAAATTCGTAAGCTGTATTGACGATTCGAATGCTCTCAGAATACGATCATCTCCAAGGCCGGCAAAATATCTTGACTCAATATAAAGGATAGTTAAAAATAAAACATTTATACAAATAGTTATTTAATATCTCGTGTATATTCTTCAGTCACAGTTTTTTTCTTGATATTTCAAATTATAATATTTTTGCTTCGGTCACGCCTGCCGGATAAAGAGACTGGCCGGTCTGATTTGTCAGGATAATTAATATGCTTACAATTCCCGGCTACAGTATTGCCCGTCAGATCCATGACGGTCGCCGGTCACAGCTTTTCCAGGCAACCCGGTCAATTGATAATCTTCCTGTCATTATCAAAACATTAAAAAATAAATTCCCCTCCCTATCTGAAAATCTCAGTTTTCAACAGGAATACAGTATCCTTCAAAATGCCGGATCCTATGGTATTGTCCGGGCGCATGCAATGGAAACCCTGCAAAATGTCACCATGATTGTCATGGAGGATTTCGGAGGGATTTCCCTGGACAGGGCACCTGAGGTTAAAAAATTAAAACTGCCTGAATTGCTGACACTTTTTATCCGAATTGCAGAGATCCTGGATGAAATGCACCAGCAATCAATTGTTCATAAAGATATTAATCCGTCCAACATTGTCTGGAATCCGGATACCGGCCAAACCAAGATCATTGATTTCGGCATTTCTGCTAAAGTATCAAAAGAAAAAACAGACCGGCTGCCTTCGGATGTATTTGAAGGTACCCTGGCATATATGTCTCCGGAACAAACCGGCCGAATGAACCGGTCTCTGGATTACCGTACGGATTTATATTCTCTGGGGGTCACGTTTTATGAACTTTTAACCGGGCAGCTGCCCTTTACCGCCCGTGATTCAATGGAATTGGTGTATGCGCATTTTGCAAAAACACCAATCCCGCCCTGTGCCATAAAACCTGAAATTCCTGAAAT
Organism: Desulfococcaceae bacterium; assembly: GCA_030145385.1. Classification (GTDB taxonomy): domain Bacteria; phylum Desulfobacterota; class Desulfobacteria; order Desulfobacterales; family Desulfosalsimonadaceae; genus SURF-3. The sequence goes on from JAQYVU010000018.1 coordinate 24,283, forward strand.
CCTGTCGGATATTATATTGAAACTGATGGCAAAGATGGCGGAACATCGCTATCAAAGTGCAATCGGCCTGAAAGCGGACCTTGAATTATGTCTTCAGAATATTCAGGCCGACGGCACGATAAAATTTTTTAAAATAGGCCGAAAAGACATTTCCGACCAGTTCCGTATCCCTCAAAAACTTTATAACCGCAGTAGTGACATTCAATCCCTGCTTGTTGCATATGACTGTATAAGTCTGGGTGCCAAGGAAGTCATGATGGTCGCCGGGTATGCCGGCGTTGGAAAATCTTCACTGGTCAATGAAATACAGAAAATGGTGGTCAGCCGGGGCGGATATTTTATTTCCGGAAAATTTGATCAGTTTAAACGCGATATCCCTTATGAACCGCTTATTTTTGCATTCCGGAAACTTGTTTTGCAGTTACTTTCCCAGAGTGCTGATGCTGTCAGTTACTGGAAGGAGAATCTGTCAAACGTTCTGGGAATTAACGGTCAGGTGATTGTCGATGTAATCCCCGAACTTGAAATGGTTATTGGAAAGCAGCCATTGGTTCCGGCATTGCCGTCCGTTGAATCACGCAACCGGTTTCATGTTGTTTTTCAAAATTTTGTCAGTGTGTTTTCAACTAAAAGACATCCGCTGGTTATTTTTCTTGATGATTTACAGTGGGCGGATTTGCCGACACTTAATTTAATTGAGTTACTGATGACCGGCACTGACGGGAATCATTTGCTGATAATCGGTTCATACCGGGATTTAGAAGTTGGTGATGCGCATCCGTTAATGGAAGTTTTGGCTAACATCCGGCAAAACAGTATCAATGTCAGCACGATCTATTTAAAGCCCCTTGAACTGCAGCATGTCAAACAGTTGCTTGCCGAGACATTTTTTTCCGATTTGCCAAGTGTCTCTGAACTGGCTGAACTCTGTTTTAAAAAAACCTATGGCAATCCTTTGTTTTTAAATCAGCTGCTGCTTCTGATGTATGATGAGGACCGTATTCAATTTAATAAAAATAACGGAAAGTGGGAATGGGATATTGAAAAACTCAAACAGGTAAAGATTACGGACAATGTCGTCGATTTAATGGTCAAAAAGATTAAAAAGCTTCCGGAAGAAACATTTAGCCTGCTAAAAACCGCTGCCTGTATCGGTAATCACTTTGACGTGAAAACCCTTTCCAGGCTCAATGGGATTCCTCCGCGAAATATTGCAGGCATACTGTCCCTGCCTTTACAGGAAGGCCTTGTGGAGCCTTTTGTTGATGTGAATGATTACTATCGGATTTCCCAAAATAAAACTTACGGGATTTCCTACACGTTTTCCCATGACCGTGTGCATCAGGCGATTTATTCCATGGTCGATATTGATCAGCGGAGCAGGCTTCATTTGGAAATCGGGCGCTTTCTGCTGGATAACAATTCTAAAATCAAAAGTGCTGATAATTTATTTGATATTGTCACACACTGGAATCTGGGCCAAAACCAGATCGAAGACAGCATTGATTTGAAATTGGTCGCCGAGTTAAATTTAAAGGCCGGGAGAAAGGCCAAAACAAGTGCCGCATTTGAATCTTCCTATTATTATTTCAAGACAGGGATTGAAGTGCTGAAAAACAAACCATGGGAAAACAGCTATGATCTGACACTTGATTTATACACTGAAGCCGTGGAGTCAGCTTATTTAAATTCCGATTTTATCCAGATGGAGCTGATGGCAGATGAAGTATTGAATCATGCAAAATCCTTTATCGATAATATCAAAATTTTTGAGGTCCGGGTGCTGGCCTACATTGCCCAAAACAGGCTGACCGATGCGATTGATACGGCACTGTTTGCGTTAAAAGACCTGAACATTCATTTTCCTGAAAAGCCAGGGGCTTTTCATATTTTAAGAGGCCTGGTTCGAACAAAACTGCTTTTGAAAAATAAAAGTGCCGATCATTTCATTGAAAAGAAATTTATGGACGATCCGGTCAAGACAGCGACCATCAGAATGCTGACGCGCATGTCTTCTGCTGCTTTTTTTTCACATCCCGAGTTGCTCCCCTTGATTACCTTTCAACAGATTAAATTGACACTCAGGCATGGTGTTGCATCTGATTCAGCGGCCGCTTTTGCCATTTTCGGTCTGCTTGAATGCGGTGTCACCGGCAATATCAAGTCCGGTTGCTTCTATGGAGAGGTGGGCCGGCAGATGCTGAATCGTCTGAAAGGCCGTGAACTTGAAACCAAGGTCCATGTGATTTTAAATTCACAGATTCGTCACTGGAATGAACATGCCGGCAAGACGCTGGCCCCTTTGCTGGAAGCGTATCAGAGCGGGCTTGAAACCGGTGATCTGGAATATGCCGCTTATGCCGTTCATATATTCTGCTGCAATTCATTCTGCCTTGGCAGGAACCTGGCGGGACTGGAAGGCCATTTTAAATTCTACGGTGAAATTATCCGGCGGTTAAATCAGAAAACTGCTTACAATTTTCATCAGATATGGCATCAGAGCCTGATGAACCTGCAGGGAAAAAGCAATACAACGGAAATTCTGTCCGGTGATATCTATAATTCGGAACAAATGCTGCCAATCCATGAAGCGGCAAATGACCGGACCTCCATTTTTGATGCCTACTTACATCAAATGATGCTTTCTTTCATGTTTGGCAATTATTCAGGAGCCGTAAAATATGCTCAAATGGCTGAAAAATATGCTGATGGCGTTACCGGAATGCTGTATGTTCCGGTAATGGTTTTTTATGCATCATTGTCACGGCTCGCCTGGTGCCGTTTTCTGAGTGGACGCAAAAGAAAACGACTATTGAACAAGGTTCGCCGGGACCGGAAAAAAATGAAAAAATGGTCCTGTTTTGCCCCTGAAAATTTTTTGCATAAGCTGTATTTGATTGATGCGGAATATTTTCGAGTCACCGGTAATGAGAAAGAGGCCAGAAACTGTTATTCCCAGGCCATAGAACTGGCTTCAGAAAACGGGTATATCAATGAACAGGCCATTGCCAACGAACTCTATGCACAATTCTGGATTGAAATTTCCGAGAAGGATATCGGTTATTTATATCTGGCCCGTGCCAGGCAGGGGTATCAAATCTGGGGAGCGAACGCCAAGGTAGATTTTATCGACAAAACCTATTCCGACGGTTTCAACAAACCGCTTGAATCAGCTGTTCACAAGCCGGGAGATGCTGTGGATATAACCACCATGAGTTCCGGTGACATATCTTCTTCCATTGATACCCTGTCGGTTGTGAAGGCTTCACAGGTGATTTCCGGTGAGATCCGGCTGGACGAACTGCTGAAAAAATTAATGAACATTGTCATTGAAAATGCAGGGGCTGAGTCCGGGAGTCTGGTGATCAGGCGGGAGGACGGCCTGTATGTTGAAGCTGAGAAACTAAAAGATGTTGATGAGATTAAATTATTGCATTCGGTTCCCCTTGATGATGCCAATCTTCCGGCATCGGTTATTCATTTGGTTGAACGGACCCTGGAACCCGTTTTTTTTGATAATGCGTCTGAAAAAGATTTTTTTTCAAAAGATACTTATATTAAAAGCAAAAAACCGAAATCTGTTTTGTGCATGCCGGTTATTCACCAGAATAAACTGGTCGGGGTTTTATATGCTGAGAATAATTTTATAACCGGGGCATTTACTAAAAAACGTCAGAAAACACTTGAAATTTTATCTTCACAGGCTGCTATATCCCTCGATAATGCGCTACTTTACGAAGAACTCAAACGAACCGAGTCAAAATGGCGGACATTAATCCGGACAGCCAAAGAGGGATTTATTGAGTTTGATTCTGAATCCTATATAACAGAAGTGAATCCGGAAATGTGTTCTATCTTAGGCATGGAGCGCTCCGATGTCATCGGCAGAAATCTTTTGTCCACCGTTGATCAGCACAACGCGGATATTTTTCGAAAAGAACTGGAATTAAGAAAACAAGGCAAACGCAGCACTTATGAAATTACATTTTTAAAACCGGATAATGCGGAAGTGCACTGCCTGATCAAGGCAACGCCTATTTATGAAGAGACTTCCCAGGTCGGTTCATTTGCTATGGTAACCGATATTACGGAAAGAAAATTTGCGGAAGAAGAAATCCGTAAATTAAACGAAGAGCTCGAAGAACGGGTAAAATCAAGAACTGAAGAGCTTGAGGCATCCCTTGAAAGACTCAAGGCAACCCAGAAACATCTTGTTGAATCGGAGAAAATGGTCTCGCTCGGAAGGCTTGTGGCCGGTGTGGCACATGAAGTCAATACGCCCATAGGCGTTGCGGTCACGGCAGCCTCTTTTCTCAATGATAAAACGCAGATTCTTTCTGAAAACTATTCGATCAACGAAATGTCTCAGGAAGATTTTGAAAAATACATCCAGGCAGCGGAAGAATCATCCCGGCTGATTCTCTCAAATTTGCTCCGGGCAGCAGACCTGGTCAGGAGCTTTAAGCAGGTTTCAGTGGATCAGTCCGCAGAAGAAAAAAGGGTGTTTGGGCTGAAGCGGTATATTGATGAGCTGTTAATAAGTATCCGGCCCAAATATAAGAATACACAGCACACTATCCAAATCATCTGTTCGGAAAAAGTGAAGGTCAAAAGCTATCCCGGCGCATTTGCGCAGATACTCACAAATCTGGTGATGAATTCATTAATTCATGGATTTGACGGGATTGAAACCGGCACAATTGTTATTGAGATCACCCGGCATGATCAGGAAATCCGTATGCAATACAGTGACAATGGCAGGGGTATGAATGAAGATACCCTTAAAAAGATTTACGAGCCATTTTTTACGACCAAACGATCTCATGGCGGAACCGGGCTCGGCATGCACCTGGTTTACAATTTGGTCACCCAGAAGATCGGCGGTGTTCTCGAATGTTCGAGCTCCCCCGGAAACGGAACCATTTTTACAATTTCTTTTCCCCAGTTGTCATAAACCTTTAATTCATATTAAAATTATTCCGGAGACAAGTATGAGCGCATCAAAAGACCGGGTGATTGAGCTAAACAAAGGGTATGTGTGCCCGGATAAAATAAGAATTTTTAACCAGATCGGAATTGACCTGGTCATCGGTAAGCGTGAAGGGCCTTATATCTATGACCTTGACGGAAAAAAACTGATTGATATCCATATTAACGGCGGCACCTATAATCTGGGGCACCGGCACCCGGAAATTATTAAGACGATGAAAGAAGCCCTGGAAATGCCGATCGATATCGGCAATCACCACTTTCCCAGTCTGTTGCGGGGACAAGTGGCTGAAATGCTGGTCACCCTTTGTCCGGGAGATATGAAATACTGCGTGTTTGCCAGCGGCGGCAGTGAGGCTGTCGATATTGCAGTTAAATCCGCACGACACGCCACCCAAAGAAGAAAAATCGTCTCTATTGACAATGGATATCATGGCCGCACCGGTCTTTCGGGGGCTGTAGGAAATACCAAAAACGCCGCATTTTTTTTAAGTGACACGCCCGATGATTCTGTGACGGTCCCGTTTAATGATGTTTTCGCAATGAAAGGTGCGCTTTCAAAAGAAGATATTGCAGCGGTGATCCTTGAAACCATTCCCGCTACCTTAGGTTTTCCTTTACCTGAAAACGGATATCTGGCAGAAGTCAAATCCATTTGCGAGCAGACCGGCACACTGTTTATTGCAGATGAAGTGCAGACCGGCCTTTCCAGGTCCGGAAAAATCTGGGCCATTGAAAAATTTGGTGTTGTTCCCGATATCATTGTTTCTGCAAAAGGGCTGTCCGGCGGAATGTATCCGATTGCCGCTGCAATATTAAACGAAAAGGCCGGTTCATGGCTTTTAGAAGACGGATTTGCCCATGTTTCCACTTTTGGCGGCTCTGAAATCGGATGTCATATTGCAAAAAAAGTACTCGAAATTATCAGCCGGCCGGAAACCCTGGATCATGTGAACAGGGTTTCAAAATACCTGGCAGATTCACTTGAAAAACTTCAGGAAAAATACTCCCACCTGATTGAAGTTCGCCAATGCGGATTAATCGCCGGACTGAAATTCGAAGGAGAAATAGGCGCTGTCACGATGTCAAAAGCATTGTATGACAATGGGGTCTGGGCAATGTTTTCCGGTTATGATCTGTCAGTGCTGCAGTTTAAGCCCTATCTCTTTACTGATGAGGTGCTGGTGGACGAGTTGATGGATAAACTTGAAAAATCAATTGTTCAGTGTACGTCATGAGTCGATAAATTATTAAGAGGTTTCGTCAAAATGAATGTAGATCCGACACTTCTCGGCGAATTTGAAGATTCATTAAATCCGGCATTTCCTGACAAAAGCGGAATTTTACCCGAAATTCTCGGTTACGGTGAAATCTCAACCACCTTTTCTCTGGCATCCATGCCGGATGTTGCGTTTAAAAGAATGCCGCCTTTTGAAAATCCCGATCAGATCACGGCATATAAAACAGCAGTGAAAAATTACTGTTCGCTGCTGTCGGATGTCTGCGGCATCCGTGTGGCTGAGTATCACTTTTATGAGCTTTTTAATTGTCATGAAGAACATGTTCTTTATGTTGCACAAACCCGGCTGCCCCGTGAAACCATCGGGCATAATGTATTGAAATCCGCAACCCGCCAGGAGCTTGAAGCCATGCTCCCCGCTTTGATGGAACGACTGATTCTTCTTTTTAAATTTAATCGTGAAAACCGGCGAAACGAGTCCATCGGCCTTGATGGCCAATTGTCCAACTGGAGTTTTCAATCATCAGCTGAAAATAATGTGGATCCTGTCTATTTCGATATTACGACGCCGCTGTTCCGGGTGAATGGCAAAGAGCAGCTGGACACGGAACTTTTTTTAAAAAGCTGTCCGTCCTTTCTGATCTGGCTGGTTCGCTGGCAGTTTCTGGACGAAGTGCTGGATCGCTATCATGACGTTCGCCTGATTTTAATCGATATGGTCGCCAATTTTTACAAAGAAGGCCGTGATGATCTGATTGATCCCGCTTTATCGATTATCAATTCATATCTTGAAAAAGAAAATCAGGATAAACAGATCCGGAACCTGAAAAAATCCGAAATAGACAGCTATTATAAAAATGACGCGTTTATCTGGGCATTGTTTTTGTCGCTCAGGCGTTTTGACCGGTTTGTGAAAACAAAAATATTCAGGCAGCGGTATAACTTTATTCTGCCGGGTAAGATAAGCCGGTAATCACTTAATTTTTTTTCGTGTATTTTCTTATTTTAAGGTATAGGATTTTCTTTATAGGTTAATTTTTGGCAATTTTGAACTTTTCAATCTTATCCGGAATATCCGAAATATCCGGGCCCTGAAAAGGATGCAATGCGATGTGTGATACCCAGGTACTGATTAAAAACAATGTCGTTTATTTTGCTAAAAACAGTGACCGGGAACCCGGCGAAACGCAACTGGTTGTCCGCATACCGCCCGAATCAAATGATAAACAGCAAAAGTTGCAAACGACCTATATTACCATTGAGCAAACACCAAGCCGTCATGGGGTTATCTTAAGCAAGCCGTTCTGGATATGGGGCGCTGAAATGGGGGCAAATGACCGGGGGGTGGTTATTGGAAATGAAGCAATCTATTCCCGGGCGATTGATAAAAAGCGCGGGCTGATCGGCATGGATCTCCTTCGACTGGGGCTCGAACGGGGCGATACGGCCGAGCATGCCATGCATGTGATTATTGAATTGATCGAGAAATACGGGCAGGGGGGTGTTTGCGGATATCGGGACCAGCGCATGCGGTATGACAACAGTTTTATTATCGCTGATGCAGAACAAGCTTGGATCCTGGAAACTGCCGGCCGTTTCTGGGTTGCCAAAAAAGTGATGTTCTTTGCGGCTATTTCAAATTGCCTGACCATTGGTGAAGACTTTGATCTTAAGTCTGAAGGTCTTGAGGACATGGCAAAACAAAAAGGGTTGTTTAAGTCCAAAGCCGATTTTAGTTTTAAGAAAACCTTTGATACCCGTTTTATTCCATATTTTGCCGCTTCCCGTCAGCGTCTTCAGTCAGGTCATAACTGTCTTCAGCAGACATTTCAGGAGCCGCAGATTAACATTCAGCAGATGATGAATAATCTCCGGACCCATTATGACCAATCCGCATCGCCTGACAGCGGAACAAACCGTGACATCTGTATGCACGCCGGAGGTTTTATTCGAAGAAGCCAGACCTGCGGTTCGATGGTGTCAAGACTCTGGGATAAACACAGCCTCCACTTTTGTACAGGGACTTCCGCGCCCTGCATGTCGATTTTTAAACCCGTTTCCTTTGACCTTGATATCGATTTCAGCGTCTTGAACCCGGACGAAAAAACCGTTGAGGGGTCTTTGTGGCAGAATCATGAATACATTCACCGGCGTCTGGTTTTTATGGATAAAAAACGACATGTGCTGCAGGAGTCGATCGCCCGGACAGAAAATGAGATGTTGTCTGTTTTTGAAGAAAATAATTTTGATCCTTCTGCCGATGACATGATAAAAGCCGATGATATTGTTCGGAAATGGACGGACCGGTGTTTCCATGAATATCGGCATCACACGTTTCATTATCCATCCATGAGCCTGTATGGCAGGTTCTGGAAAAAGACAAACGAGCAGGACGGGTTTATTCTTTAACGGGGCATTCCCTCCGGCTTTAAAACCGGAGGGAATGGATACCTTGATCAGTCAAACAGCGGGAAGGGACGGTGGTCAAAACTGTCATAAACAGGGACCATGCTGAAAAAATTGGGATCTAATATAGGGGAAAAACCCGGTCCCATGAGAATATTACCCGATTCTCCTAAGGGAAACATACTTTCAATGCGAACCGGTCCTTGTTTTCCATATTCCACACAATGGGCATAGGTGGATCGCGAAGAAAACGGCATGTCATGAACTATGCCTATCATATTATGGTTAAAGGGGATGACACCCCGCGCATCTACTCCCCAGGGCTGTGGGCCCATGGCTGTGAGAACCGTGTCTAATGCCGCTACAATAATTTTTTCGGCGGTCTGGGGTGCTTTCGGGTCCATCAAATTCCGGAACCAATCATATTGATTCGCTATACCTGAACCCGACCCTGCCAGGCCGTGCAGCAGGACATTAAAGAGAATTGATTTTCGTTCGGTCAGCACCAGTTTCTCCCCGTCCATAATGCCGAGTTCGTCAAGAAATGTTAATTCAATCACCGCACGAATCCACTGGTCCATCAGAATCCAGGCATCGGCACGATCCATTCCAAATGCCCATTGGGAAGGCCCGCCGGCGACAAAATGTCCGTCCCATGCGTCCATCAGATTAATCGCCGCCTCTCGCTCAGGCGTTAAACCGGCCGCAGAAACGGCTGCCGTGAATTCTGTGTCCACAAATTTCCATGGATTTCCGCCGCCGAGAAAAGAATCCGTGGTGGCAATATTTAGGGCTAAATTGCGTACATCATCATAGCTGACCTTGCCGTTTTCTGCGAGCTGTTCATCAAAATAATCATAAATAACCTGGGTTCGGTGACAGGGCCCGTAAATGGCACCAGCGGAATTAAAACCGGATGGATATGATGCACTGGTCTTGTTGTTCCAACCCGCATACCATCCGCGGGGAGTATTCTGGTCATGCGACAGCGGTCTGACAAGGCCCGCATCCCATTCAAGCTGCTGTCCTGAAAACAAACCTTGGGGCAATCGCCATTCACCGGGAGATCTTATGGGATCTCGTCCGGACATCCAGTAGGCAATATCTCCTTTTTTATCCGCATAACAAAAATGCTGACTCACAGCGACCTGTTCAAGGCCGCGCTGGAATTTTTTAATGTTGTGTGCTTTGCTAAGTTCAATAAAAGCAGTGATCGTGTCAAACTCATATCCCCAATGGGCATACTTCCAGGCAACAATAGGATTTTTAAGGCTTGGTTCAAATGTAGCGGGATTATACGGAAGCGGATTGACAATCGGCCCATGGCCGGATCGATAAACAGGCAGCAGCGTATCCGCTTCCCCGCGTACGTGAATGGTTTCAATTCGGTGCAGGGATACGTCGGAAGGCTTCTCAAAATAATAATCGGTTGTGTGCGCATGACCGACCTGCATTGACCATGCATGATGCGGTGTGCGACCAATAACGATTCCCGGCAGGCCGGGTACGTTCATTCCTGATACATTAAAACCGCCGGCACGGATCGATCCTTCCATTACAATAGACGGCACGGAAAACCCCATCTGGGGACCGGAGTAAATAATCGGGTTTCCGGACTCGGTATGATCACCGGAAACCACCCAGGCATAACTGCCCATTTTAATATGCGCATTGATTTTTTTAAGATTTTGAATCACATTTTTGCGGGTTTTGAGCATATCTTTAACTGCTTTGAGTGGTTTGTAAGATAATCCTTTTAATACTGCCGGCTCAGAGGCGACGGTTGCAGTCACGGCGGCATCCGGCGCATAATCAATGTATGTCGGTGCGGTCGGGTCGTTTGTCCGGCGCAGGTCATTAAACATGAGCAGCGCGTTTGGCAAACCGAATTTGTATTCAAGTGTCATGAGAAGTTCGGCATTTTCAAGCTGGGTCATGTTAAGCGCTTCAGGATCAAAATTACGCAGCATCATAGCGGTCCAGGCCAAAACATCTTTTTCGCTCCAGGCATCGGGCATTATGCCCATCGCTAAAAACTCAAAAGGCACCTGGGCCGGGTCTGTGCTGAATTCCGCAATGCGTCTGTTTATCCCGCTCACATAACCGCTCACAACTTTTTTGGTATTGGTTTTCAGGTTATCAAATCCAGCCTGGAGTTCATCGTCAGAGTAGCCGATTGTCCGCATAAAAATATCTGTTTCCAGCTGACTGGCTCCAAATATTTCTGATAATTTTCCCAGGGACTGCCGTCTGTAAAGTTCCATCTGCCATAACCGGTCGGTAGCTACCGCATAACCGACTGCCTCAAAGATTTCATAGCAGGTGGCATCATCCGGTCCGGTGATAAACCACACACCCTTGTCATCCCGGGTTGTCTCAATCTCATTGGCAATTGATTCCGAAGGGGTGTTTAACAACGCAAAGGCAACAGTAATACTCATAAAATACAGGAATAGTTTTTTCATGTTGATATTCCTCCTTATTATCGGTTTACGTTTTAAGGTGAGATTGTATTGTACTGTGGTAGCGGAATTGCTCCCGGCAGAAGTGCATCGCCTGTCGGGAGCAATCCCGCTGAATTTGCTTTTGCGTATCATGTCCGTTACAATTTGAGTGCTCTCAATCATGAAACCACCTGGCCCGGCATGTACTGTCCTGGGAAATCATTCTTTTGAAGGGAAAACCGACTAAAAATATCAATCGGTATATTCTATTATTCTAATTATCCTAAATTAAAAAAAACTCAATTGGTCCTTGGAAGGATTTTTATTAAAAAATAAATTGTAAATCAGCAGCTTGTATCAAACCATCGACCTAAGTCATTTTGATTTTATTTTTTTTATCTTAACGGAAATGATTCGAACCGAATAACAAAGAGAGTTATTGCACAATGGATCAATTGGTCAGCCGTTTCATTTATCATTTTCCAACCCGTGGATAATCCTCCAATCAAAAGACGGCAATCGACAGCCCTCTGTTTAAATTGATCAACCATCGCAAGCATTGTGTTGGCAAGTGTACATCGCTAATAATCCCAAATCAGAGGGCTGAATTTTTCCCTGATATTTGGAGAGCAGCATAAAATTGATATGATGTGAAAGGCCATATTTTGTGGTGAGTCGAATGGCTATTGAAGTCTGCAATGGAGGGATGGGGTTTTATGGCGAGAACTGCCAGATTCAAGGTGCAGAATTTATGAGAGACAGCAATATTTTCACGGATATCAAGTTATGTCCTCAGGCTGTCGGCATAAAATTCGGCAGCATTTTAACACCGCCTTTTAATGCCATTGTTCGAAGGTATTACTTATTATTTTAAATTCCATTTTCAAGTAAATCAAAAAAATTGGTGATACTGATAATGCAGTTGAATCGGTCAAAATAATTAAAGCGGGTCATCATGACCCACTTTCCTGGACAACAACGCCCATTTTTTCTTGATCGTCCTTCCTGAAAAATTCAAAAATTTCATTAAATAACATCATAACAAATACTTATTTTAGTAATCATATTCTTGGCACTCTCCTTGCAGTTCAACTAGACATCATTAAAGAAAACACTCTCATTTGACCATTCAAAAATAGACCGGTTAGGCAGGGAGATCCCCCAATGGATCAGAAAAAAATGAATATGGAAAAAAAGATTCGCGTACTGGTGGCGAAGCCGGGACTGGACGGGCATGAGCGGGGCGCCCATGTAGTGGCCTACGGCTTAAGAGATGCCGGCTTTGAAGTGATTTACACCGGTCTGCGGCAGACAACCAAACAGATTGTCAATACCGCTATTCAGGAAGATGTGGATGTGATCGGCCTTTCAATCCTTTCCGGCGCGCATCTGTCGCTCAGCCAAAAAGTGATCGAAGGCCTCAAGACCCAAGACGCTGAAGATATCATAGTGATCGTCGGCGGAATTATTCCTGAGGAAGACATTCCCCTTTTAAAGGCTATGGGGGTTTGCGAAGTGTTTACAGCCGGAACACCAGTGTCCGCGATATCGGATTTCATCTCGGCTTCAATTTCATCTAACTGATTATCGACGGTTTTGTTCCAGCAGTCGTTGTTTTTCAGATGTAAGGAAAATATCATGTCAGGTAACAGTAATCCCATGGAAAAATTCGAAACAGCGGAAACACAATGGAAACAAAATATCCTCGATAAACGGCTCAAAAGGTTTAATCTGTCAAAAAGTCCCACCCGATTTTATTCCCCCCTTGCAAACAAAAATTCGGATTTTCTGGAAAATGTCGGTTTTCCCGGACAGTATCCTTTTACCGCGGGCAGCAACCCCTTTGATTTCTGGCGGGCGTATGCAGAAGATGCCGCTAAAATGGGGTATCGACCGGATTGGGGGGGCGCTGGCGGAGTCGGTAAATATGGCGGGTTCGGGACGGCTGAAGATTACAGGGACTACCTGATCCGCATGCATGCCATGGGACGGACCGGTGGTCCGAATATGGCTTTTGACCTGGTCACCCAGTGCGGATATGACTCGGACAGCGATTACGCGGAAGGCGAAGTCGGCCGTGTGGGTGTTGCAATCGATTCTTTCAGGGACTTTGCCACGATTTATGAGCCGTATACCGGAGATCTTGGCATCGACAAAGTCCCTTCCAACTTTACCATCAATGCGCCCGCGGCCATCATCATCGCCATGTACGCAATTCTGGCGGATAAACGGGGAATTCCCCTAGATAAGCTGCGGGGCACTCCTCAGAATGATATTTTAAAGGAATTTATTGCCCGGGGAACCTATATTTACCCGCCGGAGCAGTCGCTTCGGCTTTTCCGCGACATCTGTGTTTTCTGCACCCGACATATGCCCAAGCTGAACATCAACAGCATCGGCGGCTATCATATCCGGGAAGCCGGGGCCACCCGCGAACAGGACCTGGCATTTTCCATGGCCAATGCGGCGGCTTATATCCAGGCAGGAATTGCCGGCGGCCTTGACGTGGACAGTTTTGCGCCCAAACAGACCTTTAATGCGTTTGGCGGGAGCATGGAAATTTATCAGGAGATTGCCCTGCAGCGGGCAGCCCGGCGAATTTACGCGCGAATGCTCAAGGAGCGGTTTAAAGCGAAGAATCCCCGGAGCATGATGATCCGTCAGCCGATCACCGCTCACATCGGATGCGTGTCAACCACACTGCAGCGGCCATTGAACAATCTAACCCGTGCTGTTGTCGGCGGAATGGCAGCCGGCATGTCCGGAGGCATGCCCGGAGTTTTCCCGCCCTATGATGAGCCGTTAGGCCTTGGCCATAGCCAGGAGGCGGTTCAGCTCCAGCTCGATGCCACCCGAATCCTCATATACGAGGCAAAAGTGGCGGATGTGAATGACCCGTGGGCTGGTTCTTATTTTATGGAATCCCTGACTGATGACATAGAGGCCCGGGCCACGGCTGAAATGGAAAAAATCGAGAAAATGGGCGGGGCTGTGGCAGCCATTGAAAGCGGGTATATGCAGAAGGCGGTGTCAAAAAGCGCCTATGAAAAACAGAAGCAGATTGAACGCCAGGAAGAATTTGTGGTGGGGGTCAACTGTTTTAACGATGACAATGAAATCAGTGTGAATGTCAACCGGGAAGTCGAAGCATCGTATGATCCGGAATTATTAAAAAGCGCGGAAGACAGGCAGCAGCAGAAACTGAAAAAGCTAAAAAGGCAGAGAAACAGCAAGGCAGTTTCATCCGCACTGTCTGCCTTAAAGGCCCATGCGAAAGATGAAAGCGTAAATCTGATGGTCGATATCTGTGAGTGTGTTCGAAATGATGTCACGCTTCAGGAGATGTGTGATGTTTTACGGGAGGTTTTTGGTGAATTTCAACAATCCAAATTGTGATGGCGTCGTTAAACAACCCATCTGCTTCGTTATAGCAATTTTTCATCCACTCAACATACGAAAAGTATGCCTTCACAGATGAAAAATCACTACGCCTTGCATATGGGCCTTTTAACTTAGCCATCGATGATCGTAAATCTGCATTTTCGAAACCGATATGTTTAAAAAAATGGAAAAAGCTAAGCAAATCGAAAATTCTTGGGACAGTCTGGTCGCCGGTGTCCGGGCCGGAAATGTCCGGGCCATGGCGCGGCTGATTACAAGGGTGGAAGATCGGGAACCCGGGTGGAAAGATGCCATGAAAGCCATCTGGCCGCATACCGGTAATGCCCGGATTTTCGGGATCACCGGTTCACCGGGCACGGGCAAAAGCTCGTTGACCTGTGAAATTGCCGCAGAACTTGTCAGCCGGGGTCTCAGTGTCGGCATCATTGCAGTGGATCCCTCAAGCCCGTTTACCGGCGGCGCATTGCTTGGGGACCGGCTGCGCATGAAGAAGATTTTTAATCTGAAAGATATTTTCATCCGATCCATGGCCACCCGGGGAATGCTCGGCGGCCTGAGCCAGGCAGCCCGGGACGTTGTCCGGATAATGGATGCGTTTGGAAAGGATATTATCCTGATCGAGACGGTCGGGGTTGGCCAGGACGAGATAGAGGTGGTCAAAGCAGCGGATCTGGTGATGATGGTTTGTATTCCGGGCCAGGGAGACGGTATCCAGGCCTTAAAAGCCGGGGTCATGGAAATCGCGGATCTTTATATCATCAATAAGGCCGACCTGCCCGGAACCGATGAAGTGATGGCGGACATTCAGGGAATGCTGGAGTTGTCCTCCGAAATAGGATATCCGGTTGCCCCGGTATTGAAAACATCCGCACTAAAAAATCAAGGTATCAAGGATCTGGTAGAAACGCTTCTGACCCATCAGGCCGGAAAAAATAAGCAGGAATTTAAACGTGGAATTCAGGTGAAAGAAGAAATTCTTACGCTCATGGAAAGGGAAGTGTTCCGCAGTATCCGGAGCCGATGGGAGCACAGCGGAGAACTTGCCGAGGCCGTGCAGCAGATGATTGATAAGAAAAAGGACCCGTATTCTACGGTCACGGAAATGCTGGATCACATTTTGAAAGAATAAAAATGTTAATCTTTGTTGAGGAGTGATTTATGACCGCCCAGGCCGAACCGCAATCTGTTGGAATGACACAAAGGCTTTCAGAATTTATCGTCAAAACCAATGCGGATAAAATTTCTCCGGAAGCATATGAGCATGCAAAAGTCGCTTTTATGGACTGGGTGGCCGTCACCATGGGCGGCAAGGATGAACCGGTGGTAATCAAACTGCTGGAATACTCACAGATTATGGGGGGAGATCCCCAGGCAACGATACTGGGCCACGGGGTAAAGAAAAATGTCAGCCAGGCCGCGCTGATCAACGGGACGGCATCTCATGCCCTGGATTATGACGATACCCTGATCTCGTTTTTCGGGCACCCGTCCGTCACGCTTTTTCCCTCTCTGCTGGCGCTTTCTGAGTGGCAGGATATCAACGGAAAAGACTTTTTAACTGCCTACCTGATCGGCCTTCAGGCAGGCGCCACCATCGGGGTGTGTGCGAGTCTGGATCATTACATGGCTGGTTGGCATGCCACGTCTACCCTGGGACATATGGCTTCGGCAGCCGGATGCGCTAAGCTGATGGGGCTCGATACAAAACAGACGGCTTACGCGCTTGGCATTGCCGCTACCCAGTCATCCGGTTTAAAGCGCGTTTTCGGAACCATGTGCAAGCCGTATCACGCGGGAAAATCCGCTCAGGCCGGATTGATGGCAGCGCTGCTGGCCCAAAACGATTTTACCAGTGCCGAAGATATTCTGGAAGGACCGCAGGGTTTTTTTGAGGTTTTTAAAGGCTCTGTTAACGAAGATGTTTTGGCTCTGCTCGGTCTGGGGTGGGATGTGATCAATATTTCTCAAAAATATCATGCGTCGTGTCATGCCACGCATTCCCCTTTGGAAGCGGCCATGGCCATTGTGAAAGAAAAAAATATCCCGCTCGCTGAAATCAAAAAGATAACGGTTTATTCTTCCAAACTGGCATTGGATGCAGCCGGAAAAATGGTTCCGTCCTGCGGCCTTGAAGGTAAATTCAGTATTCCGTATTGCGTGGCAAATGCATTGTGCAGCGGCATCACCGGCAACCAGGCATTTACGGACGATAAGATCAAAGCCCCGGATGTCTGCGCGGTAATGGAAAAAATCAATGTGAAGCTGGATCCTGAAAAAACAGCCCTGGAATCCCGTGTCGTAATCGAAAGCATGGACGGAAATAAACATGAGGGATTTTCCGATATTCTGCAGCAGATACCGCCCCTTGAAACAAAAAAAGACCGGGTCAGTAAAAAATATTCTGATCTTTGCGGGCCGGTGTTGAGCGGCAAAAAGATTGAGCAAACTTCGGAAATGATTAATGACCTGCAAAGTGTCAAGAGTATGAGAATGTTTGCGGAAACATTTTAAAACACGGTGAACTGAGGCGAAATATCATGAAACATGAAGTGCTGGTGTCGGATATTCAGAAATTTGCGGTCAATGACGGACCGGGGTTCAGAACCATTGTGTTCCTGAAAGGATGCGCCTTGAATTGCGCGTGGTGCCATAATCCGGAAACCATGTCGCCGTTTCCGGAAATCTATTGGAAAAAAAGGCTGTGTGTGCAGTGCGGTGCCTGCCTGGAAGTGTGCCCGAATCAGGCAATCAACCCGCCCATCCCGCCGGAACAGGCTTTGAACAAGGATACAAAATACCACAAAATCATCCGTGAGAAATGCGATCGCTGCATGGCGTGTGTGGATGCCTGCCGTTATGACGCGCTTTCTATTGTCGGAAAACAAATGTCGGTTGATGAAATATTAGATGAAGTGGAAAAGGACAGACCTTTTTATGACAATTCCGGGGGCGGAATGACGTTAAGCGGTGGGGAACCGACATTACATGCGAATTTTTCGATTTCATTACTTAAAAATGCAAAATTACGAGGGTTCCATACCTGCCTGGATACCAACGGTTTCCGTGAATGGGAGTCGTTCCGCCAGGTCGTTGAATATGCGGATCTTGTGATGTTTGATTTAAAGCATATGGATTGCAGCCTTCATAAAAAAATGACCGGGGTCGATAATATCAATATTTTAAATAACCTTTCCCTGCTTTCGAAAACAGACAAGGAAATCTGGGTGCGTATCCCGGTGATTCCGGGATTCAATGACACCCCTGATTTTCATGATCGTGCATCCGATTTTCTCGCAAATCTACCGAGGCCGATCAGCCGGGTGGATCTGCTGCCGTTTCACAACTGGTGCCAGGATAAATATGGCTGGCTGGGTATTGACTGGCCGATGAAAGACGTCGAGGCCACGGATCCTTCGTTTCTTGAAATCCCGGCGGATTTATATATTAAAAAAGGCCTTCAGACAACGGTCGGGGGGTCCGGGTTTGAAAATTGTGAACGGGCTGCCGGCTGATATAGGGTGAAGTTAAATCAATCCAGGACCGTAATCAGGATCAATAAGAACAATAACCATATCACAGGAGGTGGATCACATGACAACGTGCCAGGAATGTAAAAGTTTTTTCCCACTAGACGAAGATCAGGCAAAAGGCGATTGTGTTCAGCGGGTGAAAGATCCCCGGCAGGCCTATTATATGGCAAAACCGGTGAATGCGGAAGATGACTGCAGTTCATGCGCTTCATTTCACAAGAAAGAGTTTGTTCAATAAACCCAAGAAAAGGAGTGAACCATGACACAGGCGGCATTAAGAGACACAAGTGTTGATGTGTTTGAAAAGAACCAGGAATGGTGGTGGGCGGCTGAAAAAAAAAGGTCTACACGGCTGGACTATCTGAGAAAAGCGATCTGGAAAAAAGGCGCCATTGGCGGTCTGTACGCGCCCGGCGTCAAAGTTGACCTTGAACGGGCAAAGCTGCATACCCAAAAAGCAAAGGAAATGGAGGCCTCTCCGGATCCGTTTGTAATGAAATTTGCTAAAATTTTAGCACATGTCCTGGATAATAAAACCATCTTTATAACTGATCAGGCGCAGTTGGTCGGCTATACCGGCAGTCTGCCACACACCATGGCCTGGGATCCCAGCTGTGCATCTATTTTAAATGAAGAAGCATATAATGATCCGACGGCTATTCCCGATCCGGTTGATGAGAATCAGCAGGTCATTCGGGAAATCTGTAACTACTGGATCGGTAAGTCGGATCTGGACAAGATGATGCCGGTTTTTGACATGGAAGACCTGATGAAAATGCTGTCCGGGTCTATCGGGTGGGGTGTTCCCCTGGCGCGGGGAGGGTATTCGAACAAGGATTATGAATACATCATGACCGGCAAAAGGGCATTTGGAGATATCATTGAAGAACTGGACCGGAAAATAGATGAAGTGGACGCGGAAGTTCATAAGCCGGGTGCGACGGCTGAAACAGCCAGAATGTATGACAAGCTCAATAACTGGGATGCCATGAAAATAACACTGGAGGCCGGTATCCGGATCGCTAAGCGATATGCGCGGCTTGCCAGAATCATTGCCGAGAATTTTGAAGAAGATCCGCAAAGAAAAGAAGAACTGTTGAAAATAGCTTCTGCCTGCGAACAGGTTCCGGCCAAACCGCCCAGAACGTTGCAGGAATCTTTTCAGTACGATATTTTTATTCAGATGATGAGTCGCAACGAAGCCATTGAAGGTGCCTGGCCCTCCCGGCCGGATTACTATCACGGGCCTTATTATGACAAGGATGTGAATATTGATAAAACCCTGACAAAGGAAGAAGCACTGGATCTAGTCGGTGAGTTCCTGATCCGCGCGGCGGAAGTGTGCCAGTTCAAACCTAAATGGACACGGGAAGGGCTGCAGGGTATCGACGGCACCTGGGTATGGACCATGGGCGGGGTGAAAAAAGATGGAAGCGATGCCTGCAATGATTTGACCATTGCGTTTATGCAGGCCGCGCGGCTGGTCCGGGTGGCGAACCCGACGTTTTCCTTCCGGTGGCATCCGAAAGTATCAGATGAAGTCATGCGGGAAATTTTTGAATGTATCCGCCAGGGACTGGGGTATCCTTCCATGCGCCATGACCCGGTGCTGATTGCCAATTCAATGCACTGGCACGGACATCCTATCGAGGAAGCCAGAACATGGGTTCACCAGGCATGTCTGTCGCCCTGTCCGACCACCAAGCGCGGGTATCAGCCGATGCGCATGGCAAATGCAACTGCCAACTGCGCCAAGATTATCGAATATGTATTTAGCAGCGGATTCGATCATGTGGTCAACATGCAGGTGGGCGCAGAAACACCTGATGTCGCGACATTGACAAATTTTGAGGAGTTTTTCGGCGCCTGGATCGAGCAAATGAAAACGATTTTCAGCATTCTGGTCCGTGCTGTGAACCGGGCAAGGATGCTGGCACCCACATTGACGCCGAGACCTTTCCTATCCGGTATTTCCGAACGCTCGATTGAAAGTGGACTTGATACCTGTGAACCGTCTCTTGCTCAGGGCAATGCCTGGATCACAGCCTTTACATGGGTTGAAAATATCGACAGTCTGGCAGCGGTGAAAAAACTTGTTTTTGATGAAAAAAAATACACCCTGGCCGAACTCAAAGAAGCACTTGCCAAAAACTGGGAAGGTTGTGAGGAAATGCGACTGGATTTTGTAATAAATGCGCCCAAGTGGGGAAATGATGACGATTATGTGGATGATATCATGCTGCGCTGCCTGGATGAAGCAGCGAAATTCTCCAAAGTGCTTAAATGTCCGTCAGGAAACAACTGGCCGATTCTGCCGGAAAATGTCAGCGGGAATATTCATTATGCCAATATTGTCGGCGCACTCCCCAATGGAAGGCGTTTGGGCGACGCTCTCTATGATGGCGGTGTTTCTCCGGGGCCGGGTCTTGATAAAAACGGACCGACAGCGGTGCTGAAATCCTGCGGTAAAATTGATCATATCACCGGCGGCAGAGCGTTTTTGTTAAACCAGAGATTGTCCCCCACGCAGCTGGCCGACGAAAAGGGATATCAGTTGTGGCGGGCCTATATGCGAACCTGGGCGGATTTAGGAATTGACCATATTCAGTTTAACATGGTGGATGATAAAACACTGCGTTCAGCCCAAAAGGATCCGGAAAAATACCAGGAGGTCATTGTCCGTGTGGCTGGCTACAGTGCCCATTTTGTTGATATCAGCCGGAAGACTCAGGATAACATCATCCAGCGGACGGTTCAGGGGTTGGGATAATTTCTCCATATTGCTTTCACGCAGCCCGGCCATAATTGACCGGGCTGCAGATCAAAAATTTTCAGGTGGAGAATCGTATTATGTCCAGAAGAGATGAAAAAAGACAGGCATATACCAGTATGTTAATTCCTGAGAAAAAGGAAGACAGCAGCGCAAAAAGGGTGGGACAGAAAATATGTGGTACCTGTAAAAATTACATGGAAAGTTCCTGGTCCAACGATGGGCGAGGGTCCTGCAGTTGCCTCAAAATGGGATCGAATATCAGCATTAGCCCGCCGTTATATGTGTTAGATGGAAAAGAAGGATATTTGACCAAAACATTGTCAGACGCGGCTGCCTGTAAATATTTCGACAAGATGAAAATGATCGATAAAGACGGCTATGAATGCAGTGATCCGATTTATCGACGGTCGATGCGGCAATTGCAGCAAAATGACTAAATGGCGTCGTTAAAATCTCCATCTGCTGCTTTGCAGCTGTTTTTCCGCCACTCAATATACGACTTGTATGTTTTCGAGTCTGAAAAACCGCTACGCCTTGCATATGAAGCTTTTACCTTAGCCATGATGCTCTTGACCATAAGAATTAAATTGTAAAAACCTGAAAAAATAAAGGAGAAAACAATGAAATGCACAGAATGCGGAAATGTTGTCCCTGTAAAAGATTTTCGCTATCTTTATAACGCACGGATAGATTCGTCAATCAGCATCAGGCAGTGCACAAAATGTGAAACATGGCTGGCTGTTGATGAACTCAATGGTGTTGTTACCCAGGCAGTCGGTGCCGGGGAAGCACCATGGGGGAAATCAGCCGGTATAGAAGGGGTGGCTGCAGCATAAGGGAAAGAAAGTATGGAAATGATATGTCGAAACTGCGGCCATACCGACGAATACACGGGATTTGATTTTTTGTGCAAGAACGGGTGACCGGCAACCGGAGAGTCTGATCTCCGGCAATGTCCCCGTTGCGGGACAGAATGCGTGTTTTCTCGATCTGAATCACTCTATGATGAAGAAGATCAGATGCGCCGGCTTTCCAGAAAACTTGCGGCAATCTCAAAAACAAAAGATACGACTCTTTTAGCCGTAGCAAAAGAACTGATTATACGGTTGAAAACGATCAACCGGCGCTGGAATATTGACGGACTGAATCGATTCATCAAGGATAAACAGAGAGAACTTTTCTTTTAATAAAAAATGGAAGCAGAATGGAAAATATTCAAAAAAAAATAGCTGTTCCTGAACCGGATGGACATTTTTTTCTGCCCGAATCAGTCATTGATAACATTCACCGGATAAGCCTTCTTTCAAAGCGCCATCCGGTAAATGTGCTCGTGGCAGGAAAGCAGGGTTGCGGCAAGTCGACACTGGTCCGGCAGTTTGCCGCACGGAACAACCGGCCGCTGGCGACCTTTCAGATCGGGCTGCTTTCTGAACCCGGACAGCTGTTCGGCGAACACGCATTAAAGGACGGGGAAACCTATTACAAGAAATTTCTTTTTCCGGATGCTATCCAGACACCAGGCTGTGTCATCCATCTTGAGGAAATCAACCGGCCGGAACATCCCAAGGCGCTGAATATGTTGTTTTCCGTTTTGTCCGAAGACCGGAGTATTTATACGGACGAGCTGAATCATATAAGGGTGGCGGATGATGTGGTTTTTTTTGCTACGTTAAATGAAGGGGATGAGTTTGTCGGCACGGAAATGCTGGATGCCGCGCTGCGGGATCGGTTTTATGTGACGCTTTTAGATTATCTGCCGCCGGAGGTAGAAACCCGTGTGCTTTGTTTAAAAACGGGCATTAAAGAAGCCGACGCCCAGACTATCGTCAATGTGGCTGCCAGACTTCGAAATAATTCGCGGCACCCGATGGTGGTATCGACCCGGCATACGTTGATGATTGCGGAAATGATATCTGTCGGTTCGACTGTGGAACAGGCATTTTCCGGTAGCCTTCAGATCAGTCGGGACATGCTGGAGTCTGTTCTGCTTTCCCTGCATGTGGAAACAGGAAAAACATTTAACGGCACGAATGGAAACGGCTATCAGCGCTATTAGATGCAGTCAAATAATCCCGACTCAACCACCGGAATCTTTTTTACCAGTCAAAGACAAAGGCAGAAATGATTATGCCTCTTTGACAAAAACCCGAAGCGGCATATCAGCGTACTGGCGAAAAAATATCTCGTCTGTTGAATCTATTGAACTGGCCAATCTGCTTCGTGCGTTAAGGAAAGTTGCCGGTCATCTGGGTAAAAATACCGGTCGGATTGCTTACACCGGTATGTCGACTACCTGCGATAACACGATTCTGATCGAACCGGAAATGTTAATGGGCGTCTATCCTGTGCCTGATAAACAGGTGGATCTTCTGGTCGGCTTGATCGTTCATGAAGCATTGCATCGTATTGAATGGACGGATTATGTATGGAAGAATCTTGAACCGGCGATGGAAGCCATGAGGCCCATGGAAAAGGTGGTTTTCCAGAAAATTGTCCGCACCGGAGAGGATATATTTGTTGATCAGAAAGCTGATCAAAGTGTTTTTGGCCTTTATGTCAAGATAGCCAGAGAAAAGTCGTTACGCCGTGAAAGAAAAATGATTGTTACGGATACGCCAAGTGTGGATGAACTTGAGCTGGAGTGGCTGAACTGCGCGTTTAACATTCATTCGGATCGTAAAATCCGGATCGAATACAATTTTTTTCTTCAGGAATTGAACGAACTGACACTGGCTTTGCGGTCTTTGGCTTTAAAATCAACCCGTGTTATAAAAAGATGCGAAAAAAGAGCCGGTCTGTATCTTGCCATATGGCAGCAGGTGAAAAGCCGGATAATAAGCTTAAAAATCATTGATAAACATTTGTGCTGGTTCCCATCCACAGAAGATTTCAAGACGGCAAAAGTGTGTGCACCCGGTTGTCAGCGGAAAAGTGCAAAAAAAATGACGCCGTTTCTGGCACAAGAAATCGAAACACATCTTTCTGCTGATGCAGTGGATATGACGCCGATCATTCGATCCGTTGTGGGGGTAGAGAATGAAACCGTTGCCCCCATGTCCAGGTGGGATTTTAATATTATTGCACACCCGGTGATTGACCGGAAAATGGTCGGCCGCCTGAAAGCAATTTTTTCAAATTATGCGGACCGGAATTTTATCGTGAGCCGGGGGCTTTCCAGCGGACGGATAGACCACCGGAGGCTTTATCGGGCAGTGGTAAACGGAAGGTGTTTCAAGGCCGCAGACCGTGTTTCGAACCCGGACTGGAATGTCGCGCTGTTAATTGATGCCAGCGGATCGATGCGCGGCAATAAATGGCAGATGGTTGAAAATACGGTTGCCAGCATTCACAAATCTTTGACCGGCTTTCATAATCGTTTGTCTGCATGGGCGTATTTTGAGGTCAACGGTATCTGTATGATTTCCCGGCTGATTCATAAGAATCGGCTTTTTTCTGTGCCGCCTTCCGGCCAGACCGCTTCCGGGCAGGCCATTATCGCAGCGGCCACCATGATGCCGGATAATATCAAACGCAATATTCTGATCCATATTACGGACGGCGAATCTAATTTCGGCTGTGATGTATCCTATGGCATTGAATACTGCCGTCAGCAGAAGATCCATCTGATCACTCTCGGATGCGGTTATAAAAATAAAACAGCCATGAAGAAACAATACGGTAGAACCATTCAGTTTATTGACTATTTCGAACAATTACCAAAAGCAGTGGAGGCACTTTTCAGATGGGCATTTGTCTACGGCGGACGGCAGACCTTTCCAAGTGCCGGTGATTCATCTAAATTCATCCTGAAAAATAAATAAGGCTGAATTTGTCTGAATTACCATTCATAAAGGAATCAAATATGGAAACTGAAGTGCTGATCAAAGAGATTGCAAACAAAGTAGGAACAATGAAATTAAACCGGCCGGAACGAGGCAATGCCCTGTCTCCCGATCTTCTGGTGGATCTGCATCTGACACTTCAAAAATGGGCGCATGATGATGCGGTTCGGGTGGTCGTGATAACGGGTAATTCTGGAAAAGCGTTTTCATCCGGTTATGACATTTCCGCTATTCCAACAGAACTTTCACCGGAAGCAGCGGAAATTTTAAAGGCGAGTAATCCACTTGAACTGGCGCTTACCAGTATAAAGAATTTCCCTTATCCGGTGATTGCCATGATCAACGGATATTGTTTCGGTGCCGGTCTGAATCTGGCCATTTGCTGTGACATGCGCATCGGTGCGGATCACATTAAAATGGGAATGCCTCCGGCAAAACTGGGTATTGTATATCATCCGGAAGGACTATGTCAGTTTATAGAAGTCATCGGGATGGCAAAAACACGCGAGATTTTTTTTACCGGGCACACGTATTCCGGAAAAGAAGTTAAAGATATGCATCTTGCGGATCATCTGTTTCCGGTAAACGAACTTTCAAAGACCGTTTATGCCATGGCGGATGAAATTGCCAAAAATGCGCCACTTTCTTTGAAAGGAACTAAGAGAATTCTGAACATGATCAGTAAAAACGCTTTGATAACAACTGAAAACATCAATGAGGCAGAGACCCTTATTGCTGAAGCATTCAATAGTGATGACCTCAAGGAAGGTCAAACCGCGTTTTTTGAGAAACGAATTCCCGTATTTAAGGGGAAATAGTCGCAAATAATAAGGAGGATACCATGTCATCAACCCCTTGGGATGTTGGTTATATACCCTATAAGCACGCTCAGATGCATCCGGACAAAACGGCAATTATTTTCGAAGATGAACCGTATACATACGGACGGTTAAATGAGGGCGTCAACCGATGCGCGCACTTACTGCAGGCCAGGGGCCTTGCAAAAGGAGACCGGGTGTGTGTCCTGATGCTGAACTGTGTTGAATTTCTTGAAATTTATTTCGCGACGGCCCGCCTCGGGGGTATTTTCGTACCGTTGAACTGGCGTCTGCTGGGACCGGAACTCGAATATCAGATTAATGATTGTGAAGCCCGGTTTTTGTTTTTTCATGATTCCTTTCTGGGCAGCATTGATCTGATCCGATACAGCCTGAAGGTTGAAGAGGACAAGTTTATTTATCTTAAAAACGGCGGGCCGCAATTACCGGGGTTTGAACTGCCGGATTGTCCGGAGTGGGCGGAGGAATACGTAAAGGTTGTCGCTGATCATAATACATTGGCACCGGTCACAGCAGAACCGGTTTTGATGAGTGACCCGCTGGCAATCGTTTATACATCCGGCGTGACAGGGGACCCCAAAGGGGCGGTGCTTTCCCACGAACAGACATTTTTTAAGAATTTCCAGATCGGATCATATACGGATGCGTGTCCGTCCGATATGCTCATCGCCCAGATGCCCCTTTTTCATTCCGGTGGCCTTTTTATTGTTGCGACGCCGGCATTGAATTCCGGAATGACTATGGTTATGCGGCGAGGTTTTGATCCGAATGAATTTGCAGAAGATATTCAACGGTACCGGGGGACGATTGTTTTTGCCCTCACCACCATGTGGCGGATGATTATCGAGTCCGGAAAGCTGGATGAAATTGATGTCAGCAGCGTGCGGTGTGTTGTAGGCGGGGGAGAGAAAACGCCGTCACTGATGTTTGAGGAACTTTCCAGGCGCGGACTTCATATGCAGCAGGGGTTCGGGCAGACTGAGAATTCGGCGATGATGGTAATGCCGAAAGAAGATATTTATCGCAAAATGGGATCCATCGGAAAGCCGGGGTATTTTACCGATATATGGATAGAGGACAAAAGCGGGAAACGGCTTCCTCCCGGTGAAATCGGTGAAATTGTAGCAAAGGGACCGACAGTGATGTCGGGGTACTGGAACCAGCCTGAAATAACAAAACAGACGATTGTCAATGGGGCCCTTCATACCGGGGATCTCGGCTATATCGATGAAGAAGGATATTTCTATATTGTCGATCGGGCCAAGGACATGTACCGAAGCGGTGGAGAAAACGTTTATCCGGCAGAAGTTGAAAAAATTCTGCTGAATCATCCGGATATCTCTCAGGTCGCTATCATTGGCGTCAATGATGTGAAATGGGGAGAAGTCGGTCTGGCATTTGTGATTCCAAAAGAAGCAGGCCAGAAAATTTCCATCGAAGAAATCCAGGGATATCTGAAAAACAAGATCGCCCGTTACAAGCATCCTGCAAAAGTCAAAATGATGACGGAACTGCCGCTCACTGCTACCATGAAAGTCAAAAAAGCGGAACTTAAAGAAAAATATGCTGGTTTTAAAAACTGATTCGAGATCATCAATCACGAATTTTAAAAAAAAATTGATTTTATCATACCGGGTGGACTATTATTACCAATGAAGCTGAATATTTGCAAAAAATGCAGGTTGATTTCGAACGGGGGGACGAATGCCGGGAAAACCTTCGAAAAAAGAATTCGAAAAGAAAATTGCAGAACTTGAGCAGGAAGTTCAGTTACTCAACACGCAGAATCAATTTTTTGAACTCCTCATTAACAATCTTCCAGGGTTGTTTTATCTTTTTGACAGTGATTTCAAGGTTCACAAATGGAATAAAAATGTAGAAACAGTTACGGGATATTCATCTGAAGAAGTTCAGATAAGACATGTCTTTGATTTGTTTACCGGCAATGATCTCACCCAGATTCAAAATAGCATTGAAGATACATTTCTCCAGGGCGCTGCTTACACGGAAGCGATACTGAAAACAAAGGATGATCGCAGAATTCCATATTATTTCACCGGCGCCAGTACGACGCTTGATGATAAAAAATTCCTTATCGGCATGGGGATAGATATCAGCAAGCGGAAACAGGCTGAAAATGAATTGCGAGAGAGTGAGGCGCTTTACCGCATTCTGGCCGAGCGCCTGAGTGAAGGGGTGGTTCTTTTTCACGATTTTCGAATTCTGTTTGCCAATAACTCATTCACTGCCATGCTCGGTTATAAAGACCCATCGCAATTGATTACTAAAAATGTAATGGAAATGGTTGCCGAGGGTTTTAATGTGTATTTCCGTGAGATGTATGAAGCCATCCAGAATGATGTCTGTCGGGAACGCTTTTTCCAGGCCCGGTGGGTAACTTTGAAAAAAAATGAGATATGGGTTGAGGGCAGGGCAAACCTGATCAAATGGAAGGAAAAAAAAGCTGTCCTTCTCACTGCAAGGGATATAACGGAGGCCAAGTTAAAAGAAATCTCTTTAAAAGAGGAGACGGAGTCTCTTCGAAGAGAAAACGTCAACCTCCGGTCTTCAATAAAGGATCGTTACCGTTTTGGTGAAATCATCGGAAAAAGCGAATCCATGCAGAAGATTTATGAACGGATTCTAAACGCGGCGGCTTCCAATGCAAACGTGGTCGTTTATGGCGAATCCGGAACCGGCAAGGAACTTGTTGCCAATGCGGTTCATAAATTGAGCCGGCGCTCCGCCAAGCCTTTTGTAGCGGTAAATTCATCCGCCATACCGGTGAATCTTCTTGAAAGTGAGTTTTTCGGTTATCAGAAAGGTGCTTTTACAGGAGCAAATGCGGACAAGTCTGGATACCTTGACCAGGCAGACGGAGGCACTTTGTTTCTGGACGAAGTCGGCGATCTGGACGCGGGTCTGCAGGCCAAGTTTCTCAGGGCCATTGAGGGCAGCGGGTATTCACCGGTGGGCAGTAGTATCATAAAATATTCTGATTTCAGAATCATTTCCGCCACCCATAAGAATCTATTGAATCAGATCAAAAAAGGCGAAATGCGTGAAGACTTTTTTTACAGGATTCATATCATTCCGATTAATCTTCCCCCGCTAAGAGAACGCAAAGATGATATTCCTCTGCTTGTTGAACACTTTTTGCGAACCTATTCCCATGAATCCGAGTTGCGAGAGCTGCCCGGAGATGTGATGAAAGCCTTGATGAACTATGAATACCCCGGCAATGTCCGGGAACTCCAGAATGTTATCCAGCGCTATCTGGCTGTCAAGTCCATTGATTTTTTATATGAAAATGATTCACTTCCGTCAGGACCTTCCGAGGCAGACACAAAAAATAATAATCCTGGCGGGTTGAATCTTCAGGGAAATATTGACAGTCTTGAAAAGGAGATGATCCGCAAAGCACTTTTAAAACATGGAGAGAATAAAAGCCGGGCGGCGGAAGCACTCGGCATATCACGCAAAACGCTTGCCCGAAAACTTAAAATGTTTGAACATTAGTGATCGTTCAGGTAGAAAGAATACCCCTATATTTAGATGTCTGTTAGGCGTTTTGAAAACTTTTAGGCATTGCTGTATTCAGCTGATTGGCCATAAAGATCAGTTCATGGCCGTCCAGCCGGTCGACGTAATCAACACTATGGCCCGTATTCAGGAGAAGTCGTCGGGCCTGGTGACATCCTGCCATGGAATGCGGAATACAAGAGCCCCGGTGCGAGTCTGCTGTCTGTGTATCTAGTTTATTGGCAATATAAATCAGTTCATGACTGTCCAGTCGATTCAGGTAATCATCCCTGTACCCACTGTGTGCTAAGAATTCTCTGGCCTGCTTGAATCCCAGCATCGTGTGTTCATATTTTTCCATGAATTTTTCCTTTTTTCCAGGTTGAGTTTAAGCATCAACGAGTCCCCATAATTTTAGATGCAATATAGGTGCCAAGAGCAATCTACTTTGGCTCATGAATTATATAACTGATATTAAAAGATATTATGATGGCTAAGAGAAGGCTGCCAAAAAACTAACTGGTAATGCCGGGGCATCGTGACCCACTTGGGCCATTGTAGCGCATTCTAAAAAGCAGTGAAGATATTGATATGTTCATTTGAGGAGATAGACCCCGAAGATATAGAATCAACAAAAGTCTCGCCATAGGGAGGCAGTGAGTGATAGAAGACTGGCGGGCAAATCGACAGTATTCCTGAAATTTACAGGAGAGAGGACTATCGATAAGGATTGTCAACATTCTTCATCTCGACAGACCACAATATCTTGGTTGTGATTTTCGCCGATTTTTTGGGAAAGCATCGTATCTTACTTTGGAAAAATTTAATTTTAAATATGATTTTGCCGAATTGTTAAAAAATGTTGTGGGGTTTAAATTCAAACAAACACTTGAAATAAGTTCGCACATATGCTAACTTATAATTATGCGAAAAATTAAATTCTATAGATCCGAAACTGGTAATTGTCCTGTTGAAAAATATTTCGATTCGCTTACAAATAAACAATTTGAAAAAATAGCCTTTGTTCTTGATATTATCGAACAACTTGACATTGTACCGCGAAAATTTTTCAAGAAGCTTCAAGGGACTAATGACATTTGGGAGGTTAGGGCGCAACAAGGCAATAATATTTTTCGAATATTGGGCTTTTTTGATGGGAAAGATCTTGTTATTTTAAACCATGCTTTCACAAAAAAATCTCAAAAAATTCCTCAAAAGGAAATTGCCGTTGCCGAAAAACGCCAACAAGATTATTTTAACCGAAAGGTAAAAGAATGAGTGATTTACAAAAATATAAAAAAAAACGTGCGGAGCAAGATCCCAAATTTTGGACAGGATACGATGACCGCCTTGAGACTTTTAAGCTTGGCATTATGCTGAAGCAAGCTCGCCTTGAATCCGGCCTGACTCAGGAACAAATCGCAAAAAGCTTAAAGACAACAAAGTCAGTCATTTCTCGTATAGAAAACCATGCAACTGATATTCGGCTTTCGACACTCGAAAAATTCGCGAAGGCATTGGGACGAAAAATTCATGTAACCCTGTTGTAAAATCTGAAAGTTTTCGCTGCAGTAAAGTTGCAAAAACGTCAGTATTCCAAAATTTTCCTGCATTGAAGATTGTCGATAAAAGTGGACAGGTTTTTTGATTTGGGGGGTATTCTATATATTGTGCCTGTTAATTTAAAAAAAAATCTTCGAATCGCTATTGAATTTATTGAAAACGACGCTGGTTTTGCTCATTTCCGAGGGTAATGAAAATTTCAACATGCTTGATAAAATCGACTATAATATGGCTCATTGGAATCCCCCATCCTTAATCCGACATTCTGCGATTTTTTTAATTTAATGGATTAACTGACTGTCCAGTATTTTGCAGCAGGATCAGTCTTTAATGCCTCAAATCCTTTTATGCAATGTGCTAAATTAATTGCCAGCCGGGAATCATTGAATTTAAATCTCAATAATATGATGATTTTTCAAAAAATTGTTTTTACAGGCCATGATCCGTTTCAGCGATTCTTTGTTTTTTCCCTTTAATACGTTGTCTTCAGATATTTTTTTCCGGATCTCTTGAACGGCGATCTCAATATTCGGCCCCTTGTGGCAGATCAGTGCGAGATCCACTTCCGCAGCTAAAATTTGCTTGATCACGGTGTAAATATCATAATGATTTTTAATGGCCCCCATGTCCAGGTCGTCGGTCATGACCATTCCATTAAATCCCATCCGGTTCCGGAGAAGGTTTTGTGCGATTTTCGGTGACAGGCTTGCCGGCCATACCGGGTCAATGCCGGTATAGCGGATATGGGAAAGCATGATTCCCGATACCTGAACATCAAAGGCGGCTTTAAACGGGATTAAATCAAACGATTCAAGATCGTTTTTTGTGGCTGCGAGTTCCGGCAAATCCAGGTGGGAATCCGTGGTGGTGCGGCCGATGCCCGGGAAGTGCTTTGCCACTGCCATGATGTTTTGTTCCTGATGCTGTTCGATGATTATCCGGCCCATTTTGGCAACCTGTTGCGGGTCGTGGGCGAAAATCCGCTTTTT
>JAQYVU010000136.1 GCA_030145385.1 Desulfococcaceae bacterium
TTTAGCTGTACTGCTATTAGCGGTTACCTGGATCGGGTGTGCAAAAGATCCCCAGTTTACGAAATTGACCGGCATCTGGAAATTTGAGCCTGATTACGCGATTGGTAAGGGCACAGTTATGATCGTGGGAAAACTGTTAGATGAAGCCAACAGAATTACTTTTGAGGATGAGATGCTCCGTCAACTGAAAAAGAAAAAGATACTTGCTGTCGCCAGTCATACAATTATTCCTTCCGGAAAAGATTTTATTAAAGAAAAAATCAAAACCAAAGCCCGGAAGATAGGAGTTAAATCAATTCTGGCAACACGTGTTGTCAGTGTGGAACAAAAAGATGTGACGGTTAAAAACAGTGTATCCTATGATTTGTATGCAACTACAATGCATGGCGCGGTAATGATGGGTCCGTATCTTGAAGAACCTTATGTCAAAACAATTACAAAAGGACGTATTGAAACCGGTTTGTTTGATGTTGAATCGGAAAAACTGATATGGGCCGCCAAATCCAGGATTCTTGATCCGGATTCCATTAAAGCGGCCATCAAGGATTATACACTGGCCATTCTTACCCAGTTGAAAAACGACAACCTGATCCCTTAGAATGGAGCCGTATTTTGTAAATATTTTCGGTTCAGATACAATTTTTTTGATTCCGTAACATTCCGGCAGAAAAAAGTACCTGGAAACCGCATCTGACAATACAAACACTGTATCATTTACGTCTATGAAACCCCAATGCATCGACGCCCTGGCATTGAAGACCTCATTCAGCGCTAAATCACAACACTGACATCCGGGCAGGCAAGAAGCTGATACGAAATCTGCATTAACACCGGTTTACGGATTTTATAATTGCAGATATCTACTTATATCTTATTGAACGTTATATCTCCCTGAACGACCTGCAATTTTATTTAATATCAAATAGTTAATTCAATTGTTTTATAAATTGACTAACAAGTCGAACCATGTAATAGAATTAAATATAATCAGCAGACGGACATCAGAAACTATTTATTGTCGAAATCGATCCTCGATCGTTTTTAGGCTCCGCTGTGCGAGGCGGTTTATATGTCACAAAATGAGCCGGGAACGCACTCTCTCACCGTAGATACATTTATCCATCTGATCAGTATTCCTGTCACCAACACATCGTTCAATCCGGCACCGCAGTAAAGATGCCCTTTTTGGAGGCGATTGGGCCATTGATTAATTGTGGCTGTTCTGTATCGGCGCGTTTCAATAAGGAAAACAATCTGCCGGGAAGCAGTCGCTGAAGCCGACCGGGATTTTTTTGTTTTTATTGGTGATGCCATCGATGCTGATTTTGACGGTAAAAACGGTGGTGCTTCAATTGTTTCGGAACAGGCTGAATTACAATTTTAACCCGGTTTTTTTACGAGCCGGAGCGGATCAGTTGGTTATGTTGCTTTGGCTTGTTGGTGATATAAAATTCACTGCCGGCCGGCATTTTATTGAAGACAATATTTAAAAGAAAGGAGCGAAAATGAAAAAAACAATTGTATGTTTAATGGTTATTGGATTTTTTGTTTCCGGGTGCACCGGATCGTTTAATGTTACCAGAAATATTTATAAAATACATCGATCCCAGGAAAACAAATGGGTGGATGAGGTTATCTTCCTGGCCTTTGCAATTATCCCGGTTTACGGCCTGGGAATGCTGGGTGACGCGGTTATTTTCAATACAGTTGAATTCTGGACCGGGGAAAACCCGATTACCGTTTCAATAAACGATTCGCCGGATCAGGATGTTATAATTGAACGCAGTGCCAGGGGGGTGATTGCCAAAGACAAATTCGGGGCGGTACTATACACCTCAATAAAAGACACTGAAGGCGGCGTATCGGTATACGATGGTAATAAAATGCCGGTACAATATTTTTCACCTGAAAAGGTGAAATCGGAAAGGTCCCGATTGTCGATTAATTTGGACCGAGTTCATCATACAAGGTAGCACGATACTTTCGCTCGAAAATAAGATTTCCGAATTGTTAAGTAAAACTTGCAGCAAACATACCGCTTGTGAAACAGGCTGCTGATCGAACCGGTAAAAAGCGGGATTAATAACCAAATTATTATTCAATAATAAATAGCGGGTAACTGAAACAATTTAAAGGAAATAAAGCCATGAAAAAGAATAAAATTTCTGCAGTTTTTGTTTTTGTCATGCTGATTGCAATGACGGGGTGGACCGCTGAAGATAAAATGATTCCATCAACACCCGAAATTAGTGGCCCGGAAGTCGTTGCAGTTTCCGATATCCGGATATCGGAGGCCGATAGTGCGGCCGGGCAGGCATCAGATGAAACGACTACCGAGTCAATCGACATCGAAGAAGAACAGCCGGATCATGGAATTGGCCATAAGTTGCTTTTCTATATACCAAACCGGTTTCTGGATATTTTTGACTTTGTACGACTGCGTGTGCGCGTGGGGCCGGGATTTGCGTTCAATGCCCGTGCAACAGAACTTCTTTCAGTATTTCTCGGCGGATATGCGTCTATATATGTTGGCTTGCCAGGCCCCAGAATGGAACCTGTTGTCAAGCTGCCCGTAGGAATTGAAAATTATAGTGGTATGTCTGTGAGTGTTGCAGATGCCACAACTGAAGGCAAGCGTGGTCCCAACTATTCGCCTACTGAATTCGGTGCCGGTTTTCTCCTGCTTATTTTTGGTCCTGATATTGGTGTGGATCCAATAGAGGTGGTCGATCTTGCAGCCGGCTTCCTGTTTATCGATATACGGGGTGATGATCTTTAAAGAATTCTGTTGGTAAATCAGACAACCTTTCGAGATGCTTTTGACATGGTCCACTTGATAAACAATGTGACATGAAAATATTAAAAAAAACCAGGAGGAGGAAGGACGATGCAAAAACTTTACCAACTTATTAAGACCACTATTATCGGGGGCTTAATTTTTCTTGTCCCGATAATTGTCATGACGCTTATCTTAGGTAAAGCTTTTAAGCTTATGATTGTGGTGGCTAAACCTCTTAGTTCCTGGATTCCGCTGGACGCCGTCGGAGGTATTGCTCTTGCGAACGTGGTCGCGGTCCTGGCGATCCTTCTGTGCTGCCTGGTTGCAGGTAATATCGCGAAAAGCGATTTTGCCAGGCAAATTTCCCGATCCATCGAATCCAAGTTATTATTAGCCATTCCAGGATATACTTTTGTTAAGGGAATAACCGACAGCATCAACAGCAGTGAAGAGTCTGCCAAAAGCTTAGTCCCTGTGATTGCTCAATTCGATGATAACGCCCAGATCGGCTTTGAAGTTGAGCGGACCGGGAAGGGGAATGTGGTGGTATTTCTGCCTGGTTCCCCGAATCCCTGGTCCGGTACGGTGGTGTATTTTGCAGAAGATCGGATTCAGCGGCTCAATTTGACTGTAACAGAAGCCATCACTAATATCAGACATCTTGGACGAGGGTCTGCATTATTCAAAGAAAATGTTTAAAAGAAAAGAGAGGGGTCAGGTCTTCAAAAAGAAAAGAGAGGGGTCAGGTCTTCATTCCTGACATCTGCAGGTTTCTGTTATTCAAAATCAACGATGAAAAGGGGAGGGGGCAAATCATTAATCTTGAAAAATAATTCATGGTTAAATCGGCCCTTTCACCCAATTTGCATGATCAGGTATTTGACTTTATCTCGAAATTTTCGCTCTGCAGGCTGGCCTGATTCGTTCAGGCACAATCTATAAATCAGATCGGGGATAAATCCGGATTATCCTTGTGCAGCTGAAATTTTTTTCGACTGGATCGATGCTTCTTTGTCCCGCCGGTCATCCACTTTCAAATCGATGATAACGCGCTGTGCGCCCTCTGATACATGGGCCGCATGCACTTTTTTCACCAGGTCAAACAAGGCATCCAGGTCCGGTACTTCAACGGCCGTGCTCATTCCGCCGACTTCGTATTTATAGCCCGATTGCTGAATCACAGAGACACCCTTTCGAACAAAACGCCCCAGACTTGATCCATCACCAATGGGATATACGGATAATTGTGCAATCATCTTTTTTTCCTCCATAGATTTTAACCCGTTCAGAATAATTAAAACGACCGATTATTGCCGCAGGAAAGCATTTCATTATGGGCCAGAACGACAAAACACTTGTTGCAATTGACACAACTGACCGGCTTTTTGTTTCCGTCCTGCCACTTTTTGATAATCATTGGTTCACGAATGAGGGGACGGCACATGGAGACAAAGTCGGCCTGCTCTTCGTGGATAATTTTTGCCATAACATCCGGTGACCGTAATCCGCCAACCATAATAAGGGGAACATCCTGCAGCACTTGCCGAATGTGTTGGGAAGCCCACAGATTATATCCCTCCTCAAAAATATACCGCTGCTGAGGAAAAACCAATGCGAAAATTTTGGCCGAGATCCATTGAAACGGAAGCGGCTGCGTACTGGCAAATCCTTTTGCAGGAACATCC
Source organism: Desulfococcaceae bacterium (assembly GCA_030145385.1). GTDB lineage: Bacteria > Desulfobacterota > Desulfobacteria > Desulfobacterales > Desulfosalsimonadaceae > SURF-3. The sequence continues at coordinate 4,465 of JAQYVU010000136.1, forward strand.
CCCCTGGATTGATTGAACATGGAATATGCCACAGTACCGCAGGATAATTCAACCGCATCAATTCCCATTTCCGTCAGGCGTTCACAGTACATTTTTACATCTTCAATGGATACCCCTAGTTTGGGTGTATGGTCATTCACATTGAGCTTTATGGTCACAGGAAAATCATCACCCACTTTTTCCCGTATAGATTCATACACATATTTTAAAAATCGGAAACGATTCTTCGCATTCCCCCCCCATTCATCTGATCGCCGATTGAAAAAAGGGGATAAAAATTCATGAATCAGGTATCCATGGGCACCGTGAAGCTGAACACCATCGAAACCCGCCTGTTTGGCGCGTAAGGCGGCTTTACCAAAATCGGCAATGACAGTCTTGATTTCATCGATCGGCATGGGACGAGGGATGACCTGGTAGATAAGATCCATACCACCGCCGGAGGGAGCCATGGGTCTTTTTCCCTGAACGAGCGTCTGTCTTCCCCCATGACAAATTTGAGCAAAAATTTTCGATCCTGCCTGGTGCACCTTTTTTGTCATTGCCGACAATCCGGGAATCATCTCATCCGAATGGAGGCCTGCTTGAAAATGATAGCTTTTTGACGGTTCACTGATGTGCATCATGCCTGAAATGATCAGACCCACTTTGCCTTTGGATAGTCTTTCGTAGATTTTTGAATACTTATCACCAACACTGCCGTCTTCGTGAGCCGCACATTCAAAGGTGGCGGATCGAACAAAGCGGTTAGCCACCTCGACATTGCCAATTGATTTTGGGGTAAATAGTATGGATTCAGCGTCTTGATTCATGGGATGCTCCTTTGTAATATTAAAATAATGATGAAGCACGCTGTTAAAAGTATCGATAGATTCAACAGAGAACAGTATCTGCAGGAAGCGCAGAAGTCTTCATCAAATATCGTGCAGGGCGCAGCGCAGGTAAGGACTTTTACCCTCAAGCCTTTAATTGAGGATAGAATCCATGGATACCTATAAAATTAAGACGTTACGGTTTAATCCTTTATTTTTGGCGGAGATTGTTTCGCTAATCCGCTCTTTTTTTACAAATCCCCCCTCACAAATTCCCCCTACAAATTCGACGACTGATAGATTCCCCGGGCAATGATACTGATTTTACCCTGTTGTTTCAGGCGGTAAATAATATTTCTTACTTTTTGATCATCAAAACCGGATTTGGCAGTTACTTCTGCAAAACAGATGCTTTTTTTGTGTTTTTTTATGATCTGTTCAACCACGCCGGCAGCAGTGATTTTTTTTGATTTTTTTTTCGCAGCTGGTTTTGATTTTTTTTTGGAGATTGCCGGTTTTGCTGTTTTTGCCTTCAACGGCTTTGGAACGCCTGTTTTTTTCCCTTTTTTTGTTTTGAGCACCGGCTTTTTTTTGCGGTCCGCACTCTTTTCCCGGCCGCCCAGATCAATTCCGAAAATCTCTGACAAGGCATCATTATCTTCAATGACCCGGGATGTTTTCTTTTTCGCTTTGGAAAGAAGTTCTTTTTTGCTTTCCCTGATTGTTTCAGAAACCAGATCATTTATATTCATTTTTCTTAAAAGAAAAAACAGGTGCGGGTCATCATCCAGCCGTGCACCAATACCGTATAGCGTTGCGGCAACATGCTTACACATATAGGCCCAGTCCGGACAACTGCATTCAAACTTTATTTCATTGGGCCCGGGAAACAAGCCGCTGCCTTTTTCGGTAAATATCTTTGCCAGTTCTTTGGGAAATTTTCCGGCAATCAGCTGCTGCATGCTTTCCATCTTACCTGCGCATGCCTGTTTAATTTTAGCCCAGTTCTTTTTCGGCATCTCTTTAATAACCACGGAAACGGAATAGGGTTTTGTATCTGAACCATGGACCAGCGCCGTGACTTTGCCGGGAGTGATCCGTAAATCCAGAACAGCGCCGTGACGGACATAGCTCCGGCCCCTGCCGATCCGGTTGCTGTAATCCGCGTACTTTTCCAGATTTTTATTCCACGCGTTTCCCCACCATGTTCGTGCCAGCGCGTTGCCTTCTATGATGACCGGGGCTATATCGGGATTTTTCTTTTTTAACTGTTTGAGTTTTTTTTCAGCTTTGGCTTTTTTCTCAGCCACCGGTATATATTTGGGAAAACCATAAAAGCTCATTGATATCTTTTCCTTATTCCGGGTTCCTTATTCCGGATTTTATAATGATAATTTAAAAAGGTTGATGATGTCTTTGTTATCCATTTCCGTAATCATTGACTCGCCGGACGCGGCAATTACCTGATCAGACAGCTGCTTTTTATCTTCCAGCATCTGATCAATTTTTTCTTCGATCGTCCCTTTGGTAACAAATTTGTGAACCACTACATTTTTTTTCTGGCCGATCCGGAACGCCCTGTCTGTGGCCTGATTTTCTACCGCCGGGTTCCACCACCGGTCAAAATGAATTACATGATTGGCTTTGGTCAGGTTCAGGCCGACGCCGCCGGCCTTTAAGGATAAAATCATAAAAGGATAATAGACGTCGCTTTGAAACTGATCAATAATCTTTTTTCGTTTACCCACGGCCACACTGCCGTGAAATACCAGTCCGCTTCGATTAAATATGGATTCAAGAAAGTCATTGAGCGGTTCGCACATCTCCTTGAACTGCGTAAAAACAAGCACCCGTTCCCTTTTTTCATAAATGGTTTCGCAAATTTCTTTGAGTCTTTGAAATTTTCCGCTGTCGTTTTCTTTAAACAGCCCACTGCCGGCAAATTGATCCGGGTGGTTGCAAAGCTGTTTGAATTTCATCAGAGAAGACAGCACCACCCCTTTTCGCTGAATGCCGTCGGTGGTATCAATAAATTTTTCAAGATCTGCGACTGCTTTTTTGTAAAGCACGACCTGTTTTTTACTTAACCCGGCATATGTTTTCATCTCCACCTTTTCCGGCAGATCCGAAACAACGGACTTGTCTGTTTTCAGGCGCCTCAATACATAGGGTGAGACGAGTTTACGCAATCGGGCATACCCTTGCGGATTTTTTTTCAGCTGCTTTGAGAATTGCTTAAACTCTGATTTATTTCCGAGAAGACCGGGGTTTAAAAAATCAAAAAGGGACCATAAATCCGATATCCTGTTTTCAACCGGGGTGCCGGACATGATGATTCTGTTGCGGGCGTTGAGCTTTTTTACCGCCCGGGTCTGTTTGGTACCCGGATTCTTAATGGCCTGGGCCTCATCAAGTATCACATAATTCCATTGATAATCCGCCAGCCAGTCATATTTCTGGGCAAGCGCATAGGTTGTCATCACAAGATCCAGCCGGTTGAGATCCCGAGGATTTTTACCGGCGGCAATGTCCGCGCCGTCATAGTGCGGGTGAGCAGCCAGCCATCGGATGGCCGGAAAAAATTTTTCTATTTCGCTGATCCAGTTGGAAATCAGCGAAGCCGGGATGATCAGCAGGCTGGCAGGGGTATTGTTCGCTTTTTTCAATGTACTTAAAAAGGCAAGCACCTGAACTGTTTTGCCAAGCCCCATATCATCGGCCAGGCAGGCGCCGAAATTCAATGAATCCAGAAAATGCAGCCAGTTTAATCCTTTTTGCTGGTAATCTCTCAGCCTGGCGATAAACCCCTTGCCGGTTTTTACATTATCAACCAGGCCCGGGTTTTTGAGTTTTTCAACTACAGACGTCAGCCACTCACCGCTTGAAACGGAAATATCCGCAGCCCCCTTAAAATTCTTAAATGTTTTTTCCGGATTCAGCTGCAGGCGCATGGCATCCCGCAGGCTGAAGCCCTCATCCGCCATTTCACGGGCATTATCATAGGCTTTTAGGGCCTGTTTTAATTTCTCATGATCCACCGGAACCCATTTGTTTTTTATAAAGGCAAGTCCTTCGGCCGCTTCGAGCATTTGTCGTGCTTCTTCTTCTGAAACCTCCGTATCCCCGTAAAGAATCCTCGGGTTAAAATCCACAATGGCATCGAGTCCGACAAACGACGGTTTTGCACTGCCAAGGGTCATATCCAGTGAAGGGCCTGAAGATCGCCGTTTCCACCAGTCCGGAATTCGGCATAATACACCGGATTCCTCATAAAAAGGAATTTCCTTCAAAAAATCATAAGCCTCGGTGCTGCTCCAGGCAAGGGGATGAAACAGTTCGCCGGTATCAATTAAATCCCGGACCAGCTCACTTTTTTCAGCGGATTTATATACGGTTGAAAGAAGTTCCAGCAATTTGTCATCATTGCCGTCGTATTCGTTCAAGGCATTTTTTAACGGCAGGTGATTGGGTTTTCCGCTTCGTCCCATGCCGGTGGAATAGGTGGCCATAAACGCAAACGGAAGCGCTCCGTTTTTATTCTCCACCAGATGAAAAAAAACCCGCCCGGCAAGGTGAACAGCCGGACTCAAGGCGCAGAAAAAAGATTCCACGCTTTTTTCGTGTTTTTCGATCAATGCGGAAAATGTCTGTCCGAGTTCTTTCCACAGGCCTGCCATCATATCTGCGTCAATATACTCGGCCCCGGTGATCATGGGCGCACTTTCAATAATATGTGCCAGCTCGTCTTCGGAAATTTCTACCTCAACCGCGTGCCGCAGTGTTTCAAGATCCGGAATCCGGCTGAGTTTTTGAATGAACAACCCTGAAAATTGAATATAATAATTGATTGAAGAAGACAGTTCACTGTTTTGTTCCAAAAATCCGAGATAGAAAAGCCATGAAACGCAATCCCGCGTGTATGTTTCAAAAATATCGTTTTGAATCCCGGCGGTTTTTTCGGAAATTTTGACTTTAACGTCAATCCACTCGGGAAGAAGTGTTCTGTCCGGAGAAACAGAAACCGTCAAAATACTGCTCATTTTAATATTGCCCTGTTTTTCATTTCAATTGATTACGGTCTCATCACCAATGACAGCTTGAAGCTAAAACCGGAGTTGAGCGGATGCTGAGATTGGATTTTATGGGGCAAAAAGATAACAAGACAACAGAATGAAGGCAATTAAAAAAGATTATCCCCGGATCAATATTTGGTAACAGCTTTGAATGTCCCCTGATTTGCGGATTTTGTCCCAAATCAAACGACCGTTTTTTTCCAAAAATGTGTAACCATTTATACCTGCTTTTAGTCTTAAATATAAAAGACGGATGAAAACAATTTTTTAAAAAAAGGAGGTATAAAATGCCGTATTATTTAAAAGAAATGGAGGACATGAGTGAACTTATCAAATTCGAGTCCGTCCTGATTATCCCTTGCCGGTTTTGTCCTGCTGCCAGTATGGCTGTCAGTAAAAATGAGCCTTACATTCAACTTTTTCGAGGATTATTAAAAACCGCAGCTTATGAAGAGCTCATAAAAACGATGAAATCTGATCTGGTAAAAAAAGGTGTCCGAACCGATGTTTTTAAATCCCGTTTGCTCCATCAATTTGTGCTTTGCAGCTGGACTGAAAAGCGCCGGGATAAATTATCGGAACTGGCAGAAAAATATGATGCCCTGTTGGTGTTGGGATGTGAAGCCACAGTCAAAACGATCCAGGATGCTTTGAAGTCAACTTCCTGCAAGGTGTTCCAGGGAATGAAAACCATGGGGCTTATGAGCATTAAACCGAGATTCCAGCTGCCATGTAATATATCGCTGGAACTGGACAGTTTGACGCCGGTTTCTTTTCAGGTTTGATGGCATCGTAAAAAGTCCCATCTACTGCGTTGTAACGGTTTTTCAGTCCTTCAATATACTAAATGTATTATCTTAGCCCAGAAAAACCATAACGCCTTATATATGGAACTTTTAACTTAGCCATCTGTTTGGATTGAAAGAATATTTTCATTGTATGTATAAACCCATATAAGAAGAGGAGATAATGACGATGAATGGAGCAGAAATAAGTGGTTTTTCTTTTTGGTGGATATTCCCGCTGATTATGATGTTTCTGTGTTTTTTTATGATGAAGGGAAAAAGGGGCGCAATGATGTGCGGCTTTGGTTTGCGTCGGCCAGAAAATCACAGGATCAGTGAGTCGGACTCGGCCATTGAAATATTAGACAAACGATATGCGTTTGGCGATATAAGCAAGGCGGAATACGAAGAAAAAAAAAGTATCCTGGGTCAGGTCCCGGAAACTGTAAACGGACTGGAGTAATCATAGGCATTCCCACGCAGGAGCATGGGAACAAGAAGCAAAAAACAAAAAACAAAAAGTCTAAAGCCAAAGACTGAATATCTGAAGCATAAAAGGAGAAAGAAAATGTCATTTAAATGTGCGAAACAATTTGTTGAGGCAATGAAAAGCAATCCGGATTTAAGGAAAAAAATGTCAAAAATCAAAACTTGTGATTCCTTAAAAGAAACATTAAAATGCAATGGATTTGACTTTAACCAAAATGATCTGACAAAGGCCATGGCCGCCTGTATGTCGGAAATAGCAGGTTCCGGACGCGGCGCCGGTCAAGAGTGCTCCGATGCAGATTTTAAAATGGATGAAACCATCCAGACCCTCATTGCCATTGGCGCTGCTACTGCCGCTAACTGTATTCCCTGTTTGGAACACTATTATTTCAAGTCCGGATCCCTGGGTATTAATGACGAACTGATTCGGGAAGCGTTTGATATCGGATCAAAGGTCAAAACAGGAGCTGCTTTAGCCATCAAAGGAACGCTCAAGGAATTATTGGATGGAGATGTGGAAGCAGAACAGAAAGAATGCTGTTCGAAAGCTTCATGTTGTTAAAAAGGGATTGATCCATGGACTTTATGACAGTTTATGATGAGTATCATGACCGGATAAACCGGTTTGTCCGGTCTTTGGTTAAAGATGAATTTGCCTGTGATGACCTGATTCAGGAAACTTTTTTAAAGGTCCGGAATAACCTTGATGCGGTCCGCGAACCTGAAAAAATTTCCTCCTGGATTTACCGCATTGCCTATAACCTGTGCCAGGATCATTTTAAAGCAAAGAAAAAAGCGCCCCTGAACACTGGTGAACTGCCCGTTAAATCAGAACCGTTGATCCGGGAATCTTTTGATTTCAAACTGGAACAGCACCAGATGGGCAGCTGCGTCCAACAGCAGATTGATCTTCTGCCGGAGTCTTTACGAACCGTGCTTACGATGTATGACGTGCTCGAATTTACCCACAAAGAAATCGGCGAGATTTTAAATATTACTGAAAAAAATTCCAAGGTCCGGCTTCATCGCGCCCGAAAAAGTTTAAAGAAGATCCTCGAAGAAAAATGCACGTTTGAAGTGGATAATCGAAATGTCCTGATTTGTGAGCCGGTGAAAAAATTGGAATAATTAAAGGCACTGTTTTAACCTGATTCCAAAAAATAATTTGCATGTTTTTTCATACGATTATAGCCTGAATTGAGCGATTGTCGAGGTTGCCGCAGGTACAAGGAAAATGTTTTTCCGCTATAGGCGTCTATGCGGTTAAGCATTTGACGCAGTAGATGCGGTAAGATCGGCAAGCCCGGAGCGATTTAAATTTTGAAACTTAAAATCGGTTAACTCCCTTAATTTAGAATAAAAAATAATTCTTCAAAATTTAAAATGCTCAATTTAGGTATAAACGAGTTATCTGAACGTCCAATATCTTTGTTGCACTTCGCTTCGAAAAGATTCAATGTACGATCAAAAAAAAGTTTCATTCATCTTGAATGCAGTTTGAGGGACTTAAACCCAGAGACTTAAGAAGATACTGATGCAAGGGTCGAAAAGGAGGAATTTCAATAATGGCTGTTATTACTAAATTTTTTGTTGTCAGGAATGGTGTGGAACTTGACAAGGTTTTTACTGTAAAAAAGGATGCTGAAGCCTACGATAAAATGCTGGATGCTGCTGAGCAGCTTGCGGAATTTATTAAAAAGGGTGAACTCGAATGCAAACTGGATGATGAATCCATAAATGCAATCTCTGTATTTCTCGCTAAAAACGGACCTGAAGTCACGAAGATTCTAAGAAC
>JAQYVU010000137.1 GCA_030145385.1 Desulfococcaceae bacterium
CCGGCTTTTTTCGTCGAGATACAGGCAATCGCCATTGGCAAATCGAACGAGGGTAAAAATCTGATTTTTTGAATTAAAATGCTCAACCACCCCTTGTTTTTTTAATTGCTTTGCCAGTTTCTTCATCGGCACATTCGCGTCAAAGGCTGTAGTTAAATCCATCCGGACCAGGTCGGCAAATTTTACTTCAACCGGCATGGTACAGCAATTTGCCCGGCACGATGCGCACAACCGTTGTTTATGTTTTGTCCAGGTTGACGTATCATTGACATCAACCCGGCGCGTTTGCTTCTTTGACATTTAATTATACCCGGTCATTGCGCCTATGAGAAAGTGAAGCAATCTCAACATCAACTTTGGGATTGCTTTGTTCGTGCCTCTCTCGCAATGACAGAAAAAAAACAGTTATGAGAGGCACTATATGTAATGCCCAGCAAAATACGCCAATATTTCACATAAAAACGGGCAACAGTGAAAACATCCACTGCCGCCCGTTAAAATATAATGAATTCCAAACCACTTAATTGCTGACGGTGAAACAAATTGTAGGTCGGGATTCCATTCCCGACAAATAGCACCCGTTCACTGCCTTAATTGCCGGGCAAGAAACCCGGCCTGCTTTGAGAAATATTTGTTGATACAACGGTGCAAAATGCCGTCTCAAAGCTTGTTACACGCTAAATATATGTTAAAATAATTACATCATTTCCAGCACGGTTGCCATGGAAACCCCGCCGCCGCCGCAAAGAGTTGCCATACCAAGGCTTTTGCCGCGATTTTTCATGGCATAAAGCAAGGAGACCATAATTCTTGCACCGGTGGAACCGACCGGGTGTCCCAGACCGATACCGGAACCGTTGACATTGGTGACCTCCCGGTTTAATCCCAGTTCGATTTCACACCCCAGGTACTGGGCCGCAAATGCTTCATTGAGCTCGATCAGTTCAAAATCATTGAGTTTCATACCGCTTTTGTTCAGCAGGTCATTGACCGCCGGCACCGGGGAAAGTCCCATAACTGCCGGATGGCAGGCACCTTTACCCGAGGCCTTGATGCGTGCCATGGGGGTCAGTCCCAGCTCTTTGGCCTTGTCCGCGGACATGATCAGGATAGCAGTGGCACCGTCATTTAAACCACTGGCATTACCGGCCGTGACTTTTCCGATTTTAGGAACAAATGCCCCCGGCAGTTTCTGCAGATCTTCCAAGGTGATACCCGGCCGAAAATGTTCGTCTTTGTCGAAAATCAGGGGATCTTTTTTACGGCGGGGAACGCTTACCGGAACGATTTCATCCTTAAAATCACCTTCAAGCGTGGCCCGTTCCGCATTGTTATGACTTCTCAACGCCACTTCATCCATTGCTTCCCGGCTGATACCATGTTTTTGGGCGATAAATTCAGCCGTATGCCCCATGATATAAGGTTTTCCGATAAAGTAGGAATACGGCGCCTGGGTGGAATCCACCGGACCGTCTTCCGGCAAAGGCATTACATAGGAACCGCAATGAAGTGCACGGATCAAAGAATCGACAAACACCTGGTCCTGCAGTCGGCATCCCCAGCGGGCTTTCGGCACTTCATAAGGAACACTGGACATATGTTCCACGCCGCCGGCAAGGATCACGTCCGCCATATCTGCCTGAATCATTGCCATACCGGAAAGAACAGCTTCCATACCGGAAATACATACTCGATTTAGGGTGACAGCCGGGACAGAGTCGGGAATCCCCGCCAGCAGAGCCCCCACACGGGTGACGTTCAGCGTATCGCTCGGGTCCATGCAGCATCCGAAACGCACATCATCAATAATTGCCGGATCAATTCCCGCACGATCCACTGCCTCTTTCATCACCACACTGGCCAGGGTCGCCGCATTCATGTCTTTCATTGTCCCGCCAAAACCACCAATCGCCGTACGACAAGCTGATACAATTACCACATCCTTCATGATTGTCCTCCTCATTTAATCTCTTTTACAGAAAACTCGGTAATGGGTATAGTCGAATTTTTACTTTGATAATTATTGGCCGCTATCGTATTAACGAAACAAAAATAATTCAACCGATTTTTTACCTTAACGTAAAGATGTGATAAACTACCCATATGAATATATTCGAAATCTTAATGATCGCCGTGGGACTTGCCATGGATGCCTTTGCCGTCTCTATTGCCGCAGGCACTTCCGGAAAACTTGTGGGCAGGCGCGCCACATTCCGGCTTTCGTTCCACTTCGGCCTGTTCCAGGCCATGATGCCGGTCATCGGCTGGTATGCGGGTATCAGTATTGCACACCTGATATCCGCCGTTGATCACTGGGTCGCATTCGGCCTGCTGCTGTTTGTGGGGGGGAGGATGATCGTTTCAGGCGTTGCGTCCGAATCCGAAACGTTTGCCAAAGATCCGTCCAAAGGCGCCAGCCTGGTGCTTCTTTCCGTGGCCACCAGCATTGATGCGCTGGCCGTTGGACTCAGCCTGGCCATGATCCGGATTAATATCTGGTATCCCTGCGCGGTCATCGGCATTGTGACCGCCATTCTTTCGGTTATCGGCATCCGGGCGGGAAAATATTTCGGCAAAAAGCTCGGCCCGAGAATGGAACTGATCGGGGGCATCATCCTGATCGGGATCGGGTTGAAGATTTTACTGGGAGACCTTTTGGTATAAAGGAATTCTTAGCGCGTGAGTTAGTAATCCTTAGTTTCCTGGTTTCAGGTGTCAGGTTTCAGGTGTAATGGGCCAGCCCTGAACACACAGATCATTATTTGCGTTATAAACTTCCTGTTCCTCTTCAATCTGCCATCGTCGATCTCTAGCTGGAATCTTATGCTCTAATGTTTTTTCCAACCCATTCAACATTCGAATACATTCTTTATAACGATTACGAAATTCCATATACGTCTTTTCGGTAATATATCCTTTGAGTTTTGCCATAAAAAGATGATGAACTGTTTCTCCGGCTTCCCCCCTGCCGCGATTCACACCTTCGATCTTGTTACGAATATGCCGGTCATCATTTTTTTCAGCAAGCTGAGCAGGCGCACTGTTTGAGGAACGCCTTACCTGACTCCCCAATTCGTATAATTCTTCTCTTGGCCATTGATGTGTCAATTGACAAACTTCAATATGCAGCTGGCACAATTTTTTATAGACCACAAGGTCTTCAACATCCAAAAACTTTTTCATCTGCAACTTTTTCACCCTGACACCTGAAACCCGATACCTGTGTTCCCAATCTACCCCTTTGCCGCCTGACTGATCCATCGTGAGATGTTCTTCACCACTACCTGCTCCCACTCCGGGCTGACACGGGATTTGATAAACTGCTGATACGCATAATTGGTCAGGTCAACGGCTTTTTCGTACAGATAAATTTTTTCAAGCACGGCCCCTTCTACATCCTCGGCAGATTCCACACGCCCGGTTTCCGGTGATTTCAGGCCGCCGATATTAAGGCTTTCGCCCTTCAGATTAAACCGCCATTCGTTTTCCCCGGCTTTGACCACCAGATTAATTTCCGTGACCTTTGCCCCCTTCTGAAGGGCAATAACCCCTTCTTCAAGACCGGCACCGTCGCCTTTGATGGTAACCACTTCATCACGGTTGTGGCTGCTGTTTTCCAGCACAATCCGATTCCCGATGTACATGTCTTCCAGTTCCGCTTTCGGGTCCAGTAATTTTTGGGTGTCTGTTTCGATCATGTACCAGAGCCAGGTTAAAAACTCATGTCCGAGAAACGTATATCGATTATATGCAACAGATACATCAAGCATGCTGCCCCCTGTAAAATGTAGAAGGTGAAAGTTTTTCCATATTATCTTTTTCCAAATCCGTCAGACCGCATGTCAGTTGTGCGGCGGTATAAGGGAAAATCCGGATCAGCGACAGTTTGAAAGTTTTTGAAAAAAGGGTTTCCAGTTCCTCGTTGGCAGCCTTCTGACTGCAAAGAAACCACAGGATTTTCTCTTCATAATTCCAGATCAGGTCATACATATTGGGTGTGGCCGGCATACGCATAAAAAGCCGCCGGATGACCTCGTCCTTGATCTCACTTTTCTCATTTCTATGCAAAGCCTCCCGTTCGGACTGTTCCAGGCGCTTGGCAATGGCCATTTTCAGGTGCTTATTGATAATTTTTGCAGGGATGCTTTTTTTATCGATTCGAAGTGAAAAAATAAGGTGCGTGCCGAACATATACGAAGATCCGCTAAAATCCGGCTTAAACGGAGATTCAAAACTAGTCCACCCCACACTTTTATCCTCCGGTTCATTATCAATCTCCCGGATAGCATTATTGGTCAGAGAATCTGTCACGGTTTCCAAAAACGAATCCTCTATAGTGCCTTCCACACGGTATTGGGTAATTGAAACACTTGATGATAATACGCCCATAATTTGCTCCCAAGCAGCAGTAAATAAGAAATTAGCAGAAGATACGGCCGCACTTTTTCAGCCTGAATTTATCCCAGGCTGAAAGTTTAGATCGACCATAAAAAAACAAAAAAAGGTAAGTTCTCTCATTAACCGCAAAGCCGCAGACAGGCAAGAATTTTTTTCCTGTAAAAAACCGATTGGAATTGGTATGAAAACATTATTATTAACATTCAGATAGTTGTTATTTTAATGAACAGGGACCCCTTTATATGAAATTCATCGCTGACCTGCATATTCATTCGCGATTTTCCCGGGCAACCGCAAAAAGCCTCAATTTTGAAAATTTATATATAGCCGCCCGGATCAAAGGCATTACCGTGGTCGGCACCGGAGACTTCACCCATCCCGGCTGGATTGCGGAAATCTCCGAAAAACTGGTCCCGGCAGAACCCGGATTATTCAAGCTCAAAGATGAGTTGGAAGCCGTATGCGAAAAACAGCTGCCGTTTGCTGAACCCGCGCCGGTCCGGTTTATCTTAAGCTGTGAAATCAGCAGCATATATAAAAAATCAGGAGCCACCCGCAAAAACCACAACCTGGTATTTCTTCCGGACATTGACACTGCCACCCGGTTTAACGCCCGTCTGGACCGGATCGGCAACATTAAATCCGACGGCCGCCCGATACTGGGCCTGGATGCCAGAAACCTGCTGGAAATCCTGCTGGAAACATCAGACGACGGATTCCTGATCCCGGCACACATCTGGACCCCGTGGTTTTCCATGTTTGGCTCCAAATCCGGTTTTGATACCATTGAAGAATGTTTTGAGGACCTGACCCCCCATATATTTGCGGTAGAAACCGGACTGTCATCGGATCCGCCCATGAACTGGCGGGTGGGCAATATCGACGGCATCACCCTGGTGTCCAACTCCGATGCCCATTCTCCGGGCAATCTCGGCAGGGAAGCCAACCTGCTTAACACGGATCTGTCCTATCCGGCCATACAAAACACTTTAAAAACCGGCGACCCGGAGCAATTTTTAGGGACCATCGAATTTTTCCCGGAAGAAGGCAAATATCACAATGACGGGCACAGGAACTGCGATGTCAATATCACACCGGATAAATCATTAACCTATGGGGACTTGTGCCCGGCATGCGGCAAACCCATGACGTTGGGCGTACTTCACCGGATTGAGGAGCTGGCCACCCGAAAACAAGGGGAAAAGCCGGAAAAAACCCACCCCTTCTTCAGTGCCATCCCTTTAGCTGAAATCATTTCCGAAATTGTGGGTGTGGGCCCGAAAAGCAAAAAAGTCGCGTACCACTACGACAAAGCCATTGAAGCGCTGGGACCGGAACTGCACATCCTGCACGACATGCCCATTGAAAAAATCAAAGAAGCACCGGTTCCCTTTTTAAGCGAAGCCATTCAACGGATGCGCGAAGGAAGCGTGAATGTTACCCCGGGGTATGATGGTGAATACGGCCGGGTCAAGGTGTTTAACGTGGAAGAAAAAGACCGGCTGAGCGGACAGAAATCTCTTTTTCAAATTCCGAAAAAAAAGACTTCTATACCGAAAAAAGGGACAAAAGCCCCCCGGCAGCCCTCGGAAAATAATACAACCACCACGCCAAAACAGAAAGCAGGCAAAAAAAACCAGACTGCTGACACAGATACAGAATCCGATATACTGGCCGGTTTAAACGAAGACCAGCTAAAGGCGGCAACTCACAAAAAAGGCCCGCTGCTGATCGTTGCCGGACCCGGCACCGGCAAAACCCGCACCCTGACCTGTCGGATTGCCCATCTCATCAAAGACAGAGGGGTGAACCCGGAAAACATTCTGGCGGTCACCTTTACCAATAAAGCGGCCGCTGAAATGGCGGACCGCCTGTCGAAAATGCTGGGCAACAAAGCCCCCCGGCCCCTGGCAACCACCTTTCATGCGTTTTGTTTTAAGCTGCTAAAGGAAATTCACCAGAACAAAGACCATGCCGTGATCGACGATTTTGACCGCAAAGAGCTGGTCACAGAAGCCATTGGCAGTGTCAAAAAATACATCCTTGATTTAGACATTAAAACAGATACGGCTGTTGACTGCATTGTCAACGCCAAGCAGCATTTATTGATGCCTTCCGATGATCTTACACCTGTCTCTGACGGGATCAATGTCAAAGACTTTGCCGCTGTTTATGAAATGTATCAACACCTGTTAGAGGTTCAGCACCTCTATGATTATGAAGACCTGATCTTTAAAACCGTCAGTTTTTTTGAATCCGATATGGAGTCTAAAGTCTTTTATAGAAAACGGTTTGCCTATATTTTTGTTGATGAATATCAGGATTTAAATTTCGGCCAGTACCGGATCATCAAGGCGCTTGCCCCGGAAGACGGTAATATTTGCGTGATCGGTGATCCGGATCAGTCCATTTACGGTTTCAGGGGGTCGGATGTATCCTATTTTCAAAAATTTACAACAGACTTTCCGACGGCTGAGAAAATCCGGCTGACCCAGAATTACCGGTCTTCCGAGACCATCTTAGCCGCATCCCATCAGGTGATTTGCAAACACACACTCAATAATTTTGCCAGCCGCGTTTATTCCGGAATCACGGGCCTGGAAACCATCCAAATCATGGAAACCGAATCTGGAAAATCCGAAGCCGTTGCGGTGGGTAAAACCATTGAACAGATGATCGGCGGCATGGGATTTCATTATGATGATTTCAATACGGGCTCAAAAGCCCGGAACAAAACAGACGTCCTGAACAGCGGCTACCGGGCATTTTCTGATTTTGCCGTTCTTTTCCGGACCCGGGCGCAGGGAGAGATTTTTGCCGACACTCTGAGGGCTGCCGGCATTCCCTGCCAGACGATTGCCAAGGAAAATGCGTTTTGCAAAAAAGGCATCACCGAACTGCTTTCATTGCTGAAAATTATTGAAGGATACGGGGCTTACATTGATTTTGAACGGGTTAACGGCATTATCGATCATGGCATTGAAAAAAAGGATCTGGATGCGCTCAAAATATGGGGGTATAACAACCGCTATTCCCTGAGCGGACTGATGGCAGAGGCGGAAAGGCTGTCCATTGATAATTTAACAACAGCCGGGCGCCGGCGGCTGGATGTGATGCTGAAATTTATTGCCGGGTATGCCCGGCATATCTCCAGATTGAACGTCAAAGACAAGCTGATCTACCTTGCAAAGCAGGCCCGAAACTCAAACCGGTTAAAATCAGACCCCAATATCCGCGAAGCCTTTGATCATGTTGTCCGGGTGGCGGAACCGTTTGGCGAAAATACTTCCGGATTTATAGAAACGGCTGCCCTGCAAAGTGATCCGGATGTATTTGATGCCATGAGCCAGAAAGTGTCTTTAATGACCATTCATGCCGCCAAAGGCCTGGAGTTCCCTGTTGTTTTCATTGCCGGATGTGAAAACGGCCTGATTCCTTTTATTCGGGGTAAAGAAAAATCTTGTGATATAGATGAAGAACGCCGTCTGTTTTATGTAGCCATGACCCGGGCAAAAGAGCATTTGATTCTCACGCGGGCAAAAAAACGAACCCTTTACGGAAAAACAGACACCCGGCAATTGTCCCCGTTTGTTGCTGACATTGAAAATAAACTGTTAGACAATAAAAGCACCCTTCCGGTGAAAAAGAAAAAAAAGCCGGTGCAGCTGACATTGTTTTAACCCGCATTTCTCATGAAGAGACTTAAGTTTACATAAAAATAATTATTCCAGTATATTATATTAAACAATAAATTTTATGTAAACTTAAGTCTGTTTATGAATGGTAAATTGAACGAATTAAACTTTCTTCACCTTCGGCAAACCGGAGCAATCCAGGAACTGCGTTATTCAGCCATTGAAGTAAAACATTACGTCTTCAAGCTGAAATACCTTGTTCCTGGATCGCTCCGGCTCCTGAGAAAAGCGGGTTCGGAGCTATAATAATGGAACAATTAATAAAATCAATCCCTCTCGACAACGGCCAGGTCGTAAACATCTATGACGCATCCAAAAAAATTACCGATGACCGCTGGCAGGTGAACCTTGCGGCCCGAATGGTGATAGCCGTTAATGAAATTACGTTGAAAAACGATCCCGCATTGCCGTTGTTGGCTGAAATAAAACAAACGCTGGGTGACACCGTGGAATATAAAATCAAAAAAGAGCGGAATTTCATTGATGACAGGGAAAAACAGACTGTTTTGACTGACCTGCTTGATACGTTTATAAAATACAGCGCCCCTTACCTGTCCAACCCGGAGTTTGCCAAACGATTCATCATAAAAAAATATCATGAAAAGCAAAAACATATACCGGGACACCAAGGCTAAAAACTGGGCAGCCTTCTAATTCCAATCAAATAATCAACAGGTTACCCGAAACTCACAGAGTTATTTTCCGGCTTGATATTGCTATTTGTTATTGATATAATATTTTGCTTAATAATTTTGAATGTAAAGCAAGATACTCGTGCAAGGCTGCGGCATTGAGCGAACACCTGTAAATAAACTGTAATTGGAGTTTTATTGTGGATACATATTTTATTAAAGATCTTATGGTTCCCATTTCGGAATATGCAACAGTACCCGAAGGAGCCACATTATTTGAAGCATACCTGGCCCTGGAAAATGCCCAGACAGCATATGATCACAACAAGTACACGCATCGGGCCGTCCTTGTCCTTAATAAAGCAAACCGCGTCATTGGCAAAGTCGGCCAACTGGATGTATTACGCGCTCTTGAACCGAAAGATGCAAAATTTGAACAATTTGAAAGTATCAGAAAGTTCCAGTTCAGTTCTCAATTTATCATGAACTTGCACGATCAATGTCTGATGCAGGATAAACCCCTGGTTGATATTTGCCGCAAAGGCGGCCTGATAAAAGTAGAAGAATTGATGCAAACACCGACGCCCGGAGAATTTATCGAAGAAGATGCTTCTTTAAATATCGCCATTCACCAGCTGGTTCGCGGCTCTCATATGGCGCTGCTGGTTACCAGTGGCAAAGATATTGTGGGTATTTTGCGTTTGACGGATGTTTTCGCGGCAATTTTTCATACCATGAAAACATGCGGCATTGAAATGAATGTTGATCAAGATTCAGATAAGGATACTTAAATATTATGAACGCACTTGAAAAACTTTTTATTCGAATTGTCCAGCGGGTTAATATTAATCTCCGGGAGCTTGAATTTGACGCCAAGCCCTATGTATGGGACCTTATCCCCAAAGAACAGATGAAAAAATTTTACGCCTTTTATGGCATCTCTCCTGATCATCCGCTAAATCTGCAGTTCAAGAATTCAGGGCTTGCCGGCAGCTATTTCCTGGGACAATGCAGCGTCACCAATTCCCTGCTTTATAAAACAGATGTCCGGGGAGACGAACTCAAAAAAAAGGGGGACCGGTTCCAGTTTAATAATTTGAATATTCCGATCTCCAAAGATGAAGAAATCGTGATTGAAGACAGCGCAATGGTAAAAACGCTGGTCCATAACTATTCTCATGATCCGGAAACACTTGAAAAATTCTTCATAAAAGACACGATCTCCACCCACTATGCCAATATTCACGGGTCGCCTTCCGACGGTTGTTTTCTGGGACCGTTTTCAACCGTTGACCTGACCACCATGCGGGATTGTGTAATCGGAACATTTTCCTATGTTCAGGCCGGAGAAATCAGCCATTTAAATATTGATCCGGGAACCGTGTGGGTTCGCAGTCCGGGCGCGTTTAATTTCCTGTATCACTATCCCATAGAACAACTGAACTCATATATCTATTTTAAAGCCGGCATTCAGCCACAGGGAAAATTAATTGATTTTGTGGAAGATCGCAAAGAGGCTTTCCAGCGGATTTTTGACCTGGTCAATATCGATCCCGTCCCGGTTCCCGATAGTTCCTCCCTGGACCGCTATGCCGTAGTCAAGCCTAAGACCGAAATCGGGGAAAACGTCCTGATTTCCCAACGCGCCTATCTTCAGAATTCAACGCTTGGCAAAGGGGCCAATGTCCAGGAAAACTGTTACATTATCAATTCCAACTTAATGGGGAATAATGTCACTGCCCATGGCGCTAAAATTATTGAAACCAATGTGGGGGAAAATACTTTTGTGGGATTCAACAGTTTTCTCCGCGGTCAGCCGGAAAGCCGCCTGACCATCGGCAATGTGTGTATTATCATGCCCCATACCATCATTGATAGCAGAAAGCCGCTGACAATCCCTGCCGGCCAAATTGTATGGGGGCTCATAACAAACGAAAAAGACCTGAAGACAAACAGCATATCCATTAATGCGATGTCAAAAATCAACACCCGACTGACAAAAGGGAATATGTTTTTTGAAGGCAACGGCGAAAGTTTTGTTTCCGCCTTCCAGCACAGAATCCAGCATATTCTGGAAGCCAACGGCGCGTTCTTTAACTGCACCACGAAGAAGGGGCAGCAAAAAGGATCGAATAAAGAACAGCAAAAAGGACATGCACAGAAAAACCAGAATATGTCCATTAACACGATTCAGCCATACCCCAGAGGCAAACTGGAAGGGTTGTACCCGACGATCAGCATTAAACCTTAATAAAAGGGGTTTAGGTTGAAGGTAGAAGGCTGAAGGATAAATCAGCCGCCTCGCCTGATTTCAGATCACCAAATATAAAACGGGCCATTTGTCAGATCCCTGACATATGGCCCGTTTTTTTCTGAATAAAAAATCAAAGGTATTAAGATCAGGAAAAACCGTTGATAATATTCTCTTATCAAAGGTTCCAGGGTGCCTTTGAATAATTCCAGAAATCACAACTTTTGCGCATCCCAATTGCCACAAGATATCGAATAATTAGATACTGAAAAAAACGGTATCGGTACGTCAAATTATCGACATTCTGCACTCCTAGAAAATTTTGGAATACTGTCGGTTTTGCCACCATGCTACTATCGATTGCCACAATTATCTGGAGCTGAGATTAATCCAATTTTGTAAAACATTAAAAAACAACTTCTCTATCATTCTGCAATTCCAACTATTCTCTTGTAAGTTTTTTACTTACAAGAGAATAAGGGAATCCTGACATACAAGAACCCCCCATTGTGATAAACTCTTAAAATATTTTTCTTTTCTAAGTGGTACGTTGGCTGTCAGTAATCTTTGGAGCAATGCTTCAAATTCAATTGAACCAATACCCCCAATTCCAAAAAAAAGGAATAGTGCCGAGTTTTGGCCAAGCTTCTCAGGTTACGAAATCGTTATGAGCAAGATTATTGCATGCCTATCCGGTTTACACAGGTTGGCGTTTTGGGGTAAATTCTTGCACATATTAGATTTCCAGGAATTATGTAGTAATTTCAGTATTTTCTCACTTTTGAGATGATTTGCACTCATAATCATTTTGATTTTGATACAAATCCTATTTTAAGCTGAATTGTTTTATCATCATTTTTAGCAACAAAGGAATAGCAATGAATTTCAAATTTAATTTGCCAAAACAAATTGTTTTATTGTCAGTATGGCTTGTCCTTCTATCAAGCAATGCTTTTGCCGCTGCAGATTTTATGGCATCCTACCAAGGTGGAAGCGGCCAGGTCCATTGGCACTATATAAACGTTTATCCTGGTTCATATTCTTTTGAAGTTGACAATGCACCTGCATGTAAAGCTGAGTGGTGGCGTCAAGACAGTTATATTGATAAAACTAGCCATTTTGCGGATGATCCAGATTACACCTTTTCTTTTTCCGCAGGAACAGTATCCAAAATAGAAGCTTCTCTATTAAGTTACTATAGTGAAGCGTGGTTGGAGTCTCATATATGGATGGTAACATGTTTAGCGGAACCATCTGACCCAGATCCGACCGCTTCGCGTTATTTACCAAGCAGCAGTTCGATCTCTCTAAATTTTGGTGATAATGTTACCTTTCAAGCACGTGGTCAAGATGCAGGAGGCGACCTTGATTACGCGGACTGGACTCTTTCTGGGCCCGA
>JAQYVU010000019.1 GCA_030145385.1 Desulfococcaceae bacterium
ACTCAATTTTCATAATCCTAATCATCATCATAATCTTAATCCGTCTTTTGATGAAAGACTTTCGCCCAAAAGATTATGATTAAGAGAAAGATTACGATTAAGAATTTAACCGAATCATCGCTCAGAGCAGAGCCAATATCTCTGACCTCGCCCAAAGGACCAGGTTTTCAACATTTTAATAAAGTGACAAGGCAGATTTGAATAAAGCCGGTGATTATTTTTTGTGATTTAATCATCAACTTTCCAAAATCAGAATAGCGTTTTTGTTTTTAATATATTGAAAATATTTTCATAATAAATCTATATTCTGATTTGTTCAGAATATAGAAATGGGTCCCGATTGTCAAAACTAAGGTGATATCCATAAAAATTTATATTTGATCAGAGGATTTGGTCAAAAGGGATTCAGCTCAGTTTTTTGCAGTGACCTTTTAAAATCAGACGCTGTTTCAAACTGAGCGGACGCATCGGATAAATCTATTTAAGGGAGATCTTTTGGAAAATATCATGAGAAAAACGGCTGGTGTAATTATTGCCGTCGTGTTTTTAAATATTACTGCGTGCGGGTATTTTCTTTATCCGGAACGTGTCGGGCAAAAGAGTGGGAAGCTAGACCCCGCGATTGTCGTGCTGGATGCGGCGGCCCTTCTTTTTGGGATTTTACCCGGTGTTGTAGCGTTTGCGGTTGATATTACTACCGGCGCCATATATCTGGCCCCTGGCCAGAAATCTGTCATCGATAAACACAGCAGGAACCTGGCATTGATCCATATGAAAAAGTTCGAGGGAAAAAAGATGCGGCCGGCGGATGACGCGGAAATTTCGATTGATCAATTAAAAACCGCACATGATTTATCACTGGTTCTGGGATATCCGGTTGCCGTGGGAAAAATTCAATACTTTAAAGCGATCGATATGAAAACACCTGTCTTTGCAATGCCGGGGCAAGTGCCCTCAAGTTGATGACGTCGTAAAAAGCTTTTTATGGTGTTTTTTTACCACTGTATGAGAAAATAACTTGTCAATTATATTAAAATCTTATGAACGAGTTATTTGGAAGCTAATCGATGGCGCTTGCATCACTGTATCATAAAATATTTTCAACAGCAGGCCGGATTTCTTACCCGGCGCCCAAATTTGCCGATGGACATGACATTACTGCATCACTTTATTCCGGTAAGCTGATGAAAATTTGTTCCGGTAATTTTTAGGAGACAAACCGGTATGTTTGATAAAGAGGCGCCGGAAAGAATTGATATCTTCATATCCGACCTTCCAGGTGATTTCATTGACGGTGTCGAGTGTTCGTTCTAAAAAGCGTTTGGCGTTTTCAATGCGCAAACGCTGGAGATAGGCCAGGGGCGTTTCACCGGTGGCCGTCTTGAACCGGCGTTTGAAATGGCGGGGGCTGATCCCGATGGATTCGGCCACTTCATCAATGGAAAATTTGTTTTTATAATTTTTCTCCATCCACTGCTGTGCCTTTTGTATTTGTTTGTCAGAGTGATTATTCCAGAAATCATAAACAATATAGGGGGACTGGCTATGCCGGTCCGTGTCAACGAGCAGGCCTTTTGCGCAACGGGAGGCCAGGTCCGGTGAACCGTATTTTTCGATCAAATGCAGGCAAAGATTCATGAAAGCCGTTGCCGCACCCGTGCAGTAAAGTCGGTTATCTTCGGTTAAAATACGGTCAATCTGAAGATTGACCTTCGGGTATTGCCGTTTGAAAATCTCGGCAAACTGCCAGTTGGTGGTGGCAACACATCCGTCAAGAAGACCGGTTTCCGCCAGCAGAAAAGTCCCGGTACAGGTGCAGGCAATATTATTTCCGCTTTTATGATTGTGCGTAACCCACTCACAGATGGTTTTAATTCTCGGATTTTCCAAATCAAATGGCGGAAGAAATGCCGGCAGCAGAATCAGGTCTGTTTCTTCAATTTCATGGATGGCCCGTAAAGGGGTCAGCGTAATACCGCCCTGCGCAGTTACCGGCTGACCGTCGATGGACACGATTTCCGTTTCAAACAGCGGCCCGCTGCCGTCATTTTTCATGTAAAGCCACCATAAATTGGCAACTGAAAGCGCGTCAACAGTTCCGGCAATAGCCGAGGCCACACAATCGTTTTCTGCCAGCAGGGTTATTTTTGCCATGAATATAAATCCTTATTTAAAAAATGTCACTTTCAGCATGAACTAAGTCATATATGCCTCTTTCGTTTGCGGCTGTCAAGAGGTATAAGAAGAGTCAGGGTGAACCGGAATGCTTAACCGGCTGTTAAGGAAAAAATTAGCTCAACCCGAAAACTATACAGGAGAGGCACAATGATAAAAATCGCAGGGTGTGATATGGGCAAGGCTTCTGCCAGTTTTGTAATAGCAAGTATCAATGGTGACGGCAGTGTAGACGTTGAAAACACGGCGCATATTTCCCATGAAGGGAATCCGTTTGAAGCGTTTAAAAAATGGTACCGTGACAATAATGTTGTTGAGTGCGCGGCACTGGGCGCTACCGGTCTTTATGCCGGCGAACTGAAACGTCCGGTGCTTGTTTTTCCTGAAGATGCGTGCCAGGAAGCAGCCCTGGAGGCGGACCCGATGTTTCCGGATGAAATGAATCTGGTCAGTGTCGGAGCCCGGGGCTACAGCGTACTGGCCCGGCGCCCGGCCGAAGTCGGTTCCGGGGCGAATGCGCCTGATGCTAAAAATGCGTCACAGTTTTTTTATCAATATCTTGAAAATGACAAGTGCTCTTCCGGGGCAGGGGAAAATATTGCCAAAATGACGAATCGTTTCGGGCTGGAGATTGAAACTGCCGATGATCTGGCGGTTTCTGCCGAAAAAAGTATTCCCATTACCGCCCGGTGTTCGGTTTTTGCAAAAAGCGAGATGACCCATTACGCCAATCAGGGAAAACCGGCCAGCGAGCTGTTTAAAGGGTTTTTTGGGTCGGTTGCGTCAAATACGGCCGGGCTGCTGGCAAAGAATAATACCGGCGGTCCGGCATATCTCATCGGCGGGCTGACGCGCATTGCCTCTTTTGTGAATGCTTTTTCTGCTGCCGCAGGCAAAGAAGTGGTGGTTCCTGAAAATCGCCTGACCTTTGAAGCCGAAGGCGCTGCCCGAATTGCTGCTGCTTATGTGGCGGCAAATGAAGCAGCGAAAATGCCAAAAGATCCGGAATCGCTGATTGACATCCATGAAAAACGGTTTACGGTGTTGTCCCCGGCCTCAGCATTTAAAGACCGGGTAACGGTGATGCCGGAAATTGTCAAAGCTTCGGACTGGGAAAATCAGCCGGCAGTCCTGGGCCTGGACCTGGGGTCTACCGGTGCCAAGGCGGTGCTCACATCCATTGAGACCGGCGAGCCCCTGATGGATGTTTATGACCGCACCAAAGGCAATCCGGTGGACGCGGCCCGGCGGCTGGTCTCTGCCATATTAGAAGCCGGCCGGCCGGATGTTCGCGCTGTGGGGCTCACCGGTTCGGGACGTGAGGCCGTGGCTACCCTTGCACGGACCGTGTTTGCCGATGAAAACGGGCAGGCGGACCGGATCAGCGTGTTAAATGAAATCGTCGCCCATGCCACTGCAGCCATCTCCTGTGATCCGGATAAGGGGGCGGATATGTCCATCATCGAGATCGGCGGCCAGGATGCCAAGTATGTTCGTGTCAGCGGGGGGCGGATTATTGAAAGTGATATGAACAAGGCGTGCAGCGCCGGCACCGGCTCTTTTTTGGAAGAACAGGCCAATTGCTATGATGTGGATGATATTGCCCGGTTCGCCGAAATGGCGGTTGCCGCCAAAAGACCGCCGGACCTGGGGCAGATGTGCACGGTCTATATTGCCGAAGCCGGTGCTGATGCGTTAAAAGAGGGTTTTTCAGTCGGGGATATTTTTGCGGGATTTCAGTATTCGGTTATTTATAACTATTTAAACCGGGTGATGGGCCAGCGAACTCCGGGGGAAAAGATTTTTTTCCAGGGAAAGCCGGCAAGCAATGATTGTCTGGCATGGACGCTGGCGGCGGTGACCGGCCGTGAAATTGTCGTGCCCCCAAACCCGGGTGCCATGGGTGCGTGGGGTATCGGGCTGTGCGCAGTTGAGGATATGGGAAAAGAAACACTGCTCGCATCGCCCGGTTTGATATTGGATGATTTTCTGGCAGCAGAAATTATCGAACGGTCCGAGTTTACCTGCAAGGATGCCACCTGTAAAACCATGTGTCCCATTGAACGTACCACCATACAATTCGGGGATATCACCAAAACAGCCACATCCGGCGGTGCCTGTCCCAAATATGAAATCGTCTCCGCATCCCTGCCCAAACTGGCAAAAGACGCCCCCAATCCTTTTGAAGAGCGGGCCGCGCTTTTGGCGGAATATGAGGCGGCTAATGAAGAAAATAATACCACCCCCACAGTGGCCATCCCCATGACCGGCCCCATTGGCGGGTTTCTGCCGTTTTTGTCAACTATTGTGAGGGAACTGGGGTTCTCTGTTAACGTGTTAAAGTCGGATTCAAAATCTTTGGCCAAAGGAGAACATTTGTGCAACAGTTTTGATTCCTGCGGTCCGGTTAAAATCGCGTATTCCATCTGCGATACGGACAGCCCGTACCTGTTTTTTCCCAAAATCATGAAGTTTTCCGACCGGGAAGGCCCGGGCGGGATTGCCTGTGTGACGGAACAGTCAATGCCTGAAGTGATTGAACAATCGTTAAAAGCCCGTGGCAAGGATGTGACTGTGATTCGTCCCCGCCTGTATCTTGAAAACGGGTTGACTGAACCGGGGGTTATTGAAAGTGTGAAAGAACTGGCAAGTGCCTTGGGCGTATCTACCACCGACGTGGCGGCTGCAGTGGAAAAAGGCGCTGAAGCTCAAAAGATGTTTGAAACAGAGTTAGAAGACATCGGGCAAAAGGCGTTTGATTATGCCATTGTCAATGAGATTGCCCCGGTAATGGTGTGCGGGTCACAGCATGTGATTCATGATAAAGCGGCAAATTCAAAAATTCCTGATATTCTGCGCCAAAACGGGGCTATGGCCATTCCCATGGACTGCTTTCCCATTGTCAAAGACACGCCTGAGATGAAACGGATCTATTGGGGAGACGCCAACCGATACCTGCGGGCGGCTTTGTCGGCAAAGGAAACCAAAACCGCCTTTCCCCTGATGCTGGCGTCTTTCGGATGCGGACCGGCTTCTTTTACCGAGCAGGTCTTTCAGTCCCTGCTGGCAGGGTATCCGCATACAATTCTGGAAAGTGACGGCCATGGCGGCGCAGCCGGGTTTGTTACGCGAATCCAGGCGTTTTTGCAGTCTGTTCACCAGTATATGGATGAAGAAGAAACAGTGCCTGCAGATCATGACCGCATTGTTTCCTATGTGGAATCCGGTGTTTACCGGGGAAAATATCTGGATAAAAAAATCCGGTACGTGTTTTTCAGCAGTCTGGATTACCTTGGAGATCTGATGGCCGCTGTTTATCGTTCTTATGGGTACGATGCGGTCTCGGCCCCGCCGGTTTCCGAAGAGAATTATCGTCTGGGTAAATCGGACTGTTCCGGAAAGGAATGCATGTCCTACCAGCTGATCTGGGGGGCGTTCCGGCAGTACCTGGAGACGGTTCAGGATGAAATGGCTGTTGCCGGTCAAAAAGAAAAAAAACATATCCGGCTGATTCAGTTATCCGGACAAATCTGCCGGGCGGGAATGTACGGGATCAAGGACCGGCTGTCTGTAAATCGCATGGGGCTGCATGATCAGATTTCCGTTGCTTCGCTGATGATTGCAGGCGGCCCGGGCATGGCAGCCCGCCTGGTTTCCGGGCTTACCGGCATGGATATCCTGCGGCAGTTTTTTCTCTACCACCAGGCGGTTGAATCTTCTCCGGGTGAGGCCCGAAGGGTCTATGAAAAATATGCCAAAGCCATTGTGGAACTGGTTGAACAGCCTTCAGGCGCTGGTTTTAAGGGAACCCTGCAAAAAGGATTTCACTGGTCCCGGCTTAGAAAGATTATTAAGCAGGCAGGGCAAGATTATTACCGCATGGACCGGCAGGCTGGAGATACATCCGATTTCCGGACAGTTTTTGTATCCGGTGATCCCATGGCCAAGGGCAATGATGTCGCTAACTGCGGCCTTTTCGACCGGCTGAGCGAGCAAAAGATCCGGTCCGTGTCCGAACCCTTGTGTGATTTTTTAGAATTTCTGTCCCGCATGCATCCCCAGCTGATTTTCGGACAAAAAGCCACTGAGCGTCAGAATGCCACGTATTTAAAGGTGATGGTCATAATCAGAGAAAGCCTTTACAAAATGGCTCGAAAAATTCATCCCTGGCTGCCCATGCCGGACCTGCCGGCAGTGCTGCGACGATCGTCTGATATTGTTGATCCCAAGACGCTTGGCGGCGTGGGCCAGGTCGTGGGAAGTGTCTTGCATTACTGGGAAACCGGATCCTATGACGGTGTATTGATGACCAGCTGCTGGGGATGTGACAATTCCCTTATTGAGGAAAGCCTGCTGCGCCACCACAGGGAAATTCCGTTTTATTTCTTCTATGATGACGGTACGCCTTTGGATACCCGCCGGGTCAATCGGTTCGCTTTTCAGCTCCAGCGGCAGCCCAAGCGGGTGTTGGCAAATAAAAAAGCGGCGTAAATAAACAATGGTTGAAAATAATATTGTTTTTTTGTTCCACCCGGATTTCTCATAATTTAAAAGATTTATGAGAAATCCGGTCAATTGGTAATATTTGACAGGGTGGCACGGGCAACTGGTTGCCCGTGTTCCGTAGGAACAGAAGGGGCCTTGAGATATTGAATTGTTTTTCAAGTAATAAATCAGACCCCTTTTGCGCTTCGCGCACTGGCAACAAGTTGCCAGTGTCACCCGGTTGGGCATTACTTGATTGTATAAGTAAATTTATCCATCAGTTTTTGTTCACCCATGACTGCTTTTGTTTTGACAGTATAGTCTCCCGGTTGTGAGAGGGTGATATCTGCGCCGTATCCGCCGCTCATGCCCATGGCCATTACCTTCTGATCCTTGCCGTCCGGCCCGATGATCAGGTATCCTACTTTTTCCGAGGTAACGGTTTTTCCAGCGGCATTTTTTATGAATACCATGAGGTGATGGGTGGCGGTCATACCTGGCATTTGTTGTTTCATGTCTTTCATTTTTTCCTTCATATCGATGAACTGGTATTCCAGCTGATAACCGTCCACATCACTTTTTTGATCGATGTGTGTTCCTTTTTCCGATGGACAGCAGCTGTCTGCCATCGCCGCCGGGATAAATGTAATGCTGGTCATGAATGCTGCGGTCAGTATGATTAATGCTATTTTTTTCATGATATATTTCCTTTCTGTAGTGTCGTATTAATTATATTTTTATTTTGATAATGATTTGGGAATTTTTACTTTTAAGTATTTAAACGATGTTTTAGCTCCCTCCTTTTCCACATATCGTAGATAGCCGGAATGATAATCAATGTGAGTATAGCTGATGAAATCAGCCCGCCGACCATGGGGGCGGCAATCCGCTTCATGACCTCGGAACCGGTTTCCGAGCCGATCATGACCGGCAACAGCCCAATGAGCGTGGTCGCCACGGTCATTAGTTTAGGCCGCACCCGTTCCACGGCACCTTCGATGATGGCTGCATGAAGATCTTCAACCTTATTCATATTTCCTGCATCAGCATGCCGTTTATACACTTCGTCCAGATACACCAGCATCACCACACCGGTTTCAGCAGCCAGCCCTGCCAGCGCAATAAATCCGACGACTACCGCCACAGACAGGTTATAATCCAGCAGATACAGAAGCCATACGCCGCCCACTAAGGCAAACGGAAGGCTGGCCATGACAATGGCGGATTCTGCAATGTTTTTAAAATGGAAAAAAAGCAGAACAAAAATCAGCAGAATGGTCACCGGTAAGATAATGTTCAACGTTTGCCTGGCTTTTTCCATATATTCGAATTGTCCGGACCAGATCATGGAATAACCTGATGGCATGTCGATTTTCCGGTCCACGATCTCTTTGGCATTTTTTACATAGGAGCCGACATCCACCCCCCTTAAATCTACATAAATCCAGGCGGTTTTTCTTGCGTTTTCACTTTTAATGCCTGCCGGTCCTTTATGAATGGAAAAATCCGCCAGTTGAGCCAACGGCACCTGGGCGCCCGTGGGGGTCGGCACCAGCACCCGTTTCAGCTGATCAATATCATCTCTGAGTTCCCGGTTATACCTGAGACTCACCGGATATCGTTCCAGCCCCTCAACGGTTTCCGTGACATTCATGCCGCCCACCGCCGTCATGATTACCTGCTGCACATCATTTATGGTCAGGCCGTACCGGGCAATATGGTCCCGCCGGATGTCAAAATCCAGGTAATTCCCGCCGGTGACCCGTTCAGAGTATGCAGACAGGGTCCCGGGAATATCCCGGACCACCGCCTCGATTTTTGCCCCGATATTGCTCAACACATCCAGGTCCGGTCCCATGAGTTTAATGCCCACAGGCGTTTTGATGCCGGTTGACAGCATGTCGATTCTGGTTTTTATCGGCATGGTCCAGGCATTGGTGAGCCCGGGGAACTGGATGGCCCGGTCAAGATCTTCGGCAAGCTCATCAATGGTGATATATCTTTCTTCCGGCCATATCCATACAAGCGGGGGTTTTAAAAATCCCGGCCAGTCGGAAAAAAACCGGTCAATGGGCTTTTTTCGCCATTCATGAATAATTTTTCCCTGCATAATTTCCGGCCAAATCCATGTTAATGGCTGTTTTACCCACCCCGGCCAGCCGGAAAAAAATCGTTTTACCGGAATCATTTCATGCTCAATTTTGGACCGCAGCATAATGGTGGTTTCAATCATGGACAGCGGGGCCGGGTCGGTTGCGGTTTCAGCCCGACCAATTTTTCCATGAACCGTACTGACTTCCGGAAAACGTTTAATTATTTTATCGGTCTGCTGGAGCAGTTCCCTGGCTTTGGTTATGGAAATGCCGGGAAGGGTGGTGGGCATATACAAAAGATCCCCTTCATTTAACGGCGGCATAAATTCGCTGCCCAGTTTTGATGCCGGAAAAAACGTGGCACCCAGAATGATAATAGCAACCAAAACCGTAGTTTTACGCCAATTAAGTACCAAATTAATGAACGGGCGATAAATACGAATAAAAAAACGGCTGATCGGATTTGTCTGCTCGGGCATAATTTTTTGCGGAATCAGGCAGATAACAGCAAAGGTGGTCAATGCCACCGCCGCGGTCAGGCTCCAGTCCGGCAGAGGGACGCCAAACAACCAGAGCACACAAACAAATAATGCCGGTCCCGCAAGTGCCGCCGCCCAGATAAGGCGTTTTGTTTTGGCTGAGGTATCCGGATCAAATGATTCTTCCCGGACGAAAAAAGTCATCAGCACCGGGATAATCGTAATTGCCAGTAACGCTGAAGATCCCATGGCAAAGGTTTTAGTAAAAGCCAGGGGTTTGAACATCCGTCCGGATTGTTCCTGCAAGGAAAAAACCGGCAAAAAAGACACTGTAATAATCAGCAGACTGTAAAAAAGGGCCGGCCCGACTTCTTTGGATGCCTCTAAAATAATTTGTGCGTGTGATTTTTTGCCCCGGTCACGTTCAAGATGTTTGTGGGCGTTTTCAACCATCACCACAGACGCATCCACCATTACACCGATGGCAATGGCAAGTCCGCCAAGGCTCATGATGTTTGCATTGATGCCCAATGGCACCATGATTAGAAAAGACATCAATACGCCCACCGGCAGGGTAAACAGCGCTACAAATGCAGAGCGGAAGTGCAATAGAAAAATGATGCAAATGATACCCACAACGCTGATTTCTTCGATAAGTTTAGTTTGAAGGGTGTGAATGGCCCTTTCAATCAGCCCGGAACGGTCATATCCCATTTCAATGACAACGCCTTCGGGAAGACCTTTTTCCAGTTCTTTAAGGCGTTGTTTGACGCCTTTAATGATTTCCAGTGCATTTTCCCCAAAACGCATAACCACAATACCGCCGGCTGCCTCTCCTTCACCGTTCCAGTCTAAAATCCCCCGCCGGAGTTCCGGGCCTAAGTGAATATCGGCAATATTTTTCAGCAGGATAGGCGTTCCTTTTATGTCAACACCCACGGCAATTTGTTCAAGGTCTGAAATCCCTTTGATATAACCCAGTCCCCGGACCATGAATTCGGTCTCTCCCATTTCGACCAGTTTCCCGCCCACGTCTGCGTTGGAGTTTTTTATGGCCATTCTGACTTTCCGGAGGGGAAGGTTATAGGCAAGCAGTTTATTCGGGTCGACTTCCACCTGGTATTGTTTCACAAAGCCGCCGATGCTTGCCACTTCGGCCACCCCGGGCACGGCGGTCAGCTCATACCGGAGATACCAGTCCTGGATACTGCGGAGCTGGGCCAGGTCATGTTTGCCGGAGGTGTCTTTTAAAACATATTCATATACCCAGCCGACACCGGTGGCATCCGGCCCCAGGCGGGGGGTGACGCCTGCCGGCAGGCGGCCGGAAACGAAATTCAGATATTCCAGAACCCGTGAACGGGCCCAGTAAAGGTCGGTGCCGTCTTCAAAAATGATATATACAAATGACAGCCCGAAAAAAGAATAACCGCGAACAACCTTTGCATAGGGAACGCTCAGCATGGAGGTGGTCAACGGATAGGTAATCTGGTCTTCCACTACCTGCGGGGCCTGGCCGGGATAATCCGTATAGATGATTACCTGAACATCGGAAAGGTCGGGTATCGCATCAACCGGAATGCTTTTTAATGCCAGTACACCGCCTGCGATCACAAAAAGCGTGCATAAGATGACAATAAATTTGTTTTTAAGCGACCATTCTATGATATGTTCAATCATTTTTAATTCTCCAGATCGTCAAAAAAATCATCTTCAGCCGGAGCATCACCAACGTCGTTAAAAAAATCATCGGTCGTTTCGGTTTTCGGTTTTTGGGCCGGGTTTTGGGCTTCAAGCATCTTCTGTGTGGCTTCCTTGAGCTTGGATTCGGAATCCAGCAGGAACTGACCGGAGGTGACGACCATTTCACCCGGCGCAAGGCCGGTCATCACGTGGATTTTCCCCTCATCAAGGGTGGTTCCCAGTGTGACTTCCCGGGGGGTGAATTTCCCATTGTCCCGGCTCACAAACACAATATTCCGCTCACCGGACCGCAGAACTGCTTCAGAGGGGATCTTGATACCCGTCTCTTCGGAACTGGTTTGAATCCTGACATTGGCATACATGTCGGGTTTGAGTTCAAGGTCCGGATTTTCAAATTCCAGACGGACGACCACATCCCGGGTCTGGCGCTGGAGATAGGGATAAACATAGGCCACTTTCCCGTGATACTTTTTTCCCGGCTGGTAGGGCAGGACCATTTCAGCTTTTAAGCCGGGGGCCATCCGGGCCAGTTCAAATTCATAAATATGGGCTTCCACCCATACCCGGGAAAGGTCTGCGATTTTATAAACCGTTGAGCCGGCCTTGACATACCCGCCTTCAGCCGCGTTGTTTAATGTGACCACCCCTTTAAACGGCGAGCTGATGGTAAGAGCCTGTTTGACGATGCCCCGACGTTCAATATCGTGGATTTCGGTTTCTGAAATGTCAAAAAATCCCAGTCTGCGTTTAACCGATGACAGTATTTTCCGGTTTGTTGCCCCTGGATTGCGGGATACATTTTGATATGCTTCCAGGTAGTCCTCCTGAACGATAATCAGCTCCGGGGAATAAATATCAAACAGGGGCTGGCCTTTTTCAACCATCTGGCCGGTAAAATCCACATGCAGTTTTTCCAGCCATCCGGAAAATTTCAGGTTGATCTGAGCCATTTTTGTTTCATCATAGGTAATATGACCATAGGTCCGGATTGTATGGACCAGCGGGCCTTTTTCCGCGGCGGCAATCCGCAGTCCCATATTCTGCTGGGTAACCGGATCGATTTTAATCTCCACGCCACCCATTATTTCATCGTCATACACCGGCACCAGGTCCATGCCCATAGCGCTTTTACCGGGTTGGTCATAAATTTCCATCGGGTTCATGGGAGCTCGCCAGTAAGCGATTTTTCGTTCCCCGGTATCCGGTTCATCCGCCAGTTTTCTTTTGGGGGTCAGCGCCATGCCGCATATAGGGCAATTGCCCGGTTCTCCGGCGACAATCCAGGGATGCATTCCGCACGAATATAATGTCGCGTCCGAAGAATTATTCGTCATATCGATTTCAGGGTGATCATGCTGGAACCCGAAGTGAATATTTCCAGATAGAGCCATGCCGCTGATGATAACGATACTTGTCAACAGAACGGTTGCAAAAACTGTTCGAAACGGAAAACCTGATTTTTGTTTTTTTACATCATTATTCATCGTCAGCACCTGCAAATGGATTGTCCTTTGATTTTTTTAATGTGTCTTGCCTAACCCGGTTTTCTATATGCGAAATCCGTGATAAAACGGTGTCGTCATTAAGTGACATTCCAATAACCGATTCCAGTTCAGCCCGTTTTTTATATATGTCAAACAGGTATTTTTCAGCCTGCAGTTCGAATTTCAACAAACGGATTTGTGCGTCAATCATGGTGTCAAATTCTACTTTATCCACTTCATAAGCATTTTTTGCCGCCCGTGCCCATTGCCCGGCCTGGGGGAGCAGTGAGTCCGTATAAAGCTTGAAATTTTCCTGCAACTCCTGCCATTCCGTTGCCAGTGCATCCACTTGATGGTTCAGGCTTTCATGCAGATTTTGATAGGATTGTTCCGCAGCACGACGTGAGGCCGTGGCTGCGGTCAGGTTTTTGTCCTGGCGGCTGTTTTTCCATAAAGGAATATCCACCACCACGACGGCTGTGAAAAAATCATCCCGGTTTTGACCGGCTTTGTTTTCATCCCGTTGTCCGTAAGCCAGCTTCATATCAAAATCCGGC
Source organism: Desulfococcaceae bacterium (assembly GCA_030145385.1). Lineage (GTDB taxonomy): Bacteria > Desulfobacterota > Desulfobacteria > Desulfobacterales > Desulfosalsimonadaceae > SURF-3. Next base: position 12,978 of record JAQYVU010000019.1, read on the forward strand.
ATGTAATCTTTGCGGGCCAGGCCGATATTGGTTTGTTCTTTTAAAATTTCAATCTCTTTTGCTTTTAAAACCGGGTTGTGTGTCCGGGCGATGTTTTGCAGCGTTGGAATAGATATATCGGTGCCTGTTTTGGGAGTCATTTTGATACCCATTCCGGGGTTTGGGATTTCCAATTGTGACGGTGCCTTGATGGATTCAAACGATTCCCGATTTAACAATTCATTGATCCGGTCTTCTGTCACGCGCCTTTTTTTCTTTAACGTGATTTTTTCGTCTGCTAACTGGCTGAGTTCAACCTGGGCCTGAAAAATATTCTGCTGAAGACCGTAACCGGAAGCATACCTGCTTTCCGCAGACCGTAAAATCCGTTGAACCATTTGAATCAACCGAAGGTTAATTTCCTGGCTTTTTGAAACAAACCCGAGATCATACCAGGCATCGGCAATTTTTTTTGACAGTGCCAGTTCTTCGGCAATCAGCATTATCTTTTTTTGTCCGGTTGTCAGCGCCGCTCTTTGTGATTTAAGGTCCAGTTTGCCGAACCATGGGAATTTCTGGGAAACAGATATTTGTTTCTGGGTCATGGGTTCCTGGTCAAACCGGAAACTGTCTACCGGAAGGTTGAGCAAGCCAATCCCGATTCGAGGGTTTTGCAGAGCGCCTGCCACGGATTCCAATGCATTTAGCGCCTCAATTTGTGATTTAAGACTTCTTATGGATTGGTTGTTTGAAAGTCCTTCTTCAATTAGCGCATTCAATGGGGCAGGTGCCCAGATCATGGTTTCCGCTTTGACAAATATTGGAAATAAAATGGCAATGCCCAAAGTCGCTGTAAAGGAAAAAATTTTATTTCTGTAACTTGCTTTCATTGCTTTTGGCCCTTTTTGAAAAATAAAATTATGTCCAACCTTTTAACAAATAGGCTATTTCAAAATGTATGCCAGGGTTCAGGTTGTTGGACTGAAATCTTGCAGGGATAAATTATACTGATGAATCGATCGTTTCAATTGGTGGTGGATTGGGGATACCGTAACAAATGGAATGTAAATCCATGATATTTAATTTGTTATTTAAAATCAATGTTTTATTGTTTTTGGTATAAGCCTGAGGCATGCAGGCTGCATCGTAAAATATCAAGCTGAATTTCAGAATTTCAGAGATATCTATAAAGACTGTTGTTAGAGGATCAATAAATCGGGTCTGCAAACATGTAAGGTGTAAAGTGCGCAAAAAATACGCACATAAATATCAGCACACTTTAAGTGCGAATTTTATTCGCATAATATTTTTTTCAACTTTGACTATGCAAAAAATACGCATAACATCTTAATCCTTTTTACGGTTTGCCCTCTCAGTTAAAAAAACCCTAAGAATTTAAGAATTTATAATGAAAATATTAATTTCAACGCCCCTGGTACAATGTGGCATGTCTATGCTTGTCAGGTTGTTTTTGGCACAGTCGTTGCAATATTAGTTGTTAAATTAGTTGTTAAAATGGTCCATCTAAATTTTTGGATTGTCATCATCCCATGAGAGGAGGTGAACATTATGAATAAACTGACGATGCTCATAATATTGGTGATTGCCTTCGGGCTTATCGCAACCCGGGCATTGGCCGGCGATGATCTTTCAGCTTCGGATTTTTTCTACAGCGAGTCAATTGACAATACTGTTGAAGTGATCAATGAGTCCGGTCTTCAGGAAAGGGCCTGTGTGATAACACAGTCTGTCGAACTTTCAGCATCCGAGTTTTTCTATGGACACTCTGTTATTGATCTGGCAGGGGCGATCAATACGTCTGATCTCCAACAACGGTCAGATGCTTCAACACAGTTAAATGTTCAATTAACCCCGGATATTTTCTATGGATACTCAGATGTCAATACGGTTAGTGATAAATGTGCTGATTGTTAAAACTTTTGAAGGCCCGATGGGCGAAAACATGGATGGATATATGGGCGGTAATATGGGAAATCATATGTAAGGCAAGTCGGCCGGAAAATCGGATTTCCATTATTATTTCGAAACGTTTGTTTTGTGGGTGCAAGCCCGCTTTATATAGCCCCTCCACTTTGAGCGGGTGGCAAAACCCCCGGTGTACCTGTATGTGCACCGGGGGCCCGCAAAAATAAATTAGATAAATTATCTGATTTATTATACAATATATACCGTCATTGACGAAAGATATCAATGGCGGTATATATGTATGAAAGGTGTGTAAAAAATGCGCACTCCCCATTTATTTTTTAAACCTGTCAGTTGGGGTTACGGCTCATTATTAACAAACAAGAAAAAATATGAAAATTTCACAACCACGAAAACTCTATGTGCCGGCCATGATTATTGTGGCGGTTGTCCTGACATTGCTTGTATTTATCGGATTTTCCACTTACTGGAATCTGCATCATGCCCGGTCCAATGCGTTGAAATTTGTCCATCAGCGGGGAGTCGCCACCATACAGATTATTGAAACCAGTATTCGATCCCTGTGGGGAACCTGCGCGTCCAAGGAAGAATCAATTGATCAATTGATCAAAGAAGTCGGGGAAAATGAGTATGTTGTTTATGCTTATATGGTGAACAAAGAACATGAGATCCTGCATCGCTCCACCCCTCTGCCTGCAGAGACATCCGGTTTATGGCTAAAGCAGATGCCCGGTTCGGAAGAGATATCAAGCCGTATCAGTATGTTATCTGATGGTGCAAGCGTTTATGAACTGGCTGAAACCCTCAGGCCCCTTTCGCTGGACCAGCTTGGCGACAGTGAGGATTCTCTTAAGTATGACGGGGGCATCATCGTCATCGGACTCAACATGGCGACCTATGAAATGGCAAGGCATCAGGATTTTCACCATGCCATTGTGATGCTTTCGATTCTGTCTGTTTTAGGCGGCGGTGCGGTTTTTTTTATTTTTGTTATTCACCTGTATCACCGGATGAACCAGCGGCTGCGGCAAACCCAGGAGTATACCCGCCAGGTCGTGGACAGCATGGCCAACGGTCTGTTAAGTATTGATGCAGATGGCAGGGTTCTTTCGTATAATAACCTTTCACTGGAAATTCTCGGTCTGACCCAGCCGGAAATCGAACAACTGGATTTACACAAGGTAATAGATTTTCAAACCAGCGGGATTTTCAAAACGCTGAACCAGTGTGTGTCGGTAATGGATCGGGAAATTAATATTGTGCAGCCCGGCGGTGAGCTGTTGCCGCTGGCGATCAGTGTGACCCCAATATCAGCGGGAGAGGGTACCTGCCAGGGCGCGGTTATTATTCTTCGGGATTTACGGGAGATCAAGCTGCTGGAGGAAAAGGTCCGGCGTACGGAAAAACTGGCAGCCCTTGGAAAGCTGGCTGCGGCCGTTGCCCATGAAATCAGAAACCCGTTGAGTTCCATCAGGGGATTTGCAAAGTTTTTGAGCCATGTCTTAAAGGGGCAGCCAAAAGACCGGGAATATGCGGATGTAATGGTCAAAGAAGTGGATCGCATCAATCGTGTGGTTACGGATCTGCTCAATTTCGCCAGTCCCCTGGAACTGAATCCGGCGCATGTGAATCCGGCGGAACTCATAGAACATACGATTCGTCTTGTGAAAGGGGATGCGCAGTCCCGCAATATTACCATTGAGGTAAATACCGAAAATAGCCCGGAATCGATATTTCTTGATCCCTATCAGATAACACAGGTCCTGCTCAACCTGATGCTGAACGCGCTGCAGGCAATCGGTGCCGGACAACGCTTGAGTGTCGGTGTTGCCCGGGATGAGGACTCCGCCGGTATATCGTTTTGGGTTGAAGATGACGGACCGGGCATTGCCAAAGAACATCTGGAAAGAATCTTTGATCCGTTTTTTACCAGAAGGGAAAAAGGAACCGGGCTGGGCCTTGCCATTGTGCAGAAAATTGTTGAAAATCATCAGGGCCGGGTTCATGTGGTTACGCCGCTGCCGGGTAAAGCTGACGGATGCCGGTTTATTATTTCCATTCCTATGGATTTGAATGAAAGATTGTAAGGAAAAATAATGAAACCTGAAATTCTGATTGTTGATGATGATTTGTCCCACCGGCAAATGCTTGAAGCAGTCCTTGCCGCTGAAGGATATGCGGTAACGCATGCCGCAGACGGCCGCCAGGCAGTTGATGCTGTTGAAGAAAAATTTTATGATTTGATTCTGATGGATATCCGTATGAACCGGATGGGCGGCATTGAAGCGCTCAAGCTGATTAAAGAAGTCAGCCCCGGCATACCGATCATTATCATGACTGCTTATGCTTCGGTGAGTACCGCCGTGGATGCCCTCAAATCCGGGGCATATGATTACATGACCAAACCTCTGGATATCGACGAATTAAAGATTCATGTGAAAAAAGCATTGTCGCATTTTCAGCTTGAACAAGAGAACCTGTTTTTAAAGGAACGGCTGGCTGCACAGTTTGATTTTTCCAAAATCATCGGCCGCTGTGAACCGATGATGAAAATGTATGAAACCCTTTCTCTGGTGGCGCCTTCCGGTGCCACCGTATTGATTTTAGGGGAAAGCGGTACCGGCAAGGAACTGGTCGCCAACGCCATCCATCAGAACAGTCCGCGAAAAAATAATCCGTTTATAAAGGTAAACTGCGCCGCACTGCCGGAAACACTGTTGGAAAGCGAGCTGTTTGGCCATGAAAAGGGGGCGTTTACCGGAGCGGCCGTGCAAAAAAAAGGGCGGTTTGCCCACGCTCACACCGGCACCCTCTTTTTAGATGAAATAGCGGAAATGCCGGCGACCACCCAGGTTAAAATCCTTCGGGTGCTTCAGGAACAGGAATTTGAGCCATTGGGGAGTTCAAAAACCGTCAAGGTGGATATCCGAATCATTGCGGCCACCAATCGAATTTTAGAAGATGAGATCGAAAACGGTAATTTCAGAGAGGATTTGTATTATCGGCTCAATGTGGTTTCCGTAAAAATTCCACTTTTACGGGAACGAAAAGATGACATTCTGCTGCTGGCTGATTATTTTCTTAAAAAGTATTCGGATAAAAATAAAAAAATGATTAAGGGATTCACTCCCCGAACCATCGATCTGCTGATGCGCCACACCTGGCCGGGAAATGTCCGGGAACTTGAAAATTCAGTGGAACGCTCCGTGATACTGGCCCGTGAGGAGGTGATCACGCCGGAGCACCTGCCGGATGCCATTAAAGCGTTAGACGGCGGGGACGCACCGGAAGATACAGGCTTTTCAGCCGGTCAGTCTTTAAAAGAGGTTGAAAAACAAATGATTCTTCGGACGCTGGAAGAAACAAACGGAAACCGGACTCATGCGGCGGATATTTTAGGCATCAGCCGGCGGACGCTGCAATTGAAACTCAAAAAATATGAGATAAAATAGGACATTGCAATATGTTCAATTTCCGTTTTGGCTTTGGGTTGCGCTGCATCGAAAGTCGCTCAACGTACAACAATACGCCTCACTCCTTTCGACTGGCGCGCCTTGAACTTGAACATATTTCAATGCCCAAGAGATAGAAAGATATGCATATCCATACACTCGACAACTGGCGGCACAGCCATAATTTTACATTAATACACGAAAAAGGCGAGCTCCGGACCAAACAGGTGCTTTTTCTGACGGTTATTACCATGGCGGCGGAAATTTTTGCCGGGACTGTTTTCGGTTCCATGGCGCTGCTTGCCGATGGCTGGCACATGGGAACTCATGCGGCGGCCTTTACCATCACAATCTTTGCCTACAGGTATTCCCAAAAACATGCCGCAGACCGGCGTTTTACTTTCGGGACCGGTAAAGTAAGCGTCCTGGGCGGTTTTGCCAGCGCCGTGGTGCTCGGGGTTGTCGCGCTTCTTATGGCTATTGAATCGATCCTGCGGCTGTTTGATCCGCAGATCATTCATTTTAACGAGGCCATTGCCGTGGCTGTTTTGGGCCTGACAGTCAATTTGATATGTGCGGTCCTGCTGCACGGGCATCACAGCCACGGACACGATCACGATCACGATCACGATCATGACCACGGTCACACGCATACGGACCATAACATACGGGGGGCGTACCTTCATGTGATCGCCGATGCCCTGACCTCCGTGCTGGCAATTGTTGCCTTACTTTTTGGGAAATATTTCGGGTGGAACTGGCTGGACCCGGTCATCGGGATTGTCGGCGCGCTGGTAATTACCCGGTGGGCGCTGGGGCTGCTGAATGATACCAGTTCCATTCTGCTGGATAACAATATTGATCTGGAGCGTAAGCGAGAGATTAAAAAAGTAATCGAGTCAGATTCGGATAACCGGGTGTCGGATATTCATGTATGGAAAGTCGGTCCGGTGGATTATGCTGCGATGATTTCCATTGTGACTCATTTTCCTGATAATCCGGAGTGCTATAAAGAATTGCTGCATGATTTTCCCGAGCTTTCCCATATAACGGTTGAAGTAAACGTTTGCACGGAAGAACCCTGCATTGTGCCGAATGGGAAACCGAATGGGAAACCGAATGGGAAACCGAATGGGAAACCGAATGGGAAATGACTGACTTGAAAGCACGATCAAAAATTCAATGATTTCAATGACACGCGTTCCATGCTCTTGAAAAAGACAGGTGCGCAGGCTACTCCGACGGGCTGAAACAATCGATATCTGACATGGTTTCCGGCTCATTTGACGTGGATTTGAGTATCTCTTTTAAGCTGGGTGGAAATGCCTTGCAGCGTTTGCATATTTCAATCTTTTCCCTCCAGTCTTTATGAACAATGCCGCTGCAAATAGTCCCGTTTATAAACCAGCAAAGGGTACCGGCGCGGAATTCCCATGCCGGGCAGTTTTTTTTTTGATTATCGTTACATTTATTGATTGTCCAGCAAGGTTTTACCGGATTGATAATTTCTGCTTTTTTGGCTGTCAGAAACAACAGCTGTCGTTCGGCGTGAGCAGGTATACTTCGCCACCCCTGTTCATAACTTCGAACTGCTTTAACAGATATGCCCAGTAGCCGGGCCATTTCTTCCTGGGTTTTCTCCAGATTTTTTCTGAAATTTTTAAATTCCTGTGTTTTCATTTTTGATTCCGGTATTTTTTATTATATTCAATGCAAATTAATATCACATTGTGGCATTGATTTGTCAAGATTAAAAAATATTTCATGTTAAATCAGTTGTTTATGCTATGTATAAAGTCTTAGCGTTTCCCGGTAGTCTCAACTAATTTGAGGAATACAAATATATGGTTTAAGAGAAAAGTGCAAGATGCTATTTCGGCACTTTTCAACACCCTGTTAGCTCAACCGTTCGAAGATGGTGATAAGCATGATAAAAAAAACAGTTCCGTTAAGAAATTTAAACAAGGGATGATAAGTGTTCTGATCACGGCTCAAAAAGATATTAAAAAAGGCGACCACGATAAGAACCAGTGCCGTCACTGTGAAGATCCACCCAATTGCACTGTTACTTCCCCAAAACAAAATCGGAATAAACAAAAGCATCACGCTAAAATTGACGATCCAGATAAACACAATTTTTTCAAGCTGGAACCGGTTAAGGCCTTGCAGCATATTGGGCATGGAAGCCCGGCTGTATTCCGGGCAATTCTTCAGCAGAATCAGCCAGAAATGGGGCAGCTGCCATAAACCGAAAAGTACCATGATGCTGACGATTTTTAATGAAAAAAGGTCTCCACCGGCAGCTGACCAGCCGATCAGGGGCGGCATCATGCCGCACAGAGCCCCCGGGATAATTGAGAGAACGGTTCGGGATTTTAGCGGTGTATAGATGCCGTTATACAGTAAAATGGCGGTTGCTCCCAAAATCGGAAGGATGGGGTTGTCGTTGATGAAAGATAGTATCGCTGTCCCAAGTATGATCAGGGCAGTGGAAAGAATCAGCGCCCGGGCCGGCGGCAATTTGCCGGATGGCAAAGCCCGGTGCCGGGTCCGGGAAAACAGGCGGTCGATGTGGCGGTCCTGAAAATTGTTCAGGCAGGCCCCGCCGCAGGCCAGAGAGAAAATAGCGGCAGCGGTCAAAAACAGTGCCATGTCGAAATTGTTTTTGAATATGATATAACCGAATATCGCGGAAAAACTGATCATGAGGCTCAGCGGAATTTTTATCAGCCCGGCGTACAGACCCAGTTTTTTCATCTATTCCTCTTCTTCCAGCCATTGCTCATAATCATTTTCCGGAATTACCCGCAGGACGCCGTTCATTTCAGAATGCGCAATACCGCAGTATTCCGTGCAGTGAAACATGTATTCCCCCTTTTTGTCGGGATAAAACCAGACATAGGAAGTTAGGCCTTTTACCGCATCCACTTTTACCCGAAATGCCGGGATGAAAAGGCTGTGCAGCACATCTTCAGAGGTCAGGTTGATTTTAACAGGCTTGCCTTGGGGAACAACGATTTCGTTTTCAATCTCCTTATCGTTGGGATAGACGACGATCCATGAGAATTGCTGGGCAAATACATCAATTTCAATGGCTCCGGGCGGTACATCCCGGAGACCGATGTAAGCCGACCAGCCGATGTAAAACATGGAAAGCGCGATGACAGTCGGAATAATGGTCCAGGCTGTTTCAAGGAGCCAGTTGCCACGGATGTCCGACGGTTCCGGATGCTTGCTTCGCCTGTACTTGAATACAAAGACGATCATCAGTGCTGTAATGAACATCAGCAGGACCAGTGAGAAGCCGATAATGTATATAAAGGCCTGGTCGACATTTTTCAGCGGATTGGTAATGCCATTCATATCCATGTCCCGCATTTTTCATTTCATCGGGCGATTACCTGAACGCGATGTCCCAGAAAATAAACCCGATTAAAATGGCCACACAAAACAGTGTCACCACAAACGACAGTTTGATCACCCGGTTTTCATATTTTAAGTGCATGAAAAACAATACCACCAGGGAGCACTTTGAAGACGCAATGAACAGCGCAATCCAGACATTAAGCTTGCCAAGGTCAATCATTGAAGCGCCAATGGTGATGGCTGTGAGAATAAGCAGCATACATAGAATACCAATGAGCGTTTTGTATTCCATCACGTGATGGTTTTCCTGAGATGATTTCATAATTAACCTTTTTGTGTTTATACAATCAGATAGAGCAGGGGAAAAATAAAAATCCAGATGATGTCCACCAGGTGCCAGTAAAGGCCGCAATTTTCCAGAACGCCGTCATTGCCCTCATGAATTCGGTTGGTAAGAATCATAAACACACACACGCAAAGCAGTATCATGCCGATAATAATATGGAGCCCGTGTAGTCCCGTGATGACATAATAGAGCCCGAAAAAAATATTTTTTCCCGGCGGACCGTTTACAAGGTCCGGCGCGTTGGGATAAATGCCGTGGTGAATTTTCTGGCCCCATTCAATGTATTTGTTGAAAAGAAAAACACCGCCGATCATCACCGCAGCGGCAATCAACCCGGCGGACAGTTTCGCGGACTGTTTTCGAATGGCCGTGACGGATGCGGCCACGGCAAAGCTGCTGATCAGCAGGATAACGGTGTTGACAGCGCCGAAAAATAGAGAAAGTTCTTTGCCGCCTTCAATAAAATCAATTGGATATTTTTTTAAATAAGCGGCGTACAGGATGAACAGACCGGTAAAAAGTAAAATTTCCGTGTATAAAAACAGCCACATGCCCAGTCTGGAGCCTTTGGTGTCTGAATGCGTTGTCTTCATTTCAGGTTATATTTCCGGGTTTGAATTTTTTCACCACATCCGAAAAATCATAGGGATAATCCTTGATTTCGGGGGGGGAAACAAAATTATGCAGCGGCGGCGGCGAGGGCACGGACCATTCCAGGGTGGTTCCTCCCCACGGGTCTGCTAAGGCATCTCGTTTATTTTTAAAGCTTAAAAAAAGATTAACGAACATCAGCGCAATTCCGGTAATCAGGATATAACCGCCGATACCGGCCAGCATGTTCCCGGTCTCAAACCGGGGCATGTAATCATAATATCTGCGCGGATGTCCCATGATGCCTAAAATAAACATGGGCATGTAATGGAAAATAAAACCTATTGTGATCATTGTGGCGGCAACATACGCTCGTTTAAAGTCATACATTCTACCGAAAATTTTCGGCCACCAGAAATGAAGGGCAGCGAAAAAAGCAAACCCGGTGCCGCCGAACATGACAAAATGAAAATGGGCCACCACAAAATGGGTGTCATGTACATGGATATTGGTTCCGGCAGCACCCAAAACCAGGCCGGTGAGTCCGCCCACTGAAAACAGGTAAATAAAACCAAGAGAGAACAAAAGAGGCGGTGTCATCTGGATGGATCCCTTGTACATGGTGGAAATCCAGGAAAAAACTTTAACCGCGCTGGGGATGGCCACCAGAAAGGTGAGCAGGGAAAAAACAAAAACCGCCACATCGCTCATGCCGCTGGTAAACATGTGATGCGCCCAGACCAGCGACCCGGCTATGGCGATCGCCATGCTGGATGCCACAATGGCTTTGTACCCGAAAATGGATTTGCGGGAAAACACCGGGATGATTTCTGAAATAACCCCCATGCCGGGCAGGATCATTATGTACACTGCCGGATGGGAGTACATCCAGAACAAATGCTGATAAAGTAACGGATCACCGCCTTTTGAGGCGTCAAAAAGACCGATGGCAAACATCCGTTCAAAAACAACCAGCAGCAGGGTGATCGATAAAATCGGGGTGGCCAGCAGCTGCACCCAGGCCGTAGCGTACAATGACCAGGTGAACAAAGGGATCTGAAGCCAGCGCATGCCTTTGACCCGCATTCGGTGGATGGTGGTGATGAAGTTTAATCCGGTGAGCATGGATGACATGCCGAGGATAAATGCCGCCATCAGGGTGGCGGATACGTTGGTGTTTGTTGATACGGAAAAAGGCACGTAAAAGGTCCATCCCGTATCCGGCGGTCCGCCGAAAAACAGGGACGAAATGGCAAAGATACTGCCGAGAATATATAAATACCAGGACAATAAGTTGAGTTTTGGGAAAAAGACATCATCCGCGCCGATCTGGATGGGAAGCAGAAAATTGCCGAAAATAGCCGGAATCGCCGGAATAATAAAAAGAAAGATCATGATCACCCCGTGGAGAGTGAACATGGCATTATATGTCTGGGCCCCCATGATGGTTTTGCCCACAGACATAAGTTCGGTCCGGATCAGCAACCCTAAAATCAGTGCCCCGAAAAACCAGAACAGGATCACAAACAGATACATCAGGGCAATCCGTTTATGGTCCATGGTGATCAGCCATGACCAGATTCCCTTATATCCTGCCGGGGCCGGTGTTTCAAAAAATGAGTCTGTTTCTGTCATGATTTTTTATTTTTCCTTTGGTCCGATGGTTTTTTGCGCACTAAAAAAAAGATGAAAACCGCCAGAAGGCTGATGATCAAAATCCCGGAGATTCTGAATGTCCTGAATACATAGCGTTTGCCTTTCGGGTCATAATCAAAACAGAAAGACACGATTTTTTTAATCGAGATACCGGGGGTTCCTCTTTCCGCCTCGGCAATGGCCATGCTGATGTCAAACGGGAGGAAATCCGGCCCGTACAGATAACGGATAATTTTCCTGTCCCCTGACACGCACAGGAGTATGTTCGGGTGCACAAAGGAATGGGGTGCCAGTTTTTTAAACTTAAATCCCATGGCGTCAGCCAGGGCCTGAATATTTTCAAAGTTACCGGTTAAAAATCGCCAGTCAGATTCGGGAAAATCCTTTTTGAGCAGGTTGAGGTAATTTCTTTTTGCATGTTTCGCATCTTCCGGCGATTCCTCGTCATCAAAGCTGAAGGCCAGAACTCGGTATGATTGCCCGGCAGTGAAAGTAACGTCATTTAAAGCATTGGAAAGGTTTGACAGAAGAAGGCTGCATGTTTTGGGGCAGTGATAAAAGATTGGTAAAATCAGCGTGGGCCGGTCAATGAAATTGCCGAGTACCAGGGATTTTCCGTTTTCATCAAGAAATTTGATATCAGCGGAAATGAATTGTCCCAGTTTTTCGGTGATGCCGGTTTCTCCGGAATTGGCGGCCGGCCGAATGTTGTTTTCGGTTTCAAGCATGTCTGTTTTAAACATTTCCGGGTATTTCGGATGGATTGGGGTGTCCGGATGCTTCATTTCATGAGATGGGTCATGTGATGGGCTGGCGGACGGACCGGCGTGATGCTGGTGGCCGTCTTCGGCAAAGGAGGCCATCTGCCCTGAAAAGGTGATCATGCAGATGACAATCAAAAGCCTGATCGCTTTTTTTTCGGCCATTCGGCATAAAATGCCAAAAGATACATGCGTTTTTTTTGCATTAAAAGAATAAACCATAGGATGTCGGCTGATTGTGGTATCTGCATAAAAAGTCAAAATGTCATTACAGCGTATAGACAAACCCCATTAGATATGATGGGCGGTGCAGTAATGCGCACGGGAAAGTTATCAGTGGCGCTTTATTTCCTGATATTCGCCGGTGGACAGAGTTACTTTCAAAACCACATGGTATTGATGTTTGGCAATAAAGCTGTCCCGACCCGCGCCATACGCAAGCAATACCATTGTCTCGTCGTCCGGCTTTAAAATGCTGTCTTTTGAATCTCCGGAGTTTAACGGAATGGTAAATGCGATTTCAGTGACGCCGTTTTCCTCTTTTCCGGACGCATTGGTATAGTTTTCCTGGCCGCCGTCTTTCGTGTCCCTGGAGTGTTTTCTTAGAGAAGATCCATAATCATCCCTTAATTTTACTTTCCCGTCCTTTACATATCCGAGAATGAAATTGGCATCTTTCATGCCTTCTGTGGGGTTGAATCCGATTCCCACCCATCCGGTGGTTTTGGCCGTCAGTTTAACATGGAGCGAATCGCCTTCAATGCTCCAGGCAAAGGTTATTTGCTCTGCTGAAGCACTATGCTGGTAAGTCATTTCCTGCGCAAAACAGGTATTAACGAAAAAAAACAGGCAGAATCCTGCCAGCAAAATAATTTTTTTCATTTTCACTCCTTTTATAAAATCTGTTTGATAACTTTCAGTTTATCAAATATCTGAACGAAAACTGAAAATTTTTTCAAGTTCAAGGCGGGCGGCCAAATTTTAGCTCTGGTTTAACCGGAGGAATACATGCTGTATTTTGAGGATTAAAATTTAAGCCCAACCCAAGATTAAAGCCGAAAATTGGGAAAATTGGCAGCTTTCGTTCGGATATTTTTATCCGTACATCAATTCCCCGCCGGTATAACCCAGCCCGATACCGGTTAACAGGCACAGGGCATATAGAATGAGGCCGGGAACAGATATGCTGTCGGTTTTTGCGTTGATCTTGACGGAGGCAGACAGAAAAATAATCATGATAAAGGCAAGCAGCATCTTTATTTTGATCAGGTTCGACCATTCGCCTTCATAGGTGTGCTGCCAGTCCATATATCCGGCAAGAATGGTCGGGAATACGCCGATTAATGCCAGTACGGCGCAGTGCCAGGCGGTTTTTGACAGTTCGGGTCGTTTAAACAGGAAAGCGGCCAGTCCGAAAAGAAATCCGCCCATGACCATTCCCATGGGCAGGTGAGTGATTGCCGGATGAATGGGATGTTTAAAACCGATACTTTCCAATATACTGAAAATAAATTCCGTCATGATAACTCCTTTCATCAAGTATTATGAATGAAATCATTAACAGCAGGGGATAGGAAAAATAATAACAAGGTGTTGGGCAGTTAATAATTTATTCCTGTATTTATTTTGAAAAATAAAACTTTATTGAGTGAAACAGGGTGTGCGAAGAAGGCGTTTATAGAAGGACTAAAAGAATTTCAGGTCCTCAATATGTTTATATTGTGTTATATTAATTATAAAATGGCAACTCTAAATTTCAGGTTCGTTTTAAGGCAATTTATTGCATTGCAGGCACTGTGTCTTCAGCCGATGCTCCGGCATTCTGAAAATTAATTACTCAATCAATTTGATCATTAACAGGTTATTGACAAGCGCAACAGTTTTTCAACAGTCTGTTCGAGGAGAAATCATGCCCATACCCGGAAACCTGTTAACCACGGCAATGGCGGTCATGCCGCATACGGATGTGGAACGCGCCATCGAAATCGCCCTGACCATGGATATTCCCTACTGGCCCCAGCTGCCCCGCTTAAACTACTATGAGGACATGTATGTCCAGGCTGCCGAGCATTTTCCGGGCATTGTGCTGGATATGGAGCAGCAGACACTGAAATTTTCCATGGACAAATTTATTGAAGAACTCGAAGATGTGCTGGCAAATTTTGAATCACCGGAAATTTTTGATATCAGCCCCAAATATTCTGCCGTATACCATCGGTTCCTGGAACTGGACCTGGCAGATCGTCCGGCCATCCGCGGGCAGCTGGAAGGTCCCGTCAGTTTTGGATTCAATATTATTGACCAGGACGACCGGCCCATTATTTTTGACGATACGGTCCGCCCGTTCATGCTCGAATTTATGGCCAAGCGCGTCAATGTCCAGCTCCAGCGGCTTAAAAAGATGAATGCCAATGCGTTCATGTTTGTGGATGAACCCGGCCTGCAGTTCCTGTTTTCCGCCATGTCCGGGTATGGAGATGCTAAGGCCAAAGGAGATCTGGAGGAATTTTTTGACATGATCGAACGCCCCCGGGGGATTCATCTGTGCGGTAACCCGGATTGGGATTTTCTGCTGAATCAGGATCTGGATATTTTATCGCTGGATCTTTATACCAATAAGGACGTTTTTCCCGTTTATGCGCCGGCAATTAAGCGATTTTTAGATCGGGGCGGTATTTTATCCTGGGGGATAGTACCGACCAACTTTGAACCATTTGAGTCTGAAAATATCGCCTCCCTGGCTGACCAGCTGGAATCCGTCTGGAAACAACTGGCTGATAAAGGCATTGATATGGATCAGCTGCTGGCCCAGAGCCAGATTTCCCCGGCCACCTGCTGTCTGATCAATCCGGATATTGAAAAAACCGTGGAAAAGGGGTTTGCGATGGTGAAGAAATTGTCGGAACAAATGCGCAATAAATGGCTTAAGTTATAGTCAGCGTTCTGATTCGTCCATTTGTTGCGTTACTCGGGATTTGAAATAACCACAGTATCTCGTCAAGAATGAAATGGCGTAAGATTGCGCCGTAATTTATTGGGCCTGAAAGGCACGACTTGGGGAGCATAGCGGGCTACGCGACTCAAGTTGTAACGATGCAGGCACAAAAAAGGACAAGCAAGATACGTCAGTTCAGAGTTGACGAGGCACTACTATAACTTCATCCCGAAAGCCTTACAAATGAACGAATCAATCCGCTGTAAAATCGTGCGGATTCATTCCTGTAGAGTGCATTTTATGCACCATGAATATTTGATTACAGTATATTTAACAGAGCCTTAACGGAAAACCTGAATCCAGGCTGTCATTACGAGAAGAGAGGAACGAACGACGAAGTAATCCCCCAGCTTTTATGAGATTGCTTCGGTCGTGCCTTCCTCGCAAAGACAGTGAATTTAAAATTAAGAGATTTCCCGTTCAGAGATTAATTTCTAAATGAACTTTGTGGAAATTGGCGTCAGATCAGATTTTCAAATAATTTATTAATTGACGATGAAATAAATTGTAGGTCGGGATTCCATTCCCGACAAATGCAATCGGTTAATCTCCGGGTACTGTTAGAACTTTGCCTTGATTTCCATGTCTTCACACTATTATAGTATTAAATAGAAAATTTTTCACAGGCAAAAGAATCAAAAAATTCAAGAGAAGTATTTACCGAAGTTGAATTTAATATACTGATAGGTGGAAATATTTTCCAGATATATAGATCTATATCATGGAAGAATTTTTCGCCTATTAACACTGTTATCATTCAAAGGTGTTAATCCAGAATGGCTCAACACAAACTTATAAATGTTCTTAATTGCTTGCTTAATCGCGGCACAACGCAGTCAACCGAGACATTATTTTTCAAGGATGTAAAGCATGACGAGCTTGTAAACACGCTTTCTTCGTATCTGAATGCTCATCGTCGCTTCTTAAGCTTGTGCCACATTGAAAATAGTCAGGCATTGAATGATAAGGGGGTTGATCTTATATTGAAAGCTGACTCAAGTAAGATCGGCTTTCAAATCAAAAGCCACTTCGACGTTACCAAAAAGAATTTCAATCTAAAAGTTAAAGCGCAATTTGCGGATGCATTAGCCTACGGCTTAGATCACTACTACGTCATGTTCTGCTGTCCGATAATCAAAGACGGAAGTGTTAACTTTGGAATGAAAATGACACATCTCCGTAATGAACTTGAATTGTTTCAAAAGATCAATTTTACAGTCTACGGACCGCAAGTTACTGCTGCTTTGTTCGCTAACCCGCCAACAGTTACGCGAAATGAATTGCTTCTGAATGGCGCAATATCTGATGACGCACTTCACGATCATGAGTTAGGTTATGAACATTTGCCGGATATACTGGATAAGGAATTGCTCAAAACCAAGGAAATCCTTGATGTATTCGGTGATGACTGGTTTGATTCGGACAAAGGGCAAAGCGCATTTGATGCATATTGGGATTTACAACATCGCAAGCAAGCTAAACAATTTATGGAGCAATATTTCCCGACTTTCCCCATTCACATCCGTGACCAACGAACATCACTTATCAGAGATATAGAAGGCCTTTTGTTGGCCTGCCGCAATTGCAAATTATGGGATGACAGAAGCGAGTACAAACTTAACAGTTGGATCGAACATGTGCCGGAGAACATGATCCCCTTTACTTCATTACCAAATTTACTGAAGATTCAAGAGAGTTTGCAGCGATTTCTAAAAATAAACCAGCAAAATGAAATGCAAGAAACGAGTACGTGATAACAAGGCTTTTGCAGCGGAGCGCAAAAAGACGCGCCCGCTGAAAAGCAACGTTAGTTTTCTATAGCCGATAAAGTATTAGCAATAGTGACAGAGACAGGACATGGATTATTTCAGGAAATTAGAGGAGTTTATCGTTTCGGACGAGCTTTGGCCGTCATTTAGAAATCCAGAGACGGTTGCCGAACTTGAAAATATTGCCCATCAAATCATAGGTAAAGACACCATTGAAGGCTATATATCTTCAATCTTGCTTTATCAGCAGATTGCAGAAGAAATGCTCTGGGTGTTGTTAAAAGATTGCCAAGCGATGATAAAAATAAGCCTGATGGGGCAGACGGAAATTAGCTTTCCTGATCAAAAAGGCATGATGTTCGGTCGCCTTATAGACGAACTAAAAAAGGCAGTTAACTTTGATCAAAAGAATAAGCTAATAGAAAAGTGCAATGAACTGAATGCCAAACGTATTGCCATCGTTCATGGATTAACCAAGGGCACGAAGATCGAGCAAATCAAAGATATATCACTAAACGTTAGAAAACTTTTTAGTGAAATCAGTGAGTTATATCGCGATGCACACAACGACTTTTGTGACTTTTATGAGCATGAAAGACAAAATATCATTGCTGAGTATCAAGCTGATCTCTATGACTAATTAGCTAACAAGGGCATGCTTAGGACTCCGGTCGCTTTGTGGCCTCTGCCTAAGATGCCGGAGTTAGGGAATACAGATGAATACAGATTATCAAGTGTCCAAATGTAAGAAATGTGGGGCGACGTTGTCCGAACCAAAGAACGAACAAAGAACCCCTTGTCCCGTATGTGGAGAAATGGGAAGAATCCATGAAGAAACCCTCAAGGATGGCATCGCGGTTTATGACCATATGCGCATGAAAGGGAAACATGGCGGAAAAGGCAAACCTTTTTTTGATGCGCGTGTTGGCGCTGATTACTACTTCAAAGATAAAGAATGGCGGCACTTAGAGCGAGTGATTGACCGCGACAATAATCTCTATGTGGAGATTATCAAAGACATGAAGACAGGAGAAATAATAAAAGAAGATAGGGGACCGTTGACGGATCATCAAGGTCATGGTCCGAATCGGGTCGGGCCAAGTTAACCAATTAAAAATATAAAGAATAAGCCTTAATGTACCCCCAATAGTGGTGCTATTTTGAACTTTTTGGTATCAAAAACAGCATTATATCAATGGCGAGGGCAAAACAGCCCGATATACTCGTGCTGATTGTACCCCGCAATGTCTCAACAAAGCCCTCAGGTACTTTGTTGATTTCTTAATAATTTGAAGTGATTTTCGGTAAAGGATTTCAAAATGAAAAGAATATTTCTGTTTATCCCGCTTGCATTTGTCATGCTGGTTCACTGCTCTGGTATGCCTGAACAAAAGACCGTTGATGCCCACCATAAAAACATGGAAATTTCCCTGGCCTTTAACACCGAACATTATCCCTGGCTGATGGGAACCAAGTATCCCCAGCTGGCGGTTTGGGTGAAATCCGATGACGGTGGTTATGAGACCGTTTTTGTGACCCAGGGGGCCGGAAAAAACAAATGGATGTTTGCAGATAGTCGTCCCGGTGCCTTGCCTGTTTGGTCGGGTGTCCGGCCTGAGACACAGGGCCCGGATATTGATGCGGTTTCCGGGGCCACACCGTCCGGAGAGGTTCATACCATTGTCTGGGAAATACCGGAAAAATATAATGGAAAAAATTTAAAGATTTTTATCGAAGCCAATGTGTCATTTGATTATAATGATTTTTACACCAAAGACGAAAACGATCCGGGGTTCAGTGATGTGAACGGACAACCGTCTGTTGTGTGGGAAGCGTCATTTACAGTTGAAGGCTCCCCCAGGCAAATAACGCCTGAAATGATCGGGCACGGGCATGTCCTGGGTAAAGACAGCGCCATTGATCCCGATATGGCCGGGATGACGACTGCTGCTGAGCTTTTTAACTATATTAATATTGCCTACCATCCGGGCAATTAACAGGTTATTCAAAATCGCAGGTGTATCCTTTTTGGATGCCTAAAAACTCGCAGTAAGCCCTGTCCTGCTCGATGGCAACAGCTTTATAGTCGCCCGCTATCCATTTCTTTTCTTTTTCCCAGTATTCCGGCTCGGCTTTTTTCCGGATGACCATATTGGCTGTCAGTGTCAGCAATACTGCCTGGTGGCTTTGCCGTTTGTAACTGTCAACGGGAAGCGCTGCCCATTCATAAATTTTATCGACATTTGCGCCATCAACGTTGGTTTGATAGGGCCGGAAAAATTCAAGGTCACCCGGCGTCAGAGTTCGGGTGACGGACGGGTCATATTTATCTGCAACGGTTATTTTCAAACCGGGTCTGTAAACTGCGGCAAACAGCATTAATCCGTCTTCCCGGGCGGTGTCGACACTGGTGAGAAAATAATGATCCGCATTTTGTATGTTTTTTGATTTTAATATTTTCTGAAAAAAATGGGTGGCTTCCATCATGTTGGTAAATAAATCTTCTTTATAGCCGGACGGGTTAAAATCCTTCAGATCCATTCCGTAAACCGCTTGAAAAGTATCGGCAAGGGTAAAGGGAACTTTGTACTCCACCATTTCATCGTTGAGTTTTATCAGCCCTTCTTTTGAGAATGTATAATAGGGAAGGGAGGGAAGGCCTGCTTCTGAACCTTTAGCTGCGCTGAGGCCTGCGACGGTGGGCGATAAGTATACACAGCCGCAGATGACCAATAATATTCCGGCAGTAATCAGGTATGATAAACGTTTCATGGCCGCTTCCTTTCATTGTAGAAAATATTATCTGGAGAGTTGTTCCGATTTACTAATAATAAAGCATTTTACAATAACAGCAAGAAAATTTAAAATAGGTTTAAGTGATGCAATTCAAAATAGCCGCATGACAGGCAAATGACAAATTTGTAAAATCCGGAATAATCCTGAATTCTGTTAAGGACTGAAAATGACGCAAAAGATCGGATTAATCAGTGATGTCCACGCAACTCCGGCCCCGTTTAAAGAGGCATTGGAAATTTTTCGAAAACAGGGAGTTGAAAGGGTTTTTTGTGCCGGGGATATTGCGGGCTATGGGGAAGGTCTGGCGGAAACCATTTGTCTGATGGAAGAACACGGTTGCCGATCGATTCTGGGCAACCATGATTTATGGTATATTGACCGTCATGCAAAAGATAAATATTCCGATGCAGTCAGTTTTTTCAATTCGCTTCCGTATGTATTAAGATTAACGATAGAAAACAAAAAACTGTATATCGTTCATGCCGCTCCTCCGCAATCCCTGATGAAAGGAATTCATCTGCTCGCTGAGAACGGCCGGGTAATACCGGATCAAAAAAAAATCTGGGATGATTATTTAAAGGATTTTGAATATGATGTCTTAATTGTCGGTCATACCCACCAGGTATTTGCCGAGAAACTGGGAAACTCATTGGTGATTAATCCGGGGAGTACGAAATTCAACCATACCTGTGCCATTTTAAGTCTGCCGGATATGACCTGCCGGGTCGTGCCGTTATCCGGCAAGCCCCCTTTAAAAGTCTGGAACTGGGGAATATTCAGAACAAACGGGTAAAATGCCGCTGGATTTCACCTTTTACCTAAGCTGATCGATTGTCGAGGTTGCCGCATATACAAGGAAAATGCGTTGCCGCTATAGTCGTTTATGCGGTTGCGCATTTGACGCAGTAGATGCGGTGAGATCGACAATCCCGAAGGGTTTTAAATTTTGAAATTTAAGATAGATCAACATCCTTAAATAAATATAAAAACAATTTTTTCAAAATTTAAAACGCTCAATTTAGGTTTAGATAATGACCAGCCATGATGACTGAAACAACAAAAAGTAAAAAATATTTGGTGTGAAGCCTTGCCAACTGATTTGTTCATGTTTATTTTTATAATAAAGAAATAGCAAACCAGTCCGAAAGGATGGGACGCAAAGCCACTGGCCTAAATCTTTGTTATTGTTTACTTCTTGACCGGATGATTTTTTTTTAAAAAGAGATGGGAAAAGGATTTATCCCCTAAGGTCGAATGGGCCGTAAATAGATCCAAAGGTATATTTCCATGCCCATGTTAATCTCTTATGGAATATGCATCTAAAAAAGAAATACATGATAGAGACATGGTAGCAGGGCTGCTTCTCTTGAATTGACTGCCGGAGTTATCCTTATAAAAGGGAATCTCCGGTTTTTTGTTTTGATAATTAAGTATATTTGTTAAAGTCACACTCTTTCTATTTATAATTAATATAAATAGGTTATGCCTTTCTATCAGTTTTTCAAAATATGTTTTTCATCAGTGCGTTTCTAAAGAGTTACTCTTCTTTTTTCAATTGGAACACCTGGTTAATCATAGATGCTTTTTTAAAAGGAGGTAAAAAATGATTATCAGCGAAATTGATTTATTTAAGGGGATTGATTTTGACGTCATGAATAAGATTGCCAGTATCTGTTCTGAAGAATCTTATTCAAAAGGCATTGTTTTGTTTAGAAATGGTGAAAAAGCTGAGGCCTTGTATATCATCGTGGAGGGAACAGTTCACCTTGAAGTCAGAAACGGGGGGAGAATATCATACAGCATGAACGAACCCGGCGAAGTCTTTGGCTGGTCGAGCATGTTTGAATCAGGCAGGTATACGGCATCCGGAATATGCGCAACGGATCTCAAAGCCGTAAAAATTGAAAGAGATAAGATAAACAAAATCTTCAGTAAACATCCGGATGCGGGCATGAAATTTCTCAGGCGTCTGGGCAACGTGTTTTCCAAAAGACTTTCAAATGCTTATCGTGACTTACTGTCTACCCGGAGTACAGTTTCCGGTCCATCCATATGGATGAATGATAATATCATACCAAGTGTTCCGGAAGCACCGTTTTTTGAAGTGCCGGATAACTGGCAGGCTTATTTCTGATTTTTATAACCTGCAAAATTCAGGTGTAAATTTTATCGAAATTTGCACAAATGTACGTCTTTCTGACATTGATTGTCCTGCAATATGCTGCCTCAAGTCACAATTTCACATCAGGATTCGGATGCTTGAAAATTCATTCAGTCACAGAACAAAACAGTCCGATAAAAATTATAAAGGAGAAAATAATGGCAAAACAGATTTCAGTGGTAAAATATGAAAACAGTATTCTGCCGGGATTCCGGAATAAAATCAGCCGGGCTGAATCCACTGAGGATGTAAAAAAATTTTTTGTTTATTCAGTCCGTGAACTGATGGTTAATATTTTTCAGGACAATGAATACCAAGGGTTTGATGCCATTAGACTTTCATCTGGAGGGGCGCCGCATTATGAATTCAACAAGAGCATGAGGCCTGCCGATGAATTTTTTGCTGTATGGAAAAATTCCGATCTTCCGCATGTGATCAGGCGTATGGCGGAAACCGCTATTCACCGGCACTGGCATCTTGAAAAAAAACCGGAGAAAACAACAACCAAAATAAGGAATTGATTCAGTCTGATTTTTTTACTCCGCAATTGAAGAATACAGAAAAAAGTTTATGAATACATATAGAGGTGAACCATGACAGCAAAGCAAAAGGCGCATTATCACATGTCACCATCTGAGCCGCATAAATTTGAATATGAAAATGAACGGCGACAGGTTGAACGGCGTGAGATGAAAAGCGACGGGTTTGCTTATATCTCAACGGTTGGCTGGATCTGCCGGCGGGAAAGTTGTCGGCGCGATGGCGATAACCTTTTGGTGTGACGCCAGGCAAGCGGATTAAAACCAGGACTTATGCGTCCAGATTTCCTTTTCAAGATTCTCCTTATCATGTTTCAGCTGAAGATACATGGATGCATTCTGTATGGCCAGGCCGCCCAGCCGTGCAAGGGAACGCATCAGGCCGACCGTGTCATCCGGGAATTCTCTTTTTTTTCTGCAGTAGACTCTCATGATGCCAATGACTTCTTCCTTGACGGTTATTGGAAGACTGAGAATGGTTGCGATCCCTTCCTCGCTTTTTTCGTCTAAATAATCAATGTCTTCCGGATTTATATCATTGATGATTTCCCATTGATGTTTTAATGACTTTTCAAGCTGGCGGGCGGATACCGGTCCTTTTTCAATATATTTTTCGCTTAAACCATAGCTGGCAACAAGCTTCAGTTCTTTTTCATTTTCGTCCATGAGCCGGATAGTGATCCCCTTGACATTAAACGCGTCCGCGATTTCAGCGGACATGATATTGAGGATTTTTGTAATATCGAGTGAGGAATTGAGGTTTTCGGTAATGGACAGGAGCAGTTCGGCATTCTGCTTTTTTCGCCTGATAAACCGGGCTTTCTGGATGGCCATGCCCCCCTGGTCCGCCAGGCCGCTTAAAAATTCGATTTCCTGCTCCGTGAATTCTCTTGGTTTATCGGTATAAAGGGCTAAAATTCCAATTGGTTTTGCATCCGCCATGACCGGTACATCCAGAATCGAGGCGATCCCTTCCGCCTTTTTGACTTCATGATTTTCAATCCTCGGGTCGGTCGTCGCATCCCTGATGGTAAGATAACCGCCATCCTTTAGTATTTTCTGTATGACTTTTTTTGCACTCATCGGCTCTGCATGGATGTAATCATTTGACAATCCCTTTTGCGCGGCAGGAATGAAATAATCTCCGTTATCGGCTTTTAGAAACAGTGCGCAGGCTTTTGCGTTCATGGCGTCAACCGCACTGTCAACGATCAGTTGGAGAATCTCTTCCTTTTCAAAGGTACTTTGAATGGACCGGCTGATTCTGCAAAAGGTTTTAAAATACCCTTTACAATTTGACATGGCCTTATTCCTTTTTACAATATATTATCCTCTCTTTCCTTCAGCCATCCGGCAATCTGGGGTGCAAATTCCTTCTGACATTTTGAGCTGACATAGATGCCGATATGGCCGGTGTTAAAACAGACATCGCGGGTGTCCGTTGAACCGACTTTATGGGTGATGAGTTCACACGATTCCGGCGGAACCAGGTGGTCGTATTTCCCGTAAAAATTCAGAACCGGCATGGTGATTTTTTTAAGATCGACCATTGTTCCGTCGATTTCCAGTTTGTTTTGGATCAGCAGGTTTTTCTTGTAGCAGTCATTGATAAACTGTTTAAACGTTGCGGCAGGCACATCCGGAGAATCGAAAATCCATTTTTCCATGCGCACAAAGTTTTCCACGAATTGCTTGTTGTCCATGTTTTTGAAAAATCCGACATACTTGTCGATCATCAGCCTTGCAGGGTTCAAGAGCAGGAACCCGAGGTTCATGAGATCGCCCGGCATATTCCCGTATGATTCTCCCAGCTGATCCGCATCCGTGTTTTTCATCCAGATATTCAGCAGGCCTTTGTCCGTGTCAAAGTTGGTGGGAGTGACGGTCAAAACCAGGTTTTTGATTTTTTCCGGATGAAGAGCTGAGTATATCACACAAAACGTGCCCCCCATGCAGATGCCCATCAGGTTGATTTTGGGCAGATTATATTTTTTGCAGATAAACTCCACGATGTTGTTTATATACCCGTTCACGTGATCGCCGATGGTCAGGTACTGGTCTTTTCTTGAGGGGTATCCCCAGTCGATCATGAATATATCCATTCCTTTTTTGAGCAGGGTTTCCACCACGCTTCTGTTCGGCTGTAAATCCAGCATGGTTTCCCGGTTGATGAGCGCATATATAATCAGCAGGGGGGTTTTGCACTCAATATGTTCGGGTTTGTAATGTTTGAGTTTGACCCGGTCTTCTGTGTAAACAACTTCGTAAGCCGTGGTGGAGATGCTGGTTTCAAGGTTATTGGTTAAGACGTCGACGGCTTTTTTAATGCGTGTTTTGGCTGTTTTGTGTTCCTGGGCAAGATTCTTTAAGATAAGGTCAACCGGAATTCTGGGTCTATCCATTTTTTGTCTCTTTTCAGGCGCTCAAACTTCAGCCTTTCAGGGTCGGTTGTTTATCTGTTCCAGCTGCCTTGCGAGTTCCTTCACTTGTTTTTTCACCATATAGAGTTCTTTGTAAACATCATCCATGTCTTTATTTGTCGGAATGGGTATGTCTTTTAAAATCTGGCAAATCACTTCGTCTTTTGATTTCCGGTATTCAGCCAGGGAGTCAATGGTGTTCTTCAGAACTTCGGTATATTCCCCGGACTGGAGCAGCTTCATATAGTGTCCTTCCAGCATTTTAATCCATTCGTTATAAAACGCACCCGGATTCTCAACAAAATCTTTGTGTTTAATCATTGAGTCAATTTTTGCATGCATGATCCGGCTGGTTTTTTCAAGCGGTACGAAAAAGAGGTAGATCAATTCGCTGAGATCTGAGTAGTGGATGTTGAATTTGTCAATCAGAACGGCAATTCGTTCCAGATGAAATCGCGAAAGACCGAGCTTGGGGACATAAAGATATTTTTTGAACTCACTATCATAGAGTTTCCTGGAAGATTCAAAAATGTGCTGGTCAATATCATCAAAATTATACGCTTTGGTATGCTCCCCGATCTTTGAAATACTGTTTAACAGCTGTTTTTGAAATTCCAGTAGATTTTCCGATGAATCACCGGTAACCTGCGATAATAATTCAAAAAAAGTCACCATAGAGTCTGAAGCCGCTTTCTGGTTTTCCTGACGGGTCATCATTTGAATCAATGAAGTCAGGTTTTTTATGCCGGTTTCCCAGGTTTTATATGTTCGGAATTTGCCATTAAAAGAGTTGGCATCAGGAGAGAGCGGTGCATCATCATTTAATGCCGGCTGGGTTTCGTTCAGGATTCTGGAGATTTCCTCCCAGAAGCCTGTTGCCAGTTCCAGCCATGAAAAAGTCGAAAGTTCCGATTCTTTTCCTGCATTTGAGGGCTGTGTCATCCGGTTTCACCAATAATTCATCTATGAATAAAGACGTTGTTATTATTTGTCCGGAGTGTATCGGGAATTCTGGATTCGTTGCTGATGCAGCGTGAAAGTGTATCGCGAAAATTGAGGTGTGGCGTTGAATTTAAACTTTGTCGTATGATTAATATTTAAATTTTTGGTCGGACAAGTGCAATATTTATTTTTTTTATGGGTGTCTGAAAAACCTGCCGGTGCCTTAATGATGTTGACGGCAGGGCGCTTGGAACGTTTTTTTTCGAAGCAGTTATTCTTTTTTATCCGGTTTTGAAAATAACATCAGCGGATCCATATCTTTGAATGCGGTTTCGGCAAGATTTGAAAAATCCATCCCCATTTCCAGAAACGATTTGATCTGGTCATCCATGCCTTTTTTGTATTCAAGATAGTTCTCTATTGTCTTTTCTAAATATACTTCGAAGAATTCGTGAAGCAGGTTTTCGCCATACTGAATAATCAGGTGAAGCAAAGATACCGGCAGGGGAGCGGTGTCCTCCTTTGCCTTGTTCATAATGATCTGGGTTAAAATAAATGCGGTCACATCTTCGCCGGTTCTGACATCGATGACTTCAACCCGGAAGCCTTTTCTGATTGAATCTGAAACGTCTTTCAATGATACATAAATACTGTTCGTTGTATCATACAGTCTTCGGTTGGGATATTTTTTAATGGTTATCTTGCTGGCCACGCAGTCAATCCTCTTGTGTTTTTTCGCAAGCGCCGGAGCGGGTGGAAAGTTCAGTCTGAACAGGTCTGGATTTTAAAAATAAGCAGATGATATGACTGTATCCGGATTCAAATGAATTCGTCATTGTCTGCATAGACTTAATTGTCATGCTACAGCGCAGCAATTTCGATGTCAATAGCATTTTCAACTCATTTAAGTTCTTGGTAATTATATTTTTATATAATTATTACAGTTATTTAAAAATAAATTTAGAAATCAAGGGCTTTTGTGCAGTGCAGTACTTTTTTCTTGACAAAGTCTTTTAGGGGGCTAATATTTTGCATAAACATTAAACACGATGATTGACATCCCTATGTCCCGATCAGGCGCTCTTTTCTTCGGAGGCCAACCGTAAGCGTTGCCGGTGGGCCAACTATGCATGTCTTGAAATGAATTGCTCAATTGCAACTGAACCTTTTATATTTTGGGATTTTAAGTAAAGGCTAATTTTTTAAAACAATAAGGAGAATTCCGCATGGAAGCAGCAAAAATCGCAAAACAAATGATCGGCTTTCAAAAAACTTTTTTTGACAATACGTTTAATGCCATGGTCATTGTTCAGGATCAAAACGAGAATATTTTCAATGGTTTTTTGAACCAGTTTCCCTGGATCACAAAGGATGGTAAAAAAACGTGGAATGACACGCTTCAATTCACCAAAAAAGCCAGGGATGATTTTAAAAAAGCAGTTGATGACGGTTATAACAGAATGGAAGAACTGTATGAAATGAAATAAAAAATTTCAACAGCGGGTCTTTGCATAATTTATTTTTTGTTGAGAATGGCCATGTATAGTGGGCTTGTTGAGTTAAATAAATGTTTGCTGGACAATCTGCGCCACGATATCCTCTCACAATCAAAGACGTTTGCGGACCAGGTGGATGTCTCTCAGAACCTTCTGGCCGGGCTGACCAGATACTATAATGAATTTGTCACTCCTTTTCTTGTGGCCGGCATTTACTTCAGTCATGCCGAGTCAGATTCTCTTTTTGACGGTTTTCCGGCAGACAGGTTGGAGGCGTATTCGGATCTGCTGGAGTTTAACCTGGACATTTTATCCAGGTATCTGTCCGGCAGTTTAAAGGCAGTCGGTGACTATAACTGCCGGGAGCTGAAATATTTTGTCGCGGCCTGGTATAATACCGTTTTCAATCTGAAAGGTGAAAAACTGGATGGGTTTTTCTCCCGCCAGTCGGAGATGGTGAGAAATGTAACACAAAAATTTCCCCAGGCGATAGCAGACATTGAACCGGAATACGGGTTTCACTTTGAACGGGGGGACAACATCAAGTTTGCGGAAACCGATCGGTTTCTTTTGTATCAGATTATGCCCACGGAGCCGAAAATTAAAATCCGTGAAAACGGCAAGCCGCTGATCATCATCCCGCCATTTGTTCTCGGAAGTAATATTCTGGCGTTTCTGCCGGGTGAAAAAAGGAGCTACGCGCACAGCTTTGCCAACCAGGGGGTTCCGACATATATCCGGATTATGAAGGATATTCAAACCACGACAGCATTCCAGGTCATGACCATTGAGGATGATGCCCGCGATACCCGGTTTTTTTGTGAAAAGGTCAGGGAAAAACACGGGAAAATGGTGACCCTCAACGGATATTGCCAGGGCGGGTATACAGCGGTCTGCAATATTCTTTCCAATAAGCTGGACGGCCTGACCGATGCCTTGATTACCTGCGTTTCGCCGATGGACGGGACACGCAGCACCGGTCTTGGCAATTTTTTGAAAACACTGCCGCCGCGATTCAATGACCTGATTTACGGGACCAAAACACTTGCCAGTGGAAATAAAGTAGCTGATGGTGACCTGATGGGGTGGGTGTACAAATTGAAAAGTATTGAAAATGAAGCGCCCATGGTTTCTTTTTTTCGGGATCTTATGATGATGGCGACCATCAACGGCAAGATGCCGCAAATCAGTAAGACAGCCGCCGCTTTAAACTACTGGCTTCAAAAGGAGCGATCGGATCTTCCCCTTTCCATAACCCAAATGAGTTTTGCGTCCTACAATATACCGATAACAGATGACGGAACGCTTCCGGTGAAGATGTTCGGCCGAAAATTGAATTTTAAGGGCATTGCCGGGAAAAAAATTCCCTGGCTCATCTGCTATGGCGAAAATGATGACCTGGTGGAAAAAGAAACCGCGCTGGCCCCTCTGGATTATGTTGAAGCCGAAGTCACGCCGTTTCCCAAAGGGCATGTGGCCATTGCAACCTCATGGTCGCACCCGGAATCTGCATGCGCCCTGCATAAACGATTTGGTGAGAACAATTACCGCGGGCCGGTCCGGTTTCATCTGGATCTGGATAATGCGCCCGGCAAAAAAAGAAGGAGATAAAAGTGATACAGGCAGCTGAAACTTTAAAATGGGTCAGCGATGGTTATGAATACTGGCGAGATTCAACCCAGCGGTCGATTCTTTTTGGAGATGCCATGCGAAAGCGCGGTAATATCTATCTGGATCACCTCAGAGATGAGCAGCCGCCGGTGCTGTTCTTTGATCATGAAATGATTCAGGACGGACGGAATTTTGAGCGGCCGGTCAATTATGCCCTGGTGCGTATTCTTGACCGCCGGCTTGAAGAAAAACAGGACCGTCGGCAGAAGAGGAAGACCCAAAAACAACCCCGGAAACAACCGGAAGCCGATCTCAGAGATCCAGACCATCCGAGACGGCATAAGGTATCAATCGCTGAAGATTCACCTGAGGCCACTTCCCGCCCTATTGTGATTATCGATCCCCGTGCAGGTCATGGCCCCGGGATTGGCGGTTCCAAGCAGGATTCCCAGATCGGTATGGCTCTGGATGCGGGGCATCCGGTGTATTTCATGATTTTTTTTATCGATCCGGTCCCGGATCAGACGCTGGCTGATGTGCGGAATGCCCAGATAAAATTTGTAGAGAAAATACGCGAACTTCATCCAAAAGCCCCGAAACCGGCTGTGATTGGTAACTGCCAGGGGGGGTGGGCTGCCGCGCTGATCGGCGCGGAACGTCCGGACCTGGTTGGCCCCATGGTGTTTAACGGATCTCCGCTGTCTTACTGGGGCGGGATTGAAGGGGTTCATCCCATGCGGTATATGGGCGGATTATGGGGCGGTGTCTGGATTAATTCGTTTTTAAGTGATCTGGGCAATAACAAGTTCGACGGTGCCAACCTGGTGGCCAATTTTGAAAATCTGAATCCGGCCAATACGCTCTGGGCAAAACAGTACAACCTGTATTCCAAAATTGATACCGAAGAAAAACGATACCTTGATTTTGAAAGGTGGTGGGGCGGTTTTTTTTCGCTGTCAGGAGAAGAAATCCATACAACGGTTGACAGCCTTTTTGTGGGCAATAAGCTGGAGCAGGGAGAATTTGAGCTGGATGAAGGGCGTATGGTTGATCTGAAACATAATAATAATCCGGTGGTTATTTTTGCGTCTTTCGGAGACAACATCACGCCGCCCCAGCAGGCGTTTAACTGGATCATCAAAACTTACGGCACGGTTAATGAAATAAAGCGGCGGGGCCAGGTGATCGTTTGTATCGAACACGAAAACATCGGTCATTTGGGCATCTTTGTTTCCGCCAAAATCGCCCGCAAGGAGCACAAGGAAATTATTGCCAGTTTTGATATGCTGGACTGGCTGCCGCCGGGGCTTTACCAGATGACAATCGAAGAAGATCCTGACGAACCCGGAGAATACAAGGTAAGTTATTTTGAAAAGCGAATGAAAGATATTATGACTTTTGATGACGGGTTTGAGGATGAAAAAGCATTTTTCCCGGTAAGGACGCTTTCAAGAATCAATGATATCGTTTACCGTCTGATGGTTTCTCCCTGGGTGAAGCTGGGCACCAATGAACTCACTGCAGAAACCCTGCGCCAGCTCCACCCCCAGCGTACCCAGCGGTATCTGTTGTCTGAT
Source organism: Desulfococcaceae bacterium (assembly GCA_030145385.1). Classification (GTDB taxonomy): domain Bacteria; phylum Desulfobacterota; class Desulfobacteria; order Desulfobacterales; family Desulfosalsimonadaceae; genus SURF-3. The sequence goes on from JAQYVU010000019.1 coordinate 43,382, forward strand.
CTGAACCCCTGGCTCTTGCCGCTGGCTGTCTGTGCATCAATGATAAAAGACAATGACATACGGGCGCCGGTGCCTGAAGGCAATGTATTTTATCAAATGGAGAAGTATGTTTCTGATGTGATAGTCGAGCGATTAGACGGCTACCGTGAAATGCGGGACAGTCTTCTGGAGACGACATTTAAGTTCATGTACGAAACACCGTGGATGGAAATCTTTGAGCCGCTTACGTCTTCGGAGGAAACCAAAGCCGGCGCGGCCCGTCTTGAGGACCTGCGGCGTAAGGATGCTGAGCAATGGCTGGCACAGATGGACAAAGGGGATTTCCCGGATGCCGTCATCCGGATTCTTCTGGCTGTCGGACTGGCCGACCAGAAACTCGGGCGCAAAGGCTATGAATTGATGACGCAGCTGATTGAAGAAAATAAGGAATTAAAAGATATCCGGGTCAGGGACATGGCGCAGATTGTTCGGACTCAGGCGCGCATCGTGCAGACCGATACGGATCAGGCCATTGAAAGTTTGCCGCGCCTGCTTACAACCAAAAAAAAGCGTCAGCAGGCCTTGTCCCTGTTGAAAAAAGCCATAAAACTTACCGGACGGGAACCCAAGCCGTCGGAAGCGCAAGTCCTGGATAAAATACAAACAGTTCTTGAGGGATAGGTGTTTGGATAGTTAACTAATATAATTCGGATAATCAAAAAAATGAAATTGACGATTGTTTGCCGGGGGTGAATCATCGCAATTGAAAACGAAAAATTAAGAAGACTTTATTGGCCTGTTGCGCCGGAGGGGAATAAATACTTTTCGGCAATAAGGAGCAGATACGCCTTTGCCTGCCAACTGAATTACCCGCCTGCGTAAAATCATATTTTATTCAACATAAGGAATTAGCAGACTTTTAACTTTTCCGGTGTATCAGTTAAATGGCAGGGCTGGCCTATATAGATATCGTTTAACAGGATTGGCCGTTATGCGAATCAGATCAAAATTAATGCTGGCGTTTCTGGCGGTTTCATTGCCGGCCATGATTCTGATCAGCCTTTTGTTCTACTCAAATGAGCAAAAAACTCTGACCCGGCAGATTTTCAATCATCTGGAGTCCGTTGCCTCCATCCAGCAAAACAGAATTCAAGCCATCAGTGATCAGAATATCGTGCGGTTGAAACTGGTTGCCAGTCGGACCCAGTTACGCGTCAGTCTCAGGGATTTCTATAATGACGGCAAGCCAGAGCATACAGACAGGATCAAAAGAATTTTGGCGGATACCCAAATCGCGTTAGCGGATTTTAAAAAGATATTTATCCTTTTGTCGGATGGAACTGTCATTGTTTCGACCGATCCTGAAATAATCGGGATAAATATGTCAAAAATTGAGTTTTTTATTCGGGGGCAAACGGAATTTCGGGGGGATTATTTTTTTCTGAATAAGAACCGGAAGGTTATGACATATCTTTCAGGTCCTCTGATTCTTGATAATCAACTGCTTGGGGTGCTGGTGATCGAGTCCGCAGTTGAAAATATCATTTCATCGGTGAGTGATTATACCGGTCTGAAAACCACCGGTGAAACCATTCTGGCCAGGCCGATAGAAAATGGTAATGCCCGGCTGATTATGCCGACACGCTTTGATCCCCATGCCGCATTAAAGCTTTCGATTCCAAAAGACTGGTTTGAAACCCCGATTATTGGCTCGGGTGATGGAAAGTCCCGTATGTTGTCGGGCGTCATGGATTATCGCGGTGTTCCGGTTCTGGCGGTTACCCGTTATATTGAAGAACTCGACTGGGGGATTGCTGTAAAAATTGACCAGGCGGAAGCTTTTGCCCCGGTTTTCAAAATGCGCAATATAATCGTTTTGCTGATTGCCGGGGCCGCTCTGATTATCGTTGCCATTTCAATATATCTTTCCAAAAATATTACCCGGCCCATCAGCCGCCTGACGCAGGCAACCCGAAATATTTCAAACGGGAATTATTCAGCTCAGGCCGACGAATCAACAAAAGGTGAAATCGGAATCCTTGCCCGGGGTTTTAACAGCATGACCACCAACCTGATTCAATCCCAAAAGTCTCTTGAAAACAAGATCAGTGAGCTTTCCGAAAGTGAAGAACAGATCCGGAATCTTTTGAATTCAACGGCAGAGGCCATTTGCGGACTGGATAAAAATGGGAACTGTACTTTTTGCAATCCTTCCCTGCTGCGGATGCTGGGATATAAAAAGGACAGCGAACTGCTCGGGAAAAATATTCACCGGCTGATTCATCATACCCGGCCGGACGGCACGGAATATCCATCGGAAGAATGCCGGATTCTGAAGCTTCTGAAAAATAAAAATCCGGTTCATATTGACGACGAGGTCTTGTGGCGGGCCGATGGCAGCAGCTTCTGGGCGGAATACTGGGCGTATCCGGTGCTTCGGGATGATGAAATAACCGGTGCGGTTGTCACGTTTATTGATATCAGTGAGCGTAAGCTGTCAGAGGCTGAAAAGGAAAAACTTAATGCCCAGCTGATTCAGGTGCAAAAACTGGAAGCAGTCGGTACGTTGGCCGGCGGCATCGCGCATGATTTCAATAATATATTATCAGCCGTCATCGGTTATGCGGAACTGGCCCGGATGAAGCTGGCAGGCAGGGATGACATCTTAAAAGATGTTGATGCGGTTATCCAGGCAGGGGAGCGTGCAAAAGAACTGGTGAGACAGATTCTGACCTTCAGCCGGCAATCAATGCATGTGCGCAGGCCTCTGGAGGTTCATCTGATCGTCAAAGAAGCCCTCAAGCTGCTGCGGGCGTCAATTCCGGCGACGATTGAGATCCGGGAGAAGATTGATAAAAAAAGCGGGGCTGTCCTGGCCGATCCCACGCAGATTCATCAGGTTTTAATGAATCTTTGCACCAATGCCTATCATGCCATGCGGGAAACCGGCGGCATTCTGACAGTTGAATTAAACAGGGCGGAAATTGCTTCGGATGGCACGCAGGTAAATGGTTTGAAGGTGCCCCCTGGATCCTACGTCAGGCTCCGGGTCAGCGATACCGGATGCGGAATGAGGCGCTCCGTTATCGAACGGATATTCGAGCCGTATTTTACAACCAAGGATAAAGGGGAAGGAACCGGCATGGGGCTTTCCTTAACGCACGGAATTGTTAAAAATCATGACGGGCATATCTTTGTTGACAGTGAGCCGGGCAAGGGCACAACGTTTCGGGTCTATTTTCCCCGAATTATGCCCGACGCGATAAAGCCTTCCCTGGAAGGTCAGAAAGCATTGACCGGCGGAAGTGAACGGATTCTGATCGTCGATGATGAGCAAAGCATTGTGCTGATGGAGCAGCGGATGCTGGAAAATCTCGGTTATCAGGTCACGGCAACGAGCAATTGCTTAGAAGCGTTTCAGCTGTTTGTTTCCCGTCCGGATAATTTTGATTTGCTCATCACTGATATGTCTATGCCGCAAATGAGCGGTGCGGATCTTGCCCGAAAAGTATTGTCTGTCCGCCCTGATATGCCGGTAGTGCTCTGCACCGGTTTTAGCGAATTGATCGACGAAAACACGGCCCGGGAAATCGGTATCCGGGAATATGTCATGAAACCGGTCGGCAGCCGTCAGATTGCAACCATTGTCCGGAAATTACTGGATGAAAAAAATACTTCCCGCATGGAATCATAAATCGGATTGGCCTGTCTTGTCACCTGTCTTCCGGTGACCATTCTCAGGCCGGGTAGATTATATGCTTTTTTTATAAGTATTTGACAAATAGATGATTTTATTTAAGAATAATTGAAATATGTTCGAGTTCCGGTCCGTTGTGCAGGGCTTTAGGACTATGGATATGTGGGGCTTCGGGTATTGTCTTAATTTTCTCGATTATACGCTGAACATGAAGGTTTCCTATGAAAATCAGATTAAAATTGATTTTGGCATTTCTGGCTGTTTTACTGTCGACCATCATATTAATCAGTTTCCTGTTCTATTCAAATGAGAAAACGAACCTGACCCGTCAGATTTTCAATCATCTGGAATCCGTTGCATCAATCCAGCAAAGCCGGATAAAGGCTATCAATCATCAGAATATGGTCCGTCTGAAACTGGTAGCCAGCCGGACTCAGTTGCGCGTCAGTTTAAGGGACTACAATATTGATGCCGCCCCTGATCACCTTGAGAAAATAGTTCGAAACATTGAGGATGCCAAAGCGTCATTAATGGATTTTAAAAATATCTGCATTATTTCACTTGAAGGGATCGTCATTGCCTCTACAGATTTGAGAAAAGTCGGTAAAAATATTTCCCAAAAGGATTTTTTCAGCCAGGGCCGGACGGAATACAGTGCGGATCATTTTTTTCTGGATGATGACCGGAATCTTTTAACGCACCTTTCCGGACCGCTGATTCTTGATAATCAACTGCTCGGTGTTCTGGTGATCGAGTCCGGGGTTAAAAATATTATATCATCAATCAGCGATTATACCGGGCTTGGAAAAACCGGAGAAACGATCCTGGCACGGCGGCTTGAGAATGGTGATGCCCAGTTTATTATGCCCACGCGGTTTGATCACCAGGCGGCATTAAAACTTACGGTTCCGAAAGAACGGCCCGATATTCCGATCATCCAGGCTTTTCACGGTCTGTCTCACATATTGTCAGACGCAGTGGATTACCGGGAAGTCCCGGTTCTGGCGGTTACCCGTTATGTTGAAGATACCGACTGGGGGGTTGTCGTTAAAATTGATCTGGCCGAAGCCCTTGGGCCGGTCATCACTATGCGGAATTTAATTGCACTGATAATTGCAGTCGCAACGCTGATTATCGGTTTTGTGTCATTCTATCTGTCAGGAAGCATTACACGACCCATTATCCGATTAACTGATGTGGCCAAAGATATTTCCGACGGTCAATATAATGTTCTGGCCGATGAATCCCTGAAAGATGAGATCGGAATTCTTGCCCGTGCTTTTAACAAAATGACCGCCAGTCTGATCGACTCCCATAAAAAACTTGGAAAAAATATCCATGAACTTTCCGAAAGAGAAGAACAGATAAGGAATCTGTTGAATTCAACGGCAGAGGCAATTTACGGGATCGATAAAAATGGAAACTGCACTTTTTGCAACCCGTCCTGTCTTCGTCTGCTGGGGTTTGCGGAGGATGACGAACTGCTTGGAAGAAATTTTCATCACCTGATGCACCATACCCGGGCGGATGGTACTCAATATCCGGCTTCGGAATGTAAAATTTTACAGGTTCTGAAAAACAAAAAGCCTGTTCATATTGATAATGAGGTTTTGTGGAAAGCCGACGGAACCTGTTTCTGGGCCGAATACCGGGCATATCCGGTAATCCGGGATGATGAAATCATGGGCGCTGTCGTCACGTTTATTGATATCAGTGAACGGAAACTGGCAGAAGCTGAAAAAGAAAAACTCAATATCCTGCTTCAGCAGGCACAAAAAATGGAAGCCGTCGGTACGCTGGCCGGTGGCATTGCCCATGATTTTAATAATATATTGGCGGCTATGCTCGGATATACGGAACTGGCCCGGATCAAGCTGTCCGGCCGGGATGATATCTTAAGTGATATTGATGAGGTTATCCGGGCCGGCAATCGGGCCAGTGAACTGGTGAAACAGATTCTGACTTTCAGCCGCCAAACGGAACATGAACGCAGACCCACGGAAATTTATTTAATTGTCAAAGAAGCCTTCAAGCTGTTGCGGGCTTCAATTCCTTCGACAATCGAGATTCGTGAAAACATTGATCCAAAGAGCGGTACGGTGCTGGCTGATTCCACGCAGATTCACCAGGTTCTGATGAATCTGGGTACCAATGCCTATCATGCCATGCGGGAAACCGGGGGCATTCTCGCAGTAGAGTTGAGCCGGGTGGAAATTCAGCGCCATGACACGAAAGTAACCGGATTTGAGATAACGCCCGGGTCGTATGTGAAATTAGAAATCAGTGATACAGGGTGCGGGATGGATCGGGCCGTCATGGAGCGGATCTTCGAACCCTATTTCACTACCAAGGATAAAAGTGAAGGAACGGGCATGGGGCTGGCATTAATTCACGGTATTGTCAAAAAACATGAAGGCCATATCAGTGTTTACAGTGAACCGGGAGAGGGATCAACGTTTCAGGTCTACCTTCCCTGCATTGAGACCGATGAGATCCGGCCGGCCGGAGAGCTTCAGAAAGAAATTTCCGGGGGCAATGAACGGATTCTGGTCGTTGATGATGAAAAGAGTATTGTGCTGATGGAACAGCGAATGCTGGAAAACCTCGGTTATCAGGTAACCGCAACGGGCAATTGCCTTGAAGCGCTTCAGCTGTTTGTGGCCGGCCCGGATGATTTTGACCTGATCATCACGGATATGACCATGCCGCGAATGACCGGAGCTGAGCTGGCCCAGAAAATTTTATCCATCCGGCCGGATATTCCGATTGTACTCTGCACCGGCTTCAGCGAGTTGATCAACGAAAAAAAGGCCAAAGCGATCGGGATTCGGGAATATGTCATGAAACCGGTTGTCACCAGAGAAATTGCCACCGTTGTCCGGAAGCTGCTTGATGAAAAGAAGAGTTTGCGCATGGAATTATGAATCAGAGCCGGACCTTTTTCTTAAACCTGACTTATGTTAAAAAATGGGTGAAACTTAATCTTGCCTGGTTTGGATGCCTCTATGTATATTATCCTATCTATTTTTATACTGGCCCTGTCTGTATATTCGTTTTTTAAAATTGCACGGCAGTCACGCCGCAAAAAGTTGCGAGCCCTGCCCGTCAATCCGGAGTGGAAAAAGATTCTTGAGAAAAACCTGCCGATCTATCTGAAGCTCCCGGATCATCTGAAAACAGAGCTTCACGGGCATATTCAGGTGCTTGTTCATGAAAAGAATTTTGAAGGGTGCGGCGGCCTGGAATTAAATGATGAAATCCGGGTGACCGTTGCCGGCCAGGCCTGCATCCTTTTGTTGAATCGGAAAACAAAATATTACCCGAAGCTGTCTTCAATTTTAGTCTATCCTTCGGCGTATGTTGCCAAAAATATTCGAAACAAAAATGGTATTGTGGCGGATTCCCAGGTCCGCCTCGGAGAATCCTGGATGACCGGCACGGTGGTGCTGTCATGGGATGATATTCTTCGCGGGGCTGTTGATCCGAAAGACGGTCATAATGTGGTCTTGCATGAATTTGCGCACCAGCTGGACCAGGAGGACGGGGCGGGTGACGGCACTCCGGTATTGCCGCAATATTCCCGCTATATATCCTGGGCAGGGGTGCTGGGAAAGGAATTTGATGCGCTTCAGAAAAAAGCCTCCCGCGGGACAAAGGCGTTGATGGATTATTACGGCGCAACCAATCCGGCCGAGTTTTTTGCAGTGGCGACCGAGACTTTTTTTGAAAAATCCCGGCAGCTGCAGCGCCGGCACCCGGAATTGTACGATCAGTTAAAAGATTACTATCAAATGGATCCGGCCGCCTGGACGAAGAAAAAAAATCAAGGCGCATAAATTCTTCGGAATTAAGCGCAACTATCTGTTTTCAGTGATGAAGAATGTAAAACCGGAATATACAAAAACTGTGAGGTAATTATGAATTTTGTAGAGGTCTCAAAAAACGAGGGAATTGCTACGCTGACTCTTTGCCGGGGCAAGGTGAACGCATTAACCGGCGCGGTGGTGGATCAGATAACAGAGGCACTGAAAAAAAATGAAAAAGATCCGGATATCCGGGCCGTCATTCTTACAGGAAAAGGGCCTTTTTTTTCGTTCGGGTTTGATGTGCCGGAATTTTTGTCGTATTCGAAAGATGAATTTTCAGATTATCTGAAAAAATTTACCGGTCTTCTGTCTTATATGTTTTTGTATCCCAAGCCCATTGTAGCAGCACTTAACGGACATACGATGGCCGGCGGCTGTATGCTTTCGCTGGCTTGTGATCAACGAATCATGTCAGCCGGCCGGTCAAAAATTTCTTTAAATGAAATTTCCTTCGGGTCTTCGGTATTGGCGGGCAGTATGGAAATGCTGCGCGCCTGTGCAGGCAATGCGAACGCGATGGAAATCCTTTATTCCGGGGCCATGTATTCTGCGGAACAGGCCCAAACGTTTGGCCTGGTGGACCACGTTGCTCAGGATCAGGACCTGGTGGAAATGTCAAAAAAAATTGCCGCAGAATTAGGGAAAAAACCTTCTGCTGCCTTTGCCAGCATCAAAATGCTTTTGCGCAAACCTATTGCCGCAGAATTTGAAAAAAAAGAAGCGGTTGCGATCAAAGAGTTTGTTGATATCTGGTATTCTGAGGCGACCTGGGAGAATTTGAAGAAAATTACGATTAATTAGTGGTTGAACGGATTGTCTCTAAATTTTACCTTTTCTGTCATTGCGCGGGAGGTACGACGTCAAGCAATCTCATTATAGACAGGGGATTACTTTGTCGTTCGTTCCTCACTCCTTATAATGACAACCGAAATTTAGAGTTTTTTTGGACACTAACTGTTCGTCAACGAGGCAGAAAAAATATGAATTATGAAGTAAAAACCGTTTCAATGGAAGATGAGTTTAAAGTCTGCCCGACGTGCGGCTACAAGGATGGTTTTCACTCCATGTTCAAAAAAGAGGGACAAGTGATCCGATGGCTGTTTATCTGTCCTTCCTGTCATGATGTTTTTGATATCGGGTTAAATGCCGGTTAGCACAAACGAATAAACAAAATGTATCATTTGACATAACTATAATAATTCAATATTATTCAAATTTATTATATTCCTATTTCAAATTAGCGCCTCTCCTTCAAGACAATTGCATTCATAATTCTGTTCTCAAATGCGGTGTTTTAACCTTTCCCCATATATATGAGGATTAAGTTGTATGAAACGACCGGCAAAAGCATTCCTTCTGGTGATTTTCGGCATTTTTCTCGGGTTTCCTGTTTTCAGCATGACCTATTACACAATGGTCCGGACATCGACGCCTGAGTTTTGCGCCTCCTGCCATGAAATCCAGTTTGCCTACAACACATGGAAAACATCCACCCATGTAAACAATGCCCAGGGGTTTGTAGCGGACTGCATGGACTGCCACCTGCCGGCTCCCCATGATACGGTCAATTTTTTCTACATGAAAACCTTTCACGGCGTTAAGGATGTTATCGCGCATTTTACAATGGACGAATATGACAATGCGGTGCAAAGACAAAAAGCATATGCGTCATTTAAAAATTATCAGTGCATGAAATGTCACCGGAACCTGCTGCATATTCCAAACAAGCGCGGAGCCATGCTGGCGCACCGGACAGTCTTATATCCACAGCCGGGTATGGAGAAAAAATGCGTCGATTGCCATCGGGACCTGGTTCACAACAAGACTCCGATATATAACTATAAGCAGTACCAAACATATTAAAAGGGAGGCAGGGCATGAAACGATTGATGCTGGTATTATGGTTTTCAGGTTTGTTTGGGCTTGTAACAGCGACTTCGGGATTTTGTGAATTACAAGAACCCATGGCCAAGGAAAAGGAATTCCGGATTGAACGAAGCATTCCGGAAGCAGGCATTGCCTGTATCCAGTGCCATAAACAGGAACATCCCGGCATATTCGCGGACTGGGCGAACAGCCGGCATGCCAATGCCAATATTACCTGTATTGATTGCCATCTGGCCGAGGAATTCGATCCGGATGTCAGCAAATCCCATTACAAACAGTATGAAAAATCCGACTCCAAATACGGCCGCCCGGAATACCGGGTGCCGGTTACCGGCGTGGTGACCCCCAAAGACTGCTCCCGGTGCCATCCGGATGAAGCGCTGCAGTATTCAAAAAGCAAGCATGCCAATACCATTGAACTCATCTGGAAGATTGATCCCTGGCTGAATGGCGGCATGAACAGTGATACGGAAAGAAACGCCGGCTGCTTCTACTGTCATGGAACGGTGTTAAAAAGTAAAGACGGAGAATTAACGTCAGACTGCTGGCCGAATGTCGGGGTCGGACGGGTGAATTTGGACGGCAGCCTGGGCAGTTGTTCCAGTTGTCATACCCGTCACCGGTTCTCCATCATGGAAGCCCGGAAACCGGAAGCCTGCGGTCAGTGCCACCTGGGCCCGGATCATCCCCAGATCGAAATATTCACGGAATCCAAACACGGCGATATTTACTCCGCCTTTGGTGATACCTATAACTGGACTGCCGCACCGGGAACATGGTCGCCGGGTACGGACTTTCGAGGGCCCACATGTGCTTCCTGTCATATGTCCGGTGCCGGTACGGTCAAAACTTCACATGATGTCACCGAGCGTTTGTCATGGGAACTCCAGGCACCAAAGACAGTGAGACCTGAAGATTTTAAACCTTTTCCGGCACAGACAAACTGGGAAGTGGAGCGAAACAAAATGAAAGAGGTCTGCAAGCAGTGTCATGGAAAAAAATGGGTGGATGACCATTATACGAAAACAGACAAGGTCGTGGAAGAATACAATACGGTTTATTTTGCACCGGCCAAGGCCATGCTGGATGATCTTTATGCAAAGGGGCTTATGGATAAAACCCGGTTTTTTGATGAACCTTTAGAAGTTGAATATTATGAGCTCTGGCATCATGAAGGGCGACGGGCACGGATGGGAACGGCCATGATGGCACCGGATTATGCCTGGTGGCATGGTTTCTATGAATGTAAAAAACGGTATAACCTGTTTATGAAAGAGGCTCGCGAACTTATCGAACACAACAAAAAGGATCACAAAGCACCGGACTATCCCAATGCCACGGGAGATACCACCAAACCGGCTGAAATATTCGGTACGGAAAAATAATTTCTTTTCGTAATTTTAAAGTAAAATCCCCCCCCTGTTTTATTCATTAATAATGCAGGGGGGACCTTTTTTTATTTTTTTAAAAAATATCGATTTTGACCTAAGTCAAGGACATGGTGCCGCATAGGCGGTATTTAAAAAGTCACCTGATAAGAAAAATAAAATTTTTTTAAAGCTTTTGATCTAAGTCAAGGAAACAGAATTAAAACAAGCGTAATATTAAAATCAACACAGAGAAAAAAATACTAACTTTGTCAACATAAATGAACGAAAGGAGATACAATATGTTTTGTTATCAATGCGAACAAACGGCAAAGGGTGAGGGCTGTACGACCATTGGCGTATGCGGGAAACAGCCGGACGTGGCAGCACTTCAGGACCTTTTGCTTTATGCAGTCAAGGGGTTGTCCCAGATCGCCGTGGAAGGAAAAAAAGTCGGTGTCAGGGATGAAGCGATTGATCGGTTTGCCTGCGAAGCTACTTTTTCAACGCTGACCAATGTGGATTTTGATGCGGCCCGATTTGTTGAACTGATTCGTCAGGCGGTTGCACACCGGGATGCATTAAAGGCAAAAGTGGATGCGGCCGGCGGATGGACGGATTTTACCGACGGCCCGGCAACGTATGTCCCGGCAGGCACCGAAGATGAACTGGTGGCCCAGGGCGAAAAGGTGGGTGTCGAGTCCAGATCGGATGTTAATCCGGATATCGTTTCTTTACAGGAAATTATCGTCTACGGCATCAAGGGGCTGGCGGCGTATGCGGATCATGCGGCAATTCTCGGCCAGAAAGATGACCAGGTATTTGATTTTATCTATGAAGGTCTGGCCGCAACGTTAGATAATGACAAGACTGCTGATGAACTGCTCGGTCTGGTGTTAAAATGCGGAGAAATCAATCTCCGGGCCATGGAATTGCTGGATTTCGGAAACACCGGTGCTTATGGGCATCCGGTTCCCACGGAAGTGCCCCTTGGCGCTAAAGCCGGAAAAGCGATCCTGGTGTCCGGGCATGATTTGAAAGACCTGGAAATTTTATTAAAACAAAGCGAAGGCAAAGGGATTAATGTATACACCCACGGTGAAATGCTTCCCTGTCACGGATATCCGGAGTTGAAAAAATACTCTCATTTTTACGGTCATTACGGAACCGCCTGGCAGAACCAGAAAAAAGAATTTGCCGAGTTCCCGGGTGCAATTCTGATGACC